>CAZIBD010000045.1:0-25088 GCA_964536935.1 uncultured bacterium | reverse complement strand
AGCATGTGGATGAGGTCGTCCTTGACGCGCTCGCTCTCCTTGTAGGCCTGCTCGAAGTTGCGGGAGCGCTCGAGCGCCTGGCGCAGCGTCCGCTCCGTCTGCTGACGGCCCATCAGCCGCTCCAGGTGCGCCTTCACCACCTGGGGCCGGGTCGGCAAGGCCAGGTAGGCATCCGCTCCCGACTGCACCACGGTGGCATGGGTCTGCGGGTCGGGCGGGCCCAGATACACGAAGGGCACCTCGGCGAGCGCTTTGCGGCGCCGCAGCAGCGCCACCAGATCGAGCTGCGGCACCTTGGCCGCGAGACCGTGCTCGAGCACGAGGGCGGCCGGTACCGAGACACGCGTGTGGTAGAGCAGCTCCTCGACGTCGCTGAACATGGTGGCGTCGTAGCCGATCTCCGACACCACGCCACGCAAGCCCTCACCACGCTCCGCGGTGGTCATGGCGACGAGAACGTAGGGCTTCTCGTTGGCAACCATCGCCCGAATCATAGCAAGCCGAGCGGGCGTCCCCAGGGCGAAAACTTCGCGTCTGGAGGCGCCGTCACCGTGGTCGCGCGGCGCGCCGGGGCGACGCCGTCGGCTGCTACGATGGGGCGTGCTCCCCGCGGGCCTTCACCTGGGGTTTCCCTGGGCGCTTCTGGCGTTGCCGCTCCTGCTGCTCCTGCCGCGGCGGCCCTGGTGGTGGCTGCGTGCGCTGGGGCTGGCGTTGCTGGTGCTGGCGCTCACGCAGCCTTCGTTGCCGCGCGCGGGAGGGCGTCTGGCCCTCCTGGTGGACGTCTCGGACAGCGTCGGCTCGGGCGCGCTCCAGGCCGCCCGGGCGCTCGTCCGCCGCGGTGCCGCCGCCCGGCCCGAGGTCTTCTACCTCGCCAGCGACACGGCGCGCGTCCCGACCCTCGGGGCCGATGTACCGTCGGTGCTCAACACGGGCTCGACGGACCTGGCGCGCGCCCTGCAGGTAGCTGCCGCCTCCGGGGCCCGGCGGGCCCTCCTCATCAGCGACGGCGTCCAGTCGCGCGGGCATGTCCTGGATGCGCTGCCCGACATCCCGGTCGACACGCTGGCCGTGGGTAGGCGGCCGAACGTGCGTCTCTCACGGCTTCTGGCGCCGGACCAGGCGGCTCCCGGGCAGAACGCGCAGGTCGTGGCCGTCATCGACAGCGATCGGAACGCGAGCGTCACCCTGCAACCCAGCGTCGACGGCCGCCTTCTCGCGCCGATCACCAGGGAGTTGCCCAAGGGTCGCCACGCCATCCCCTTCAGCTTCCAGGTCGGCGGCAAGGCGTCGTCGGTGACGGTGGACGCCTCCATCTCGGCAGACTTCCCACAACCCTCCGGAGACGACCGGCAGCAAACCGAGATCACGGTGCGGTCCCGGCCGCCGGTGCTGGTGATCGGCGATCCTGCGCTCTCCAGGCTGCTGCGTGCCCAGGGTATCGAGGTGCAGGACGGAACGGTCGCCGACGTGAAGGCGCCGATGGAGGCCAGCGCCGTGGTCGTGCGCGGCAGCGCGGCGCAGTTCACGACGGGCCAGCTCCAGCTTCTCAAGCAGTACGTGGAGAACGGAGGCGGGTTGTGGATGACGGGCGGCCCGCACAGCTTCGGGCTGGGCGGCTGGTACCGCACCCCGGTCGAGGACGTGCTGCCGGTCACCACGGACGTACGCACCAAGGTGAGCCTCCCCCAGGTGGCCATGGTGATCGTGCTCGACCACTCGCAGTCGATGAGCGCCGGCTCGCCGTCCAAGCTCGAGCTCGCCAAGCAGGGCGCCGTCAAGGTCGTCGAGCTCGCGTATCAGGACGACCTCATCGGGCTGATCGCGTTCAGCGACCCCTCCAGCACGAACTGGGTCTTCCACCTGCGCAAGGCCACCGAGCGGGGCAAGCGCGTGATGCTGCAGGGCATCCTCGGCATCACCACGGCAGGCGGCACCGTGCTCGGACCGGCCTATCGGGACGCCCTCGACGCTCTGCAGCAGACCCGGGCCTCGGTCAAGCACATCATCATCCTCTCCGACGGCAAGCTCTACGACGGCCAGGGGCCGTTCAACAGCGGCCCGGTAACCGACTTCGGGGCGCTGGCGGCCCAGGGCCGGGCCGAGGGCATCACCACCTCGACCATCGCGATCGGCGCGTCGGCGGACTTCCAGCGACTCGCCGCCATCGCCCGCGCCGGTGGCGGGCGCTACTACCAGGCCCTCGACGTGAACACCCTGCCCTCCATCTTCACCAGCGAGGCCCTGACCGCCACCCGCAAGCTGTTGGTCCAGGAGCCGACCGCTCCTCAACCGCGACCCAACGCCCTGCTGCAGTTCCCCGCGACGCTGCCGCAGGTCGAGGCCTACGTCGCCACCAGCTTGCGGCCGACGGCGCAGGAGCTGCTGGCCGGGAAGCATGACGAGCCGATCCTGGCTATCCGGCACGTCGGTCTGGGACGCACCGCCGCGCTCACCACGGACCTCAACCAGTGGGCGGGGCCGTTCGGCGGCTGGTCGGGCCTGCCCGGCGACCTCGCCACCCTGACCCGGTGGCTGCAGGCCCGGCCGTTGGTCTACCAGGCCCGCGCCACCCGTGACGGTGGGGGCCTTCAGGTCGTGGTCGACGCCGTCAAGGGCGGAGCGTACGTCAACAACAAGTCGCTCACGGTCCGTTTCGACGGCCATGCGGCGGCCATGGAGCAGGTGGCGCCCGGACGGTACCAGGCCCGCCTCCCCTACCGAGCCGGCAGCAGCGGCAGCGTCGTGGTCTCCGAGGGGTCCGAGGTAGTCGCTCGTGCACGGGTCGGCGGGCCGGACCCGGAGTTCGCCGACACCGGAGGGCCCTCCCTCCTGGCCGAGATCTCCCGACGGACGGGCGGCCGCGTCATCACCCCCGGTGCGCCCTACGCCCCGGCGGTGGGGGGCGGCACGCTGCCGTTGTGGCCGCCGATCGCCGCGGCCGCGCTGGCGCTGTTCCTGCTCGAGCTGCTCGCGCGGCGTCTCTGGGGGTCGCCGCAGCGCACCTCTCCCAACCGACGACCCCGCACGCCGGAGGCCGGCACCGGCTCCTGAACTATCCCAGCCGTGACCGCAAGCCTCAGACTTCGCCGTCCCCGTCGTCGACCGCGCGAATGTCGTCCTCGGCCGAGCTCTCCTCGGGGGTCGCAACCGGAGCGTCGATGTCGACCTTCATCACCTCGCGGAGCACCACGGTGGCGTAGCTGCCCTTGGGCAGGGTGAAGGCGATGGTGAGCGCGTCCGGCCCGGACTCCACCTCGACATCTTCGAGCAGCACCCGGCTCGGCCGGCGGTCGCCGCGGCGCGAGCCGAACGCGCTCCAGCGGAGCCCGAACCGGTCCAGCACCCGCGTTTCGAGGGCGCCGGCCTCCCCGTCGGAGAGGCGCACCCGCCGTCCATAGAGCGGCAACGTCGCGCTGATCTCGAGCCGGCCGGCCCGGGGAGACTCCAGCTCCCCGTCCTCGACCAGGAACACCCCACCGGTGTCGTGCTTACGGGCCCAGTCTCCAGTCACGACGCGTTGGAGGAGTCCCGCCTCGATCCGGTCGGCCAGCAGCGCGTTGAACAGCAGCGACTGCAACGCCGACACGAAGAACCGCCTCAGGCGGTGCCCGCCCGGCACCTGCTCCCCTGCCAGCACCTTGAGGCCGTCGACGGCGTTGGTCCCGAAGCGGCCGAAGCGCTGGGGCCCGAAGTAGTTCGGCACGCCACGGCTGGCCAGCGCTGCGAGCACGGCCCGAGCGCGCGAAGCCCCCCTTCCCGCATCCTCCGCGTCCCGGATCCGAACCATGAAACGGTTGCCCCGCAAGTGCCCGATCGCGAGCTTGTTGCGATGGTAGGAGCGCTCCAGGACGCGCACACCCGGCAGCGCCTCCAGCACCGACGCCTCCGCTTCGAAGCGTTTCGGCACGCTGAGCCACTGCACCGTGACGGCACTCTTGTCCTTGAGACCGGCTACGCCGACCTCGTTCTCCCGCAGTCCCTGGCGCATCAGGGCCGTCACCAGGTCGCGGGTCGTGAGGTTTCGCTTCTCGACCTTGAGGTAGAGGTGCGAGCCGCTGCCCTGCGGCAGGTAGGCGGGGACCTCCTCGACCCGGAAGTCCTCGGGCTGCACTCGGATGCGGCCACCCACGCCCGCGAGGTCCGCCGTCGCCGCGGGCAGCGCCGACCAGCGGAAGCGCAGCGCCTCGCTGCCGGCAGGACCCGTGCCGCTCATGCTTCCTTGCCGGGTGCCGCGCTCAGCTGTTCCTCCATCATCTTGCGCGCCAGCTCGAAGCGTTCGCGCAACGACGAGGCCTCCAGCAGGACCTGGCGTGAGGCCAGCGGCACGCGCATGTTGGCGCAGATGAACGAGGCCTGGTAGAGCGGGTCGTCCGGAAGGTTCGCCTCCACCTGCGCCACCGCGCCATCGGCGAAGAACGCGGTCGCGTAGCGGCGGAAGCTGTCGAGGGCGTCCCAGGCAGCCACCTGCTCCTGGTTCGGGTCGTCACGCGCGATGGCCGCCACCGTGTCGTCCACGAAGAACAGTGGACGGTGGCCGCCGTCGGACTCGCGGATGTCCTCGCGCCGCAGCACCTCGACACGACACCGCTCCTGGCCGTGTACCAGCAGGTCGAAGGTGCCGTCGGCGTTCTCCTGGATGCTCAGGATGTCGACCAGGGCGCCCATGGCGGCGATGCCGACGGGCGTATCGCGGATCGGGGCGTTGTGGGTCACCAGCACGATCGCGAAGCGCTTGGTGTCCTGCTCCAGGCAGTAACGAACCAGGCGCTTGTAGCGCTCCTCGAAGATGTGGATCGGCACGGTCATGCCGGGGAACACCACCACCTCGAGGGGGAAGAGCGGGACCTCAGTCACGTCTGTTACGGTAGCAGGTTCGCCGTGCAGGACCGTTCTCCGGCACCAGGTCGCGCGGCTCAGCCCCGCAGCGCCAGTCCGCCGACGATGCCGAGAAGCATGACCAGACCCACCACCAGGTTGGCGTTGAACGAGCGAAGCACGACAGCGGGCTCGAGCCGGCGCACCGCCACCTGCTCGTAGAGCAGCACCCCCGCGGTCGCCACCAGCGCCACCCCGTAGGGCCATCCCAGGTGGATCCACAGCAGCACCGCCGCCAGCGCCGCGAAGCTCACCAGGTGCGTGGCCGCCGACACCGCCAGGGCACGTCGCACGCCGAATCTCGCGGGGATGCTGTGGAGCCCCACGCGCCGGTCGAACGCGAGGTCGAGGACACCGTAGATGATGTCGAAGCCGGCGATCCAGGTGCCCACCGCCAACCACAGCGCCACGGCCGTGAACGAGAAGGCTCCGGTCACGGCGATCCAGCCCCCCGCGGCCGCGGCGCCGATGGTGGCGCCGAGCCAGAAGTGGCACAACCAGGTGAACCGCTTGAGGTAGGGGTAGAGCGTCAGGAACACCACCGCGATCGGAAGCAGCGCCAGCGTGAGGGGGTTGAGGAGCGCGCCCGCCACGATCAGCAGCAGCAGACCGAGCGCTGCCAGGAGCAGGCCGTCGCGCCGGCTCAGCCGCCCGGCCGGGATCTCGCGGTCGCTGGTGCGCGGGTTCAACCCGTCGAGGCGGGCGTCGATCACCCGGTTGAACGCCATGGCGGCACTGCGCGCGCCGACCATGGCCATCGTCACGAGGGCGAACACCCGCCAGCCGGGCCAGCCGCCTGCGGCCAGCAGCATGCCGCCGTAGGCGAAGGGAAGCGCAAAGAGGGTGTGCTCGAACTTGACGAAGGCTAGGTAGCGCCCCAGGGAAGGCGTCGCGCGTGGATCGGTCGTCACGCTACGAGGCTACCACGCGTGCAGCGCGGCAATCGTACCCCTCGGCAGGGTCAATGCTGGCGCGCCGCTTCCTTGATGGCGTGGGTGCTGAAGCCGAACGAGGGAGCCTCGAGCTGCCCGCTGCCGAGCAGGACCGAGCGAGCCAGCCGGCCGAGCGTGCTCCCGCCGACATCAACGGCCATGCCGAGGCGCTCCCGTAGCTCGCCCAGCGTGGTGTCGTCGAGGAAGGTCTCGGTGCCGTACTTGAGCATGTTGGGCGAGAGGAGCAGCAGGTCGGCCTCGCCGCGGCCCACGGCCGCCAGCAGGTCGCCACCCGCCAGCAGTCCCGCCACCGTCGTGACCTCACCGAAGGTGCGATTGGCCACCGCCCGCACCTCGAGCTCCAACCCCTGCACCGCCGCGAGCGGCTCGACCGCCCGCTCGAGCACCGGTGCGAACAGCCGGCCGGTCGCGAGCAGCACGCGCCTGGGAGCGTCCAAGCGGTCCGGTAGCTCCGGCAGGCCCTCGTCCAGGAAGTCGCGGACCATGCCGATGCCGTTCTCAAGCATCGGGAAGCCCTCGTACGCCGCGCTCTCCGGCAGCGGCACGCCGGCGCGGAGGTAGAACTCATCGCTGGCGAACACGAAGCGGGTGCCCCGTGCATCGAGCATGCGCTGCTGGAACACCTGGACGCGGGCGAGCACGTCCGCCGCCTGCTCGGGTGTGTAGGGGTCGATCGCGGGCAGGTGGGCGCGATGGTCGGTCAGTCCGACGGGCACGGCCGCCACCGCCCGTACGTTGGGGCGCCCGGCCAGGTACTCGAGCGTGGCGCTCAACGCCTCGCCGTCGTTGCGACCGGGCAGCAGCACCATCTGGGTGTAGAGGTCGATCGGCTCCAGGCGCTCGATCATGTCGCGGATGCGCAGCGCACCGGGTTCGGGAACCTTGTGGGGCCAAGGCTTCATGAGGTCGTCGCGCAGGCCATCATCCGCACTGTGCACCGACACGTAGAGGGGGCTCAGGTGCTCGTCCAGGATGCGATCCAGGTCGCCCTCGCTGAGGTTGGTGAGGGTGACGAAGGAGCCGTAGAGGAAGCTGGTGCGGTAGTCGTCGTCCATGATGTACAGGCTCTTGCGCATACCTCTGGGCATCTGGTGGATGTAGCAGAAGTCGCACTTGTTGGCGCACAGCCGGATGCCGTCGAAGATGACGTCGTCGAACTCGAGGCCGGGATCCTCCCAGGAGACCCGGAAGCGCACGGGGCTGCCGCCATCGGGACGGCGCACCTCGACCTCGGCGTCGCCCCGCTCGAGCTCACGCCGGTACGCCAGCACGTCGGGGATGGCGCGCCCGTTCACGCGCAGCAGCTGCCAACCCGGTCGCACCCCGGCGCGCGAGGCCGGCGAGCCTGCCTCGACCGCCACGATCCCGGCCGGCGTGACCTCGACGGGCCCGGCTTGTCGGCGACTGCGGACGACCTTCGGCATGACCGGGCATTCTAGCAGACCCGCGCGCGGTCGCGGAAGCGCGAGCGACGAGCGAGTCCAGGCTACATCGCGTCGTCGGTGCTCTCGGCCGCCTCACGGCGCTGCGAGCGCGAGGACTCCGGCACCACGAAGCCGTGTACCGGCGGGAGCCCCTCGAAGCTCACGTAGCGGCCCTCCTCGAAGCGCTCGGCGGCCTCGTCCATGACCGCCACGACGAGCGGCACGCCGCAGTCGACGACGGTGAACTCGCCCTCGCCGCCGATCACCCGGCCGGTCCCGCGGAGCTGGCCGAGGCCGGTGACCTCGAGGGCCGGCGTCTCCTCTTCGGCTGCCGTCAGCCGCTCGACCATGGGGTTGAGGATGACATGCCGCAGGCCGGGGCCCGATGCGTAGGGGCCGCTGCGGTCGAGCAGCTGGAGGATCACGCCATCAGCCATGCATTCGAGCAGCGGCGAGCCCTCGGTACGCGCGAACAACCGAACCTCGGCTGCGAACGAACGCCAGCGGTGGATGAACCCTTCCGGAGAGTCCTCGATCATGCCCCCGGCATTCTACCGTGCTGCCCGCGACGCCGGACGGCCCGAAGCGCCGGCGGGCGCGCCGCGCGCCCTTCTCGAGGGTGCTCCGCGTCGGCTGCTCGCCCTCCTCGCGCAGATGCCCGCCTTCGCGGCCCCGTCCTGGCCAACGCGGAAGCGTCGCGGCGCAGCCCGTGCTACACTCGCTTTCGTGAAGCGACCGTTCACGAAGGCGCATTCATGAACTCCGTTCGGGCCCGTGCGAACGGAGTTTTTTACTGTCTGGAGGCGGCATGTTGGAGAAGTTGAGCGAAGTCCAGGGGTTCGACCTGCAGCTCGACGCCCTCCAGGAGGAGCGGGCGCAGACGCCGCCCGAGCTTCTGGAGACGCGCGAGAAGCGTCGCGACCTGGTGCGGCGACTGGAGCGCAAGCAGCAGGAGCGCGACGAGCTGCGCAGGCGCGTGGCCGCGACCGACCTCGAGCTCAAGACGCTCCAGGAGCGGCGCAAGGACGCGTCCGAATCGTCCCTCCGCGCCAGTAGCGCAAAGGAGGCGTCGCAGTACCAGAACCAGGAGCTGCAGTTCGCCACCAGGGTGCAGGAGCTCGAGGAGGACGCGCTGCCTCTGATGGAGAGCCTGGAAACGCTCGAGCAGGAGGTCGACGGTTTGCAGGCCGAGCTCGACGAGCTCCAACCGACCCTCGACGCCATGGTGGCTGAGGAGGACGCGCGCGTCGCCGGGGTCGACGACCGCACGGAGCAGCTCAAGAAGCAGCGGGAGGCCCTTGCAGCATCGCTCGACCGGGGGCTCCTGAAGCAGTACGAGCAGGTCCGCCGCGCCCGGCGCGGCCTCGGCCTGGTCGAGATCGTCGACAACCAGCGCTGCGGAGGGTGTAGCGTGCGCCTCCCGATCCACGTCATCCAGAAGGCCCGCCGCAATCGCGGTGTGGTGCGCTGCCCCAGCTGCGGCCGCATCCTCTGGCCCAAGGAGGACGGCTGAGGGCCGGAAGGTTCGCCGCAGCGGTCCCCGAGCGACTCCGTCAGGCACACCTGCACACTTGGGGCCCATGCCTGGAGCGTGGGCTGACTGGCAGCTGGCGCTGCGTCATCGCGGCGGCAGCTATCTCAGCTAGGTTGGATGGGTCAGTGGAGCACCGTCATGGGGTCGACCGCGCGACCGTGGATATGGACCTCGAAGTGGACGTGCGGACCGGTGGAGATGCCGGTCGAGCCTTCCCGGCCGATCACCTGCCCCTGATTGACGTACTGCCCGACGTGCACCAGGATCTTGCTGAAGTGGCCGTACCAGGTCTCGTCGCCATCCGAGGAACGGATGCGGACCAGGTTGCCGTAGCCTTCGTTGGACCAGCCGGCGTAGATGATGACGCCTGCGCGCGAGGCATGCACCGGCGTGCCCCAAGGCGCCGCGATGTCGATGCCGCGGTGGAAGTTCGAGGTCCCCATGCCCAGGTGGCGCGGACCGAACGGTGAGGTGATCCGCCCCTGGATCGGCCAGATGAAGCGATGCTCGGCCGCACGCACCTTCTTCAGGCGTGCCAGCGCCTTGGTGGGAACGACACCGGGCAGGAACAGCATCATGCCGGGCTGGACGTCGAACGGCGAGCGCAAGTGGTTGGCGCGCGCCACCGTCGCCGGGTCCGCGTGGTACTTCGAGAGCACGTCCGCCAGCGATTGACCGGCCTCCAACGTGACGACCAGTCCCTCACGCGTCGGGATCAGCAGATCCACGCCGGCAGGCAGGTTGTCGAGCGACGAGATGGTGGGGTTGGCGCCCACCAGGGCGTCCACGCTGAGGCCGTAGGCCTGTGCCACCGAGGAGAGCGTCTCCCCGGGTTTCAGGGTGTGCCAGCTGAACCCGGGGGGCACGCGCGGACCGGCCTGCACCGGGCCGCCGATGGCCGCAACGTAGGGGACCTTGAGGGTTTCGCCCGGCTGGATGACCGAGCCCTTGAGGTCGTTGGCTGCCATCAGGGCATCGACGCCGATGTTGTAGCTGGAGGCGATGGAACCGAGCGAGTCTCCCGGGCGAACCGTGTGGAGGGCGTAACCATCCGCCACCGCAACGGGCGCAACCATGAAGAGGACCACGACGGCCAATGCAACGATTCGGTCTTGCAACGTACGTTCCCCTCGACGGATCTCGCTGGACGACCAGCTCTGCAGCAAATGTAACAAACGAACCTTTGGCCCGTGATGAGATGCTTCATGTTCATGAAAAATGCGGCGACTTCGGAGTGGGTCCTTGACCCTTGTCCAGCACGACGCTCACTCGCCCGACGCGCCGCCTTCAACACGGTTCGGCAGGTGTGACGAACGTCACGCGCTTGGCTGGGTCAGACGCCGGCCCGGCGCCGCTCCGGTACCTCGCGACGCAGGTACTCCACCACGTCGCGGGTGTTCGCGCCCGGCGTGAAGATGGCGCCTACGCCGAGTTCGTCGAGGGCGGCGAGGTCCTGGTCCGGTACGATGCCGCCGCCGAACACCAGGATGTCCTCGGCGCCCCGGGCGGCGAGCCCCTCCACCACCTCGCGGAAGTAGTGCATGTGGGCCCCCGACAGCACACTTAGCCCGACGGCATCGACGTCCTCCTGGATGGCGGCGTTGACGATCATCGCGCCGGTCTGCCGGAGCCCCGTGTAGATGACCTCCATGCCCGCGTCGCGCAGCGCACGAGCGATGACCTTGGCTCCCCGGTCGTGGCCGTCGAGACCGGGTTTCGCGATGAGAACGCGGATGGGTCGTTCCATGCACACTCCTCGGGCGCTTGCACCCTGAATCAGATCAGAACGGGTTCCTCGTAGACTCCGTAGACCTCACGTAGCACGTCCATCTGCTCACCGAGCGTGCAGTAGGCGAGGGCGCACTCCACGAAGGCGGGCATGGTGTTCGCCCCCTGCTTGGCGGCCCGTCGCAGCCCCGCCAGAGCAGCCTCGGCACGCTCCGGGTCGCGTTCGCGACGCACGCGCTGGAGCCTCTCCTCCTGCACCCTCGACACCTCGGGGTCCACCAGCTGTATGGGCACCTCCGGGTTCTCCTGCCGGAAGGCATTGACGCCCACGACCCAGCGTCGACCCTCGTCGATGTCGCGCTGCTGGCGCCAGCTGGCATCTCCGACCTCGCGCGCGAAGAAGCCCGCCTCGATGGCCTGCTCCACCCCGCCGAGGGCATCGATCTGCTCGAAGTAGGCCAGCGCCTGCCGTTCCATCTCGCCCGTGAGCGACTCCAGGTAGTACGACCCGGCGAGAGGGTCGACGGTGTTCGCCACCCCCGTCTCGTAGGCGATGACCTGCTGCGTCCGGAGCGCCAGCGTGGCGGCGTCCTCGGTCGGAAGCGCCAGCGCTTCGTCGTAGGCGTCGGTGTGCAGGCTATTGGTCCCGCCCAGCACGCCGGCCAGGGCCTGGATGGCGACGCGGGCCACGTTGACCAGCGGCTGCTGCGCCGTCAGCGAAACGCCGGCGGTCTGGGCATGCGTCCTGAGCATCCAGGAGCGCGGATCCCGGGCGCCGAACACCTCGCGCATCTGACGCGCCCAGATGCGGCGCGCCGCACGGTACTTGGCGATCTCCTCGAAGAAGTCGTTGTGGACGTTGAAGAAGAAGCTGATCCGCGGAGCGAACTCGTCGATATCGAGCCCGCGTTCGAGAGCCTTGCGCACGTAGTGGATGCCATCGGCCAGCGTGAACGCCAGCTCCTGGACCGCCGTGGAGCCTGCCTCACGGATGTGGTAGCCGGAGACGCTGATGAAGTTCCAGCGCGGCACGTTGACCGGACCCCACTCGAAGGTGTCGACGACCAGCTTGACGCTGGGCTCCGGCGGGAAGATGAACTCCTTCTGGGCGATGAACTCCTTCAGGATGTCGTTCTGGATCGTGCCGCCGACCTTGTCCAGATCGGCCCCCTTCTTCATCGCCATGGCCAGGTACATGGCCCAGATGGCATTGGCGGGACTGTTGATCGTCATCGAGGTCGTGATCGTCTCCGGATCGATGCCGTCGAAGAGGACCTCCATGTCCGCGAGGCTGGACACGGCCACCCCGCACTTGCCCACCTCGCCGCGGGCGAAGGCGTGATCGGAGTCGTAGCCCATCAACGTGGGCAGGTCGAAGGCGGTGGAAAGACCGGTCTGGCCGGCTTCCAGCAGGCGGTGAAAGCGCTCGTTCGTCTGCTCGGCGGTGCCGAACCCGGCGAACATGCGCATCGTCCAGAGCTTGCCCCGGTACATCGAGGGTTGCACGCCCCGCGTATAGGGGTAGGCGCCCGGAAAGCCAAGATCCGCCGCCTCGTCCACGGAGGCCCTGTCGTCGGCCGTGTAGATCGGGTCGACCGGGATGCCGGAGAGCGTCTCGAACAGGGCGTCGCGCTCCGCGAACCGCTCCGTCGCTTCGGCGTAGTCTTCCCGCAGCCAACGCTGTTTATCCTTCATGCGGGCATTATAGGTCGGTGCCGGAAGACGCCGTGGATTGTACGGTCACCGACGCGCGGCATGCGGCTAGAGCGGCTGGGACGCGAGCGGCTCCGGTACGGCCTGCGCGCCGCCAGCGTCCAGCGCAGCACCCGGCTCGAGGTCCCGCCGGACCATTCCGAGACCCCGCCAGGCCCCGTTCGGCCCGCGCACGAGTGAGCTGAGGCGGCCCACCTCGCGGCCGTCGAGACGCAGCGCCCGCTCCTCGGACGCTTCGAGCCTCGCCAGCGCTTCGGCCTCGCCATGGAGTCGCAGGCGCACGATATGCCTTCGCACGGAGCCGCGCGCCTCGATCCGGGCCATGATCTCCTGCCCCAGGTAGCAACCCTTGCCGGTTGCCACCGCCGCCTCCAACCCCAGCTCCTGCGGGAGCGCTCCGGAGCCGCCGTCGTGAGCGGCGCTCGCGATCCCCCCCGCCACGCGCGCCAGGATCGCCGCCTCTTCGCCGACGAGCGTGGCTCCCCCGTCCCGCAGGGCGCTCACCAGCTCGGGGAGCTGCCGCGCGAGCACATGAAGGTCGAAGCCGCCGGCGACCGACCGGCGGCAGGGCGCCGCCAGCACCGCGGCGTCGAGGAAGGGCGCCTGCACGAAGCGGCCCGCCTCCGGCACGGCGCCCAGCACGGTCTCGAGGACGGCTGCCGACCGACCGCCCTGGAGGGTGAGCGCGGTGAGCGTGCCGCTGAGGTCTTCCACCGTCACGTCGTCGAAGACGATGTGCTGCTCGAGCGAGGCCCTGACGTCAGGACCGCGGCCGTCATCGACGGCGAGGAAGACGTCCGCGTCGCGTACGCACAGCGTGCCCTCGCCGACGACCTGCCCGCGCACGTTGAGCTGAAGCGTCCTGCCGGCGCTGCCGGCCGGGATGCCCTGCACGGCAGCCGTGAGCTGGCCGTGCAGGAATGCGGCGCGGTCGGCTCCCTCGACCCGCAAGGGTGTGACGGCCGGCATTGGCGCGAGAAGCGCGCCGGTACCGTCCAGCGCGGCTCGAGCCTCCGGCCCGGGAGCGCCGAAGTGGAGGATCCTCCCCTGCCGCACGACCCCGCCGAAGCGGGCGTACGAGGCTGTTACGTCCATGCCCACGATTATGGCAGCGCCGGCCACACCAGCGCGACGTCCGGCCGACGCCTCAGCCGGCCCCGGGAAGGTCGATCACGGCGAAGTCGTAGGCGTTCACGACGCGCACCCCCTCCTCCGTCACGTACTCCCGGCGCGCGTTCGCGCCCGACAGGTGCACGTGCCCGTGGACGTGGAGCCGCGGGCGCCAGACGCGATGGAAGCGGTTGAAGGCCCCGACGCCCCGGTGGGGAAGGTCCGCGCCCGCATGCGGGCCCTGCGGCGGTGCATGCGTCAGGAGCACGTCCACGGCCCGGCCCCGGGTCAACCGGTTGAGCAGCAGCCTGGGCGCCAGGCGGGCGGTGAACAGGCGCATCTCGAGCTCCGAGTACTGCTGGGATCCCGGTCGGTAGCGCAGGCACCCCTCGACGCCGGCGATCAGCAGGCCTCCGACCTCGACGACTCTGGCATGGGCGTTCAGGCAGCCGCCCGGCAGGCGCAGCTCGTCGCCGCCGGCGGACCGGACGTAGCCGTTGCCGTGGTTGCCAAGCACGTAGACGGGCTGGACCCGGGTCTTGGTGGCGACGAACTCGAGGAAGTAGCCAGGCAGGTCCCCGGCCGCAAGCACCAGATCGAACGGAGGTAGGTTGCCCGGGAAGTTGGGCGAGTAGACAACGGGTGAGACTACGTCCGACAGGATCAGGATCCTCACCCGTCGAGGCTCCCGGCCGGGGCCCCGCTCCGGCCGCCACGGCCATGCGGTCGGTCAGTCCGCGGCACGGCTCTGCGCCGTCCACTCCAGCCCGGACCAGATCAGATCGTCGATGTCACCGTCCAGCACGTTGTCGGGATCGTGCCGCATGGCCGCCGACCGATGGTCCTTGACGTACTGCTTGTCGAGCACGTAGCTGCGAATCTGCGACCCCCATTCGATCGACTTCTGCTCTCCCCGGGCCTTCATCTGCTCCTCGCGGCGCCGGCGTTCCTCCCGCTCGAACAACCGGCTGCGCAGGACCGTCATCGCCTTCTCGCGGTTCTTGATCTGCGACTTGCCGTCCTGGCAGGTCACCACGATCTCCTCCGGGGTACCGCCGCGGTAGACGACGCGCACAGCCGAGTCGGTCGTGTTGACCGATTGCCCACCCGGTCCGCTCGAGCGATAGACGTCCACCCGAACGTCCTTGGGATCGATGTCGATCTGGATGGTTTCGTCGATCTCGGGCATGACCTCGACCGAGGCGAAGCTGGTGTGCCGGCGATTCTGGGCGTCGAACGGGCTCACGCGCACCAGGCGATGCACGCCGCTCTCGACCTGGAGAAGCCCGAAGGCGCGCTCGCCACGCACGATCATCTGCGCGTAGTCGATGCCGCTGGGCGCATCGCTGTTCACCACGAGGTCGAGGAGCTCCACCTTGAAACCATGGCGCTCGGCGAAGCGCCGGTACATGCGCAGCAGCATGCCCGCCCAGTCGGACGACTCGGTCCCGCCGGCCCCCGGCTTCACTGTGACGATCGCGGCGGCATCATCGTGCTTCCCAACGAAGAGCGCTTCGCGGTAGAGCGTCTCCAGGTCCTGTTCGACACGCACCCGCTCGTCCTCGAGCTCCGCCGCCTCCTCTTCGCTGGCGCCCTCGAGGAGCTCCTCGAGGCCCTCGACATCGCCCTCGAGCGATGTGAAGCTATCGACCACGCGACGCAGCCGCGTCGCCTCCTGCGTGACGCTGCGCGCGCGATCGGGGTCGTTCCACAAGTTGGGATCGTTCAGCTCGGGGTCGAGTTTGCCCAGCCTGGCCTGCTTGCCAGCCAGGTCAAAGATACCCCCGGAGAGCATCCAGTCGCGTCTTCAGTTCGTTCATCATTGCCTCCAGCCGCAGAGTGTCCACAGAGTGTACCCTACGCGCCGCCCTCGCTCGCCGAGCGTGGCAGCACGGTCCGGTCGGTCGGGCCCAGCGCCGTCTCCCACGCGCGCATCGGGTCCGGCAGGACGGGGCGCGGACCCTTCGCTGTGGTATCGTTGACGGTACGAACGGGCTTCCCGCGCGCTCGGCGGGCGCGCTCGGATCACGCTCACCGCACGCAGGCGCGGCGGCCCTCTTCACTCCAGAAGGCCGTCGGCGTTCATCCAGCGATGGAGGCAAGGGTTTGGCTGCACTTAGCGGCTTCCGCGTCCAGGACGTCGTCGACATCCTCATCATCGCGGTGCTGTTGTATCAGGGCTATGTCCTGCTCATCGGCTCCCGCGCCTGGAACGTGCTGCGGGGGATCCTGGCGCTCGGAGTGCTGTGGTTCCTGGCGGCGCAGCTCAAGCTCGAGGCTACCAAGTGGCTCTTCGATCGCGTGGCACCCGTCGGCTTCATCGCCATCGTGGTGGTGTTCCAGCCGGAGCTGCGGGCCGCACTCGAGCGGGTGGGGCGGGGCCGCTTGACCCGCACGAGTCACGGCGGGCCGGTGCAGGAAATCATGAGCGCGGTCCGCGAGCTGGCCACGCAACGGCGCGGCGCCCTCATCGCGGTCGAGCGCCGTACCCCCCTTCGCGAGTACGGGGAGACCGGCACCGCCATCGGGGCGCCCGTCACGAGCGCCCTGCTGCAGACCATCTTCGCGTCCAAGGGGCCGCTGCACGACGGTGGGGTCATCGTCCGCGACGACACCGTCACCCATGCAGGCGCCATCTTCCCGTTGTCGGACCGCCATGAGGGCTGGTCGGTCAAGCACGGCACGCGGCACCGGGCCGCCCTCGGCCTGTCCGAGGCAACCGACGCCCTGGTCGTGGTGGTCAGCGAGGAGCGCGGTACGGTCAGCATCGCCCGAAGCGGCGAGCTGGTCAGCGACATCGCTCCCGCCGACGTCCTCAAGGCCCTCCGTGAGGTCTACTCCGAATGAGCTTCGTGAAACGCATCGCGACGCTGGCAGCGCACAACTGGCCGCAGAAACTGGGCGCTCTGCTGCTCGCCTTCGTCATCTGGCTGCTCGTCACCGACAGCTCCATCACCACCACGCAGCGCAGCCTCCTGGTGCCCCTCACCGTCGAGGGCGTCAAGCAGAGCCAGGTGGCCGTGGGGGTGCCGCAGATGGTCGAGGTCAACGTCGACGGTCCCAGCAGCCGCGTCGATCGCCTGAGTCCCGACAGCATCACGGCCACGCTGGATCTGAGCGGCCTGAGCGGCGAGTTCCAGCAACCGATCAGCGTCCAGCCCCCGCGTGGCATCCACCTGGTCGGCGTGTCCCCTGGCGACGTCATCGGCTTCCTCGAGACGGTGGGGAACCGCACCATCGGCCTCACCGCCGCGCTCAGCGGATCTCCGCCCGCGAACGAGCTGCTGACCGTGAGCACCCAGCCTGCAACCGTCACGCTGACGGGACAGGATCAGCTTCTCCAGAAGGTAGCCCACGTCGTGGTCGTCGCTCCAGCCAAGGAGGGGCGGACCTCGGCCCACCCCTTCGCGGTCGACGACGCCGGCGTGCCGGTCGCCAACGTGAAGATCGCGCCGTCCACGGTGACGGTCCAGGTGAGTGCGCGCACGGCCCTCATCACCAAGACCGTCCCCATCGACCTGACCCCGCCGAAAGCCGCCAACCTCGAACAGACCACCCTGAGCCAGAACGACGTGACCCTCGCCGGCCCGCCAGGCGCTCTGGCCGGCATCGAAAGCGTGAAGGGCACGGTACAGCCGCCGACGGCGCCCGTCAACGCCGGCCGGTATACTCTGCCTGTCGAGCTCGACCTTCCGCAGGGCATCGCCGCTCTGTCC
Source organism: uncultured bacterium (assembly GCA_964536935.1). Classification (GTDB taxonomy): domain Bacteria; phylum Deinococcota; class Deinococci; order Deinococcales; family Trueperaceae; genus JASBRS01. The sequence goes on along the minus strand of CAZIBD010000045.1, from coordinate 8,035 downwards.
ACCCCGACGGCGGTCCTTCGGTACGGCCGCCCTCCCGGCAGCCCCTAGGTCGAGCCGGCTGGAGGGACTCGACTGAGGTGATCCACCCGATCCGTTACTACGGCGATCCCGTGCTCCGGCGCCGTGCGCGCCCCGTGACGCACTTCGACGACGCGCTGGCGCAACTCGCCGACGATATGATCGAAACGATGTACGACGCCAACGGGGTCGGCCTGGCCGCGCCGCAGATCGGCGTGCCCAGGCGCCTGTTCGTTGCCCTGGAGCTCGCTCCGGAGGAAGAAGACGAGGATACCGAGGGAGAGGTCGTGCCGGAGGAGGCCCCGGCCGACGAGACACCCGAGCAGATGCGGCGGCGCCTCGGCGTCGTGGCCGAGCACGTGATGGTCAACCCCGAGCTTCTGCGGCGCGACGGGATCCAGTACGGCCAGGATGGATGCCTCAGCGTGCCGGGGCTGTACGTCGATGCGCTCCAGCGCGACCTGCGCGTGCAGATCCGCTATCAGGACGTCGGAGGCGGCTGGCACGAGCTCGAGGCCGAGGGGCACTTCGCCCACGTTCTCCAACACGAGCACGACCACCTTGAAGGCGTCCTGTTCTTCGATCGCTTGCCCGAGGGGGATCGTCAGGCCTTCCTGGAGGAACATCGCGCCGAGCTGGCGGATATCCAACGGCAGGCCAAGGCGCTGCTCAAGGAGCTGCGGCGATCCCCGATCCCGGTGGCGGTGCAGTGAGCGACGACGGCGCTGCGAAGCTGCGCGTCGCCCTCTTCGGCTCGCCCGCCTTCGCGCTGCCCAGCCTGGAAGGGCTGGCGCGTCGGCACCGCCTCCTGGCGGTGGTGGCCCAACCCGACAAGCCTGCCGGGCGTGGCATGCGGCTGAGCTCTCCCCCGACCGTACAGCGCGCCCGCGATCTGGCCATTCCGGTACTGCAGCCCGCAACGCTGCGCAGGAACCGTTCCTTCCAGGAGGAGCTCGCGTCGCTCCAGCTCGACGTCGCCGTGACGGCCGCGTACGGCAAGATCCTGCCCGCCGATCTGCTGGGCGTGCCACGTCACGGTTTCCTCAACGTGCACGCGAGCCTGCTGCCCAGGTACCGGGGTGCCGCTCCGGTCCAGTGGGCGCTCATCCGCGGCGAGCGCGAGACCGGCATCACCATCATGCAAACCGAGCCCGGGCTCGACACCGGCCCGATCCGTCTGCAGCGGCGGCTGGCCGTGCGAGCGGACGCTACCGCTCCCGAGCTGCTGGAGCAGCTCGCCGAGCTGGGAGCGGAGGCGCTCCTCGAAGCGCTCGATCTCCTGGCCGTGGGCCGGCTGCCGTCGCAGCCGCAGGACGATGCCCGCGCGACGCAGGCGCCGATGCTCACCCGGGAGGACGGGCGCGTCCGCTGGGAGGACCCGGCCGACGCCGTCTACGGCCGCCACCGCGGCGTCGCGGGGTGGCCGGGAAGCAGCTTCCTGTGGCGTGACGAGGCCGTGAAGGTGCCGAGCCTCCGTCCGTCGCGCTCCAAGCTCGACGCCGCGGGCACCGACGCACCCGCGCCCGGCACGGTGCTGGGCATCGAAGACGGCGGGCTCAGGGTGGCTTGCGGGGAAGGCGCCATCATCCTGGAGCGGGTCCAGCCGCCGGCCAAACGCTCGATGCCGGCACGCGACTGGGCCAATGGACATTCCGTCCGGCCGGGGGCACGCCTTGGCTAGCGTCGCCATCGTCGGCCGGCCCAACGTCGGCAAGTCCAGCCTTTTCAACCGGCTGGTGGGGCGGCGCGAAGCCATCGTGGCCGATCAGCCCGGCGTCACCCGTGACGTCAAGGAGGCCGACGTCGTCACCGAAGGGGGCCGTACCTTCCGGCTGCTGGACACGGGCGGGCTATGGTCCGGCGATGTGTGGGAGCAGCCCGTCAAGCGCCGGATCGCTGCGGCGCTGACGGACGTCGATCTCGTGCTCTTCTGCGTCGACGGGCGCTTCGGCCTCAGTCCGGCCGACCACGAGGTCGCTTCCTGGCTGCGCTCGGTCGGCAAGCCGGTGCTGCTGGTGGCCACCAAGATCGACGACCCGCGGCACGAGGAGGCGGCGGAGTTGTTCGAGCTGTACGGGCTCGGCTTCGGTGCACCCCTGCCCGTCTCGGCGCTGCACGACCGCGGCACCTTCGAGCTGATCGACGCGGTCGTCGAACACCTCCCGGCCGACCTCGAGGACGCCGAGGAGGAGGCCGTGCGCGTGGCGATCATCGGGCGGCCCAACGTGGGCAAGTCGAGCCTGCTCAACGCGCTCGTGGGCAGTGAAAGGGTGATCGTGGCCGATGAGCCCGGCACCACCCGCGACAGCGTCGACGTGCGTTTCGTCTTCGCCGGCCGCCCCTTCGTGCTCGTCGATACGGCGGGCATCCGTCGCAAGGCCGAGGTCGACGTCGAGTACTACGCCCGGTTGCGCTCCGAGAGCGCCCTACGCCGGGCCGACGTCGCCATCCTGGTGGTGGATCCCTTCGAGTACGGCGACCACGAGATGCGCGTGGCGAACCTGGCGCTGCAATGGGGCAAGCCGGTGGTGCTCGCCATCAACAAGTGGGATCTGGTGACCGACGAGGAGCTGGAGAGCCGGCGGCGCGACCTCGATCAGGCCCTGAGCCACCTCGACTTCGCGCCCCGTGTCTACACCAGTGCCGTCACCGACTTTGGGCTCCACGAGCTGCTGGCCACCGCCATCCGGCTCTACGACACCGCCCGCAAGCGCGTGCAGACGAGCGAGATGAACGCCTTCCTGGAGGTCTGGACGCAGCGCCAGTCGCCACCCAACTTCAAGGGGCGGCCGCTGCGGTTGTTGTACGCCAGCCAGGTGGCGGTGGCGCCGCCGACGTTCGTGTTTTCGGTCAACAGCGAGGCCCTTCTCACGCGCGCCTACGAGAACTTCCTGCGCAACCGCATCCGCGAGGACCTCGGCTTCGCCGAGGTGCCGTTCCGCATGGTGTTCAAGGCGCGGAGCGACAAGGGCGGCAAGAAGGTACGCGTCTAGGCGCCGCCTACGCCCGCTCGGCGTGTAGCGTGACCCGGAGGTTGCCGCGGCGCGTTCGACCCTCGACCCGCACGACCCGAAACCGGCCCAACCCCTCGGCGAAGACCTCGTCCCCCTCATCGGCGGTCGCGCCCTTGTCGGCACGCTTGCCGTTCACGCTCACGCGGCCCGCGGCGACCCCCTTGGCGAAGTAGCTCCTCGACACCTTGAAGGCCTTGCCGCCGAGGACATCCACCCGCAGAGACGGCACCACCACCTCGATCTGCCGCTCGCTGCCGCTCACGACCCGCTCCAGGGGCACGATCAACGGAGCCACCTGGCGCCCGGCCACGCGCGTCAGGGCCAGCAAGGCCTCGGGAGGCGGCGCCAGCGTGATCACGGAGATCCCGTCCTGGTGGCGCACGGCGTCGCCCAGCGCCGCGGCATCCACGCCGCCGGCACGCGCTGCGGCCCGCACCTCGCCGACGTTGTCTACGCCCGCCAGATAGACGGCGGTCAGGGGCACCGTGACCTCCGGGACGTGCTCGGGATACACCACCACCAGCCGGCGACGCGCTCCCGGCACGCCTCCCGCAACCGTTACCGATACGTTGGCAGCATGGAGGGCGGCGATCAGGGCATCGGCCTCCGTCGGTTCGAGGAAGCCGGTGTGAGCCACCCGGCCACCGCGCGCGGCGCCTGCCAGAACCGCCGCGTCGGCCGGCGCGAGCGGACCCGCTCGGCTCGGCATGGACCCCCTAGCGGACGTCCACGACGTCGACGGAGGCAGCCTTCAGGCGATCCGGAAAGCCGTCGGCGTCCTCGCCCGTGACCCGCAACACCAGGCGCCGACGATGGCCCGCCTGGACGCCGGTGGTCACGGCCGCGATGATGTTCGAAGGGGGACCGGCCTCGGCCACCCGCGCGAGCACACCCGGCTCGTCGGGAAGGTCGACCGTCACGCGGATGCCACCCTCACGCATGCCCAGGAAGGACACGAACGCGCGCATCAGGTCCGTGATGGTCACGATCCCCTCGAGATCGTTGCCGGCCAGCACGGGGAGCCCGGAGACACGGTGCTCCTCCATCAGAAGCGCCGCGTGCTCGATGGGGTCGTCGCCCCGCACGGTGATGACGGGCGCCTTCATGACGTCCTTCACGAGCAGCTTGCTCAGCAGGTAGTTGAGCTCATAGACCGAGAGCGTGGTCGCCTTCGAGGGCGTGGCCTCCTTGAGATCCCGGTCGGTGACGATCCCGATGAGCTTGCCGTCGCGCGTGACGGGGAGTCGTCGGAAGCCGCCCTCGCGCAGGCGCTGCATGGCCTCCATCACAGGCGTGTCTGCGGTGACGGTCTGAGGGTTCGGGGTCATCCACTCGCGAACAAGCATGCCTTCCTCCTTGGGGCCTGCCCAAGGATACCACCCCAGCCGGCAGGAACGCCGGGCTAGACGCAATACCGTTGACCTATCGAGGGAGAGCGATGGTGAGGGCTCTGGCTGCTCGCGCGGCGCGGGGTCCGGTGGGGCCGGCGGCGTCCCTTCCGCGCGACGTCCATCCACGGCGCCCGGCCACGCGCAGGGCGATTCACGGGCGCCGTGGCGACAAGGCTGGGCGCCTCTCCGACGCAGCCGGTGAATCCGCTGTGGCGGCCTCAGCGAACGTTCAGGATGCCGTGGCACGATCGCCCGAAGGTCGGCACGACCGGCGCCGGCCCTCGCGCAGGCTCGGAACCCGGGAGGTACGTGCGTCATGCCGATGGTCGGGAGAATCTTCCGCTGGCTCGCTGCTGCCCTGCTGTTCGTCGTGGCGTACCTTCATCTGGCCCTGATGACCAACGGCTTCGGTCTGGCCGGAAGGCTGGGCAAGCCGTTCCTGTTGAACGCGATCGGTGCGTTCGTGGCCCTGCTGGTCATCCTGGTCGTGCCTCGATGGTACGGCTGGGCGCTCGGCATACTCGTCTCGGGCGGCGCCGCGTTCGCGAAGCTGGGCCTGCACCGCATTCCCGGGCTCGCCGCCCTGATCTTCGGGGGCGGCATGCCAGGAGCCCATGCCGGTCCGCCTCCCGGCCCTGCTTCCCCACCGCCGGGCGGTCCGCTCCATACCGCCGGGCGGCCCCCCGCGCCCCCGCCGGGAGGCGGCCCGCACGGACACCACGTGCTGCCCCTCCTTGGAAACCTCCGGTCCCTCGGCGGCGTTGCCGTGAGCGTCGAGATCGCGTTCGTGGCCCTTGCCCTGGTCGCGCTGGTGGTGATCGGGGGTTCGAGGCGTCCCATGCGACAATGACGCCATGCAGCGCACCGCATCGAGTCCTCCGAAGAGCATCGTCCTCCTGGGCTCCACCGGATCGATCGGGACGCAGACCCTCGATGTGGCGCGCTGGCAGGGCTACCGGCCCGTCGCCCTGACCGGAGGGAGCAACGCCGACGCGCTGGTGGCCCAGGCGGCCGAGTTCCGTCCGGAGCTCGTGGTCTGCGACCCGGCCGTCGTGGACCGCGTGAAACCGCACCTGCCGTCGGGGACGCGCCTGGCGAGCGGACCCGAGGGTCTGGTCGAGGCCGCGGTCGTCGAGGCCGACGCCGTGGTTGCCGCCATCCCCGGCTTCCACGGGCTCGAGCCCACCGCCGCCGCCCTGCGGGCCGGCCGCCACGTCGCGCTCGCCAACAAGGAGGCGATGGTCGTCGCCGGCCCCCTGATGTGGGAGCTCGCGGGTGCCAGCGGCGCGCGCATCACACCCGTCGACTCCGAGCACTCGGCCCTGTTCCAGGCCCTCGTGGGCGAGCCGCGTGAGAGCGTACGGTCCCTGGTGCTGACCGCCTCGGGCGGCCCCTTCCGGGAGGGACCCGACGACCTCGACTCGGTCACACCCGAGCAGGCGCTCCGGCACCCGAACTGGTCGATGGGCCGCAAGGTGACCATCGACTCGGCCACCCTCTTCAACAAGGGCCTGGAGGTGCTGGAGGCCCACTTCCTGTTCGACCTGCCACTCTCGTCGGTAGAGGTGGTGATCCACCCGCAATCGCTAGTGCACGGTCTGGTCCGCTTCCACGACGGCAGCATCAAGGCGCAGATCGGCCCGCACGACATGCGGCTTCCTATTCAGTACGCCCTGGCCGCCCCCCACAGGCCCCCGAACCCCCTCGCCCCGTTGCCGCTCGAAGGTCGCTGGGACTTCGCGGCCCCGGACCTCGAGCGCTTCCCGAGCCTCCAGTCCGCCTACCGCGCGGGCGAAGCCGGAGGCGTGGCCCCGGCCTACCTCAACGCCGCCGACGAGATCGCCGTGGCCCGCTTCCTGGCGGGAAGGATGCGCTTCACCGACATCCCGCGGCTGCTCGAGCACGTGCTGGAGCGGGCGCCCGACGAAGCGTTGGGCTGGGACGCGCTGTCCGCAGCCGACCGCGAGGCGCGGGCGGTGGCCGGGAGCTGGCGCCCGACCGGTTGAACAACGCAGTCCTGACGCAGACCTACGCGCCGGGGTGCCCTATCGTTGAGGCATGTTCCGGCACGCCATCCGCATGCCGTTCAAGCTCCTGGGGATCCCCGTCAGCCTGGACACCTCGTTCCTGCTGGTGTTGCCGCTCTTCGCCTACCTGATCGGCTCGCAGATCCCGGGCTACGTAGCGCTGTTCCAACGCGCAGGCGTCGCCATCGACGGCGCGTCCCTGCAGCACGGCGCGACTCCCTACGTCCTCGGTCTTCTCGGCGCCTTCGGGCTGTTCCTCAGCGTGCTGGTGCATGAGCTGGGGCACGCCGTGGTCGCTCGCTTCTACGGCGTGGAGGTGCGGGAGATCACCCTCTGGTTCCTTGGCGGCGTGGCGCAGTTCTCCGAGATGCCCCGGCAGCGAGGGGCCGAAGCCGTGGTCGCCATCGTCGGTCCCATCACCAGCGGGGTGCTGGCGCTCCTGACCGGCCTGTCCTGGCGCCTCGCGACGGGGCACGGAGCGACCCTCTTCCTCCTCACCTACCTGACCGTCACGAACGCCGGCCTGGCGCTGTTCAACCTGCTTCCCGCCCTGCCGTTGGACGGAGGCCGGGTGTTGCGCTCGCTGCTGGCGCTCGGCATGCCCCACCTCCGCGCGACGCGCGTGGCCGGTGCCGTGAGCAGCACCCTCGCCATCCTGATGGGCATCTACGGATTCTTCTCGCTCAACCTGTTCCTCGTGGTGATCGCCTTCTTCGTGTACAACGCGGGCCGCGCCGAGACGCAAGCAGCCATCGTCAACGACGCCTTCGAAGGGTACCGGGTCCGCGACCTGATGACGCCGGAGCCCGTCACCGTCGGGCCGACCATGCCACTTGCACAGTTCGCACAGCTCATGTTCTTCCGCCGCCACACCGGCTACCCGGTCGTGGACGACGACGGGCGCTTGCTGGGCTTCGCCCGCCTGCAGGACGCGCGAGAGGGCGACGAGGACGCCGAGGTACGCAGCATCATGGTCGAGGCCGAGACCATCGCACCCGACGCGGAAGCCAAGGAGGCGCTGCGGCGCATCGGCGAGGGCGACATGGGACGGCTCGCGGTGATCGACGCGAGCGGTCACCTCCTCGGCGTGGTGAGCAAGACCGATCTCATCCGCCGGCTGCGCGAGCACGCCGAGGCCGGAAACGGCGCCCAGGGGGGTGGGCCCTTCGGGAACGCTCGTGGTGGACGCGGACCCGGGCCCTGGCCCGGTTGACTGGGTCCAGGCCCACGGACTCCGGTAGAGCAGCCCACCGTCGGAACGCGCCGGCTCTGCCATACTGAGAACGGGCCGTGAGGCCCGGAGCCTCACATGTTGACGGCCATCACCTTCATCCTGATCCTGTTCACCGCGGTCCTGGTGCACGAAGGGGCGCACTTCGTCAATGCCAAGATCGTGGGTGTGCCGGTGCGCGCGTTCAGCATCGGGTTCGGCCCGGTGGTATGGCGTCGGCGCTGGCGCGGCACCGAGTGGCGGATCGGCATCCTGCCCCTGGGCGGCTACGTCGATCTTCCCGGCATGGCACCCAAGGTCGATGAAGACGGCAACCTCCAGCATCCCGACGAGGGCATGGCCACGAAGGGGATC
>CAZIBD010000044.1:0-25983 GCA_964536935.1 uncultured bacterium | reverse complement strand
CAGGGGCATCCGACCCTGGCGCGCTCCGTGCCCGTCGGCCCATGCTGCCAGGAGCATGGGCCACCAGCCGCGTTCCCACCGCCTGTCCGCCGCCCTGCTAGGCCGAGCGCGGGCCTGGCGGCTGACGCTTGCCAGCGTTGTCCTGCTGGGACTCGTCGCTGCCGTCGCCGTGGTCACCTGGCCGGTGATCGGGTCTGCCTCCGGTGCGCCCGCACCAGGGCCTCGTGGCCCGTCGATATTCGGCTCGGGGGGAGGCTCCTCCGGCACGCTCCAGGGCCAGGCGCAGCCCAAGCCCGACCTGCAGCGCGCCGAGAACCTCTTCACCGGCACCTGCGCCGCATGCCACGGCGTCCGCGGCCAGGGCGCAGGCATGCCGGGAATGGGGCTGCCGGCGCTCGACGCGAGCAGCACGGCCTGGCAGAAGAGCGACGTCGAGCTGACCCTCGTCATTCGCGACGGCAAGGGTGTGATGCCCGGCGTCGGCAACACCTGGACGGACGCAGACATCCGCGACGTGCTGGCCCTGCTGCAGACCTGGTGGACGCCGGAGCAGCGCGCCCAGCACGACGCCCTCTCCAAGGCTTCCACCCCCTGACGCCACACGGCGAAGCACGGGATCCGCCGACCAGGAGGGAACGACGATGATAGCCGTTCGCAAGCTCGCGCGCGGGCCGGACCACGTCGCCGTCGTCGACGTGGAGGAGCCTTCGGCGGGACCCGGCCAGGTGGTCGTCGAGGTTGTCGCCGCCGGCATCTGCGGCACCGACGTCCACATCGTCGACGACGAGTTCGCGACCGAGCCCCCGGTCACGATGGGCCACGAGCTCGCCGGGACGGTCGCCCACCTGGGCGCCGGTGTCGAAGGCTGGGCCGTCGGCGATCGCGTCACCTCGGAGACGTACTTCTCCACCTGCGGGCGCTGCCGCCACTGTCGCCGTGGGCGTCCCAACCTGTGCAGCGCGCGTCGCTCCATCGGCTCGAAGGAGAACGGCGCCTTCGCCCACATGCTGCTCGTGCCCGCCGCCAACCTCCATCGCGTCCCGGACGCGCTGCCCCTCGAGCACGCCGCCTTGACCGAGCCCCTCGCCTGCACGGTGCACGGCGTTCTCGACGTTGCCGGTGTGCGGGCGGGCGACCGCGTGGCGATCAGCGGACCCGGGCCGATCGGATTGCTGGCCCTGCAGCTCGTCCTGGCGAGCGGCGCGCGTGCGGTCGTGCTCGGCACCGGCGCCGATGCGAGCCGGCTCGCGCTGGCACGCGAGCTGGGCGCGAGCGCGGCCATCGACGTGGAGGCGGAGCACGAGGTGGCCGGCGCCGTCGAGGACGCGCTCGACGCCGACGGGGCCGACCTGGTCGTCGAGTGCTCGGGAGCCGAGGCAGCAGCGGGCACCCTGTTGAACGTCGTCGCCCGCGGGGGCCGCTTCAGTCAGATGGGCCTCTACGGCCGGCCGGTGCGCCTCGACCAGGACGTCGTCTGCTACAAGGAGCTGACCGTGACGGGCACCAACGCCTCGGTACCGAGCTCGTGGCCGCGCGCGCTACGGCTGCTCGCCGACGGCTCGGTCGACGCCGAGCGGCTCCTCACTCACCGCTTCCCGCTCGAAGCGTGGGAGGACGCCCTCGCCGCGGTGCGCTCGAAGCAGGGAGTCAAGGTGCTGCTCAGCCCTTGACGGCCCCCATCGTCAGCCCCGTCACGATGTAGCGCTGGATGACCAGCGTCAGCAGCACCACCGGCAGCGTGATGAGGACGGCGGCCGCCCCCAGCCCTCCGAAGTTGATCTGCCCGTAGCTGATGAAGTTGAAGACCGCGACCGGCACCGGCTTGGTGTTGGGCCCGGACAGCACCAGGCTGAACAGGAACTGGTTCCAGCTGAAGATGAACGACAGGATGCTGGCGGCGACGATGCCCGGTGCCGACAGCGGCAAGACGATGCGGGTGAAGGTCCCGAAGCGGCTGGCCCCGTCGACGTAGGCGGCCTCCTCCAGATCGCGGGGGACCTCCTCGAAGAAGCTGATCATGATCCAGATGATCAGCGGCATCCCCACGATCAGGTGGGTGGCGGTCAGCGCGACGTAGGTGTCGATCAGGTGGAGCGCGCGGAACGCCATGTACCACGGCACCAGGTAGGTGATGTAGGGCGTGAGCCGAGCCATCAGGATAGCGAAGGCGAGGCCGTTCTGCTTGTAGCGCGCGATCGAGTAGGCCGCCGGGAGCCCCAGCACCAGGCCCATCCCGGTGGCGAGGGTGGCGATGATCAGCGAGTGCCAGGTGTAGGCGAGGAAGTTGTTCTGCCGGATGACGTTCAGGTAGTTCTCCAGGGTGGGCTTGAAGAACCACACCGGCACCGGGCTGGTGTTGTCGACCTGGTTCCGCAGGCTGGTGAGGATCATCCAGTAGAAGGGAAAGAGCAAAATGGCAATGACGAGCGCCATCAGCAGGTAGATGCCGAGCTGGCGCAGGCGCCTGCGGCGCCGGTCGCCGGCCGGGGTGGCCTGGCTCCGCCGGGAGCGCTCGACCCCGAGCGCGCTCATGCCGGGCTCCTACGCGCCAGGTTGAGCAGGACGGACACACCGAGCACCGCGACCAGCAGGAAGATGAGCAGCGAGGCGGCATAGCCGGCGCGGAAGAACTCGAAGCCCGTCTTGAAGGCGAACACGTTGAGGGTCTCCGAGGCGATGCCCGGCCCACCCTGCGTGATGACGTAGATGATGTCGAAGGTCTTGAGCGCGTCGATGCTGCGCAGAATGAGAGCGATGACGGCGGCGGAGCGGATCGAGGGCAGGGTGATGAAGCGAAAGGCCTGCACGGGCCCGGCACCGTCGATGATCGCGGCCTCGTAGAGCTCGGTCGGCACGCCCTGCAGCGCGGCCAGCAGGATCAGCGCCACCATCGGCGTCCACTCCCAGATATCGACGAGGGTCAGCGAGGGGATCGCGAGCTGCGCGCTGGCCACCCACAGGCTGCGCGGCAGCCCCAGGCTCTCGAGGAAGTAGTTCAGCACGCCGAGGCTGGGGTTGAACATCAGCGCCCAGATCAGCGCAATGGCCACCGGCGTGGCGACCATCGGCAGCAGGATGACGGTGCGCACCAGGCCCTTGCCTCGGAAGTCCCGGTTGAAGAGCACGGCGATGCCCAGGCCCAGGATCATCTCCATCGGCACGGCGATGAGCGTGAAGTAGAAGGTGTTCTTCAGACCGCTCCAGAAGCGGTAGTCGTGCAGGGCCCGAGCGAAGTTTCCCAGCCCGATGTACCTGGGCGTCCCGCCGATGAACCAGTCGTGCACCGCGATGTAGGCGTTCGCCAGCACCGGTCCGACGATGAGGATGAGGATGGCGATGACCGCCGGCAGCGGGAAAAGCCATGCGGCGTTGCGATCGAAGAAGCGGGAGGCGCGTTCGGTCATGGGCAACCCTTGCGAGCGCACGCCCCGGGCGCGGCCGCCGGACCCCTGACGAGGGTCCGGCGGCCCGCACGCTCGAGGCCGTTGGCGCTACTGGCTCTGCAGGATCTGGTCGATCGACTTGGCCGCCTGATCCAGGGCGGGGCCGACGGGCTTGCCTTCGAGGGCCGCCACGATCGCCTGACCGTAAGCGTCACGGACCTCGGGCACCGGCTTCACCGGAGGGTTCCAGTTGGGGTCGCCGACGGCGAAGTGCTTCTGCGAGCTCTCGATCCAGTCCGCCGGAGCCGTCTTCTTGAACTCCTCGTTCTGCCAGGCCGAGGTGCGCGCCGCTGGGACGCCGGCCAGGATCGCCTTCTCCTGGTTGGCCTTGGACAGAGCCCACTGGATGAAGTACCAGGCGGCGCCGGGGTTCTTGGAGGCATGGTTCACGCTCAGGCCCCACACCAGCACCACCGGGTGCAGACCGGCAGGGCCCGCCGGCAGCGTTGCGTAACCGGTGTTGTTGCGCACCACCTCGATCGTCTGCTTCGGGTCCTCCATGATCGAGCGGAAGACGTTGGCGTCGAAGATCATCGCCGCCTGGCCCTGGGCGTAGAGGCTCGTGACCTCCGGCCAGGACATGTTCGTCTCGCCGGGAGGGCCGTAGTTCCGCAGCAGGTCGGCGTAGAACGCCAACGCCTGCTTGCTCTGGTAGCTGTTCAGGGCGGAGGTGCCGTCGGCGTTCATCCAGGTGCCGCCGAACGACATCAGGAAGTTGACGATCTGCGAGGTGGCGTTGGCGGCCTTGCCGCGCATCGCGAACCCGGCCACGCGCCCCTGCTTCAGCAGCGCCGCGTCCGCGAGCAGCTCGGCCATGTCCTGCGGCGGCCGCGGGATGCCGGCCTGCTGGAAGAGGTCCTTGCGGTAGAACAGCAGGCTGGTCTCGTTCTGAAGCGGCAGCCCGAAGACCTTACCGTCGTTCTTGAAGGTGTTCAACGCCCCGCCGAAGAAGTCGCTGAGGTCGAGGTTCGGGTCGGTCATGGTGGGGTCGGCGATGTAATCGTCGAGGCAGCGGACCCAACCCGCCTCCAGGTACTGCGCCCCCACCTGGCCCGGCATGATCATGTACCCGTCGAGGGTATCGGCCCCGCTGCTCGCCTCCAGGAGACGGCGCTGCCGGAACTGGTCCTCGGGGAAGGTCTCGAAGGTCACCTGGATCCCCGTCTGCTGCTCGAACTCCGGCAGCAGCGGCTGGATGAAGGTGGTGAAGGGGTGCTGGTTCATGAGGAAGCGGATCTTGGTTCCCGAGAACCGCTTCCAGTCGAACTGCTGGGCGCTCGCGACACCCACGGTGGCCAGCACCAGGGCGGCGACCGCCAGGACGGCTACGAATCTACGCTTCATACCCAACCTCCCAGGATGCGCGAGCGCCGGACGGATGGCGAGCGTCCACCGGATCTCGACCGCCGAAACTGTGAAGACGGCGGCGGGTCTGGCGCCGCGCGAAGAGAATGCCTACGGAGTGAGCGCAGAGAGCGGCGCGAAAACGCGCCAAGGGACAAGTCGGAAGAGGCCATCGGCACGCGACCGGACCGGCTAGCCGTGATCGGGCGGTGCAGATGCCGGCCGGCACGCCTGAGCAGCCGCACCGGCGTGCGCGAGCGACCCGGCCGGGAGCCTAGGGCTCCTCGCCCTGCGCGATCGGCACGCCGACCATGTTGCCCCACTCGGTCCAGGAGCCGTCGTAGTTGCGAACGCTCGGGTACCCCAGCAGGTACTTCAGCACGAACCAGGTGTGGCTGCTCCGCTCCGCGATGCGGCAGTACGCCACGACATCCTTCTCGCGCGTCACGCCGTGCGAGTCGTACAGTTCGCGCAGGGCGTCCGCGTCCTTGAAGGTGCCGTCGTCGTTCACGGCCTGGGCCCACGGAATGCTGCGGGCCCCCGGGATGTGACCGCCGCGAAGCGCCCCCTCCTGCGGATATTCGGGCATGTGGAGCTTCTCCCCCGTGTACTCCTGGGGACTGCGGACGTCGACCAGGACGCCGGTGCCGTCGTGAACCGCCATGATCTGCCGCACCACGTCCGGCGCGAAGGCGCGGATGGACGCGTCCCGGTACGGCACCTGGTAGCGACCCCGCTGAACCTTCGGCACGCCCTTCTCGAGCGCGCGCTTCTCGCTCGTCCACTTCTGGCGGCCGCCGTTCATGAGGCGCACGTCCTCGTGCCCGTTGTACTTGAGGAACCAGAACGCATACGCCGCCCACCAGTTCGACTTGTCGCCGTAGAGCACCACGGTGGTGCCGTTGCTGACGCCCTTGGTCTCCATCAGGGCCGCGAACCCCTGCGCATCGACGAAGTCGCGTACGTCGGGTCGCTGCAACTCGGTGTGCCAGTCGAGCTTGAGGGCGCCCGGAACGTGCCCTTGCTCGTAGAGCAGCACGTCCTCGTCGACCTCCATCACCCGGACGCCGTCGTCCGCGCCGTGTCGCTCCACCCACTCCGTGCTCACCAGCACCTCGGGATGCACGTACTCGCTCATCGCGACCTCCTTCACGTCGGCGGACGCGCCCGCTCCATCCCCCGGGGGTTGCGGACTGCGCCTGGTCGTGTTGCCGGGCGCCGGCGGGGCACCGCGCGGCTCCCGTCCCCATCTTGCCTGCCGCGCCAACGGGGAGGCGGTCGCCCTCGACACGCGCATCCACGGACCCGGTCGGCGCCCTGTGTCCCCCCAGACGTCCCCTCGACCCTGGTGTCGACGGTGCCACGGAGCACGTCCTGCCCGCTTCCGCCAGCGTCCCGACGCCCTCGCGCTGCGCCGGCCGCTGCTAGACTCGGACCACCGATGGCACCCTCCGCATCCGTTCTCGACGCCTGCCCTGCCCCCCGGTGAGCAGGACGCCGCCGCGGAACGACGCCGGCCCGGGCCCGGACGCGGCCACCGGACCCGCCCTGACGCTTCGCCTCGCCCGCGCCATCGGGCCCGCCGTTCGCCTCGTCGACGCCGCCCTGGTGCGCGTGTACCGGTACCAGTCGCTCTCGGACGACCGGAGGGGGTGCGGCGAGCAGGGACTGCGCATCCGTCTGCGCACCCTGGCTCATGCCCGGACCCTATCGGACGTGCAGCTCGAGATCGGAACGCCGTTCGTCGAGCTCCACTTGTGCAACGATCGCGAAGCGGATGCCGGCACCCGGGAGTCCGCCGCTCGCTGGGCGACCCGTCTGCTGGTCCGCTACCGGCGCTCCTGCCGGGTCATCGCCTTACGGATGCTCGAGGACCCCGAGCTCGCCGGTGCTCGGGCGGTCGGCGGCGTCACGGCCATCTTCGGTGGGGCCGGGGGCCACGGCGGCGCCGGTCGCCTTCCCGAACACCTCGGGTTCGAGGTGCTCCCGCACTCGATCGCCAACCCCGTGCGGCGCTTCTTCGAGCGCCTCTACGCCTGGAGCCTGATGGCGGCCTACACGCCGGGCAGCCTCGAGGGACGCCGTCCCGGCGAGCTCGGCTTCGTAGAGGTGTGGATGTCGCGGCAGACCTTCCTGGAACGCTTCGGCCCGAACGCCTGAGCACCAGGACCGCTCGTCAGGCCAGGAGCTGCTGCAGCGCTCCAACGTAGTCGCCTTTGCGGCGCGCCCCCACGATGGCCTGGTGCAGCTCCCCGTCCTTCAGCACCAGCACGGTGGGGATGCTCTGCACCCGGAACTGCGACGCCGTCTTCGGGTTCTCGTCGACGTTGAGCTTGCCAACCAGGACACGGTCGCCCAGCTCGCCGGCAATCTCCTCCACGATCGGGCCGACCATGCGGCAGGGTCTGCACCACGGCGCCCAGAAGTCGATGAGCGCGACGCCGGACCGGGTCGCCCGCTTGAACGAGTTGTCGGTGAGTTTGATCGGGTGCTTCGCCATGGAGTCCAGCCTATACCCTCCTGGGGTATCTGTCCACACGGCTGCGCACACGACCGGTCGCCCTTGCCTGACGTAGGCTGGGGACGACATCGACCGAAGGGGAGCGCACGCGCATGGGGCGAGGCACGATCACGCTGTGGGGCGCCGTCGCCATCGGCGTCGGGGGCATGGTGGGCGGGGGCATCTTCGCCGTGCTGGGCCTGTCCGTCGAGCTCGCGGGGGGCGGCGCGCCGCTGGCCTTCCTGCTGGCCGGCGTGGTGGCGCTGTTGACGGCGAACAGTTACGTGCGCCTCACGCTCGCCTTTCCCAGCCGCGGCGGCACCGTGACCTTCTTGAACCAGGCCTTCGGTCCCGGCGTGATCAGCGGTGGCCTCAACGTGATGCTGTGGCTGAGCTACCTGGTCATGCTGGCCCTGTACGCGCAGGCCTTCGGCAGCTACGGTGCCAGCTTCGTCGCCGGAGCCGGGCACGCGCTGGCACGGCACCTGCTCCTCAGCGGAGTGGTGGTCGCGATCACCGCCCTCAACGTGCTGGGCGCCGACGTGGTCGGTCGCGCCGAGACGCTCATCGTCGGGCTCAAGGTGGCCATCCTGCTGCTGTTCGTCGGCGCGGGGGCCCTCGCCGTCCACGGCAACCGTCTGGCACCGGCGACCTGGACGTCCCCGCTGGCCCTGGTTGCCGGCGGCATGATCATCTTCCTGGCATACGAGGGTTTCGAGCTCATCGCCAACGCCGCCGAGGACGTCGCCGACGCCCGGCGAACGCTGCCACGCGCCTACCACCTGGCGGTGGGCTTCGTGGTGGCCCTCTACGTGGCCGTTGCACTGGTCGCCATCGGGGGCGCGCCCAAGGACGCCCTCGTGAACGCCAAGGACTATGCGCTCGCCGTCGCGGCTCGCCCCTCCCTGGGGGAGGCCGGCTTCGCGCTGATCGCGGCGGCCGCCATGCTGTCGACGGCGTCCGCCATCAACGCCTCGCTCTACGGCGCCGCCCGCGTCAGCTTCGTCATCGCCCAGTCCGGCGAGCTACCGGAAGTACTGGAACGCAAGGTCTGGCACCGCCCGATCGAGGGGCTGCTCATCACCGGCGTGGCGACGCTGCTGCTGGCGAACCTGGTCCCCCTCGGCAGCGTAGCCACCGTCGGAAGTGCCGGCTTCCTGGTCATCTTCACGGCCGTCAACGTCGCGAACGCGCGCTTGGCCAGCGTGACCGGAGCCCGCCCAGCCGTCGCCCTGCTGGCGGCTGCGGCCTCCGCCGCGGCGCTGCTCACGCTGCTCGTCGAGACGGCCGCGAGGCACCCGGCGCAGCTCTGGTTCCTGGCCGCGCTGGTGGCACTCGGCTTCGGCGGCGAGGTGCTCTACCGGGCGGTCAGCGGGCGGCAGGCCACACTGTGAGCGGGCCGAGTGAGTGGGCCGACCTTCACGGGTTTCTCACTGACGGCGAGGTCGCCGTTGTCTACGCTGAGGTGAAGTCAGCAGGGCACCCGCCGTACGCGCCGCCGCCGGCATCGGCGTTCGGCGGGCCGACCCTCCATCAGGACTCCAGGCCGAACGAACCCGCTCCAGAGAGGGCGGGTTCGGCCTGTGTCGGCTTTGCTGTGAGCATGATCCGCAGCTGGTGGGTGGGCGACCGGTCGCCAGCAGCGCGCCCCGGCGGCGCCGGGTCCTCACGACAATACCGAGCCGCTACAACACCATGTAGCCGCGGTTCCGCACCGTGCGGATCATCTCCTTGTGTCCGAGCATGGCGAGCTTGCGCCGCAGGTTGTAGACGAACACCTCGACCGTGTTGGACTCGGGGGTGTCGACACCGTAGAGGGTGCGCTCGATATCCTCCCGGGAGAACAGGCGGCCGCGGTGGCGCACCAGCAGCCGGAGCAGCTCGAACTCGCGCTCCGGGAGCACCACGGTCTCCTCGCCACTTCGGCAACTCAGCGCCGCCGGGTCGAGCTCCAGATCACCGTGGCGGATCACCCCGGTGGCCTGCCGGTCCCTCAACCGGACGTGTACGCGGGCCATCAGCTCCTGCACGCTGAACGGCTTGGCCAGGTAGTCGCTGGCACCGGCGTAGAGCCCCTCGACCCGGCTGTCGACGTCGGCACGCGCGGTGAGCATCAGGATGGAGGCATCCGACCCGTCGCGCAGGCGCTCCGCCACCTCGATGCCGTCCACGTCCGGAAGGTTGAGATCGAGCACGACCAGGTCGAAGGTCTCGGACTCGGCGCGGCCGAGGGCGTCGCGCCCCAGCCCCACCGACTCCGCCCGGTACCCCGCATGGCCGAGCTGCTCGACGATCAGCGTCGCCAGAGGGCCGTCGTCCTCGACGACCAGGACGCGGGCCCGGGACCCTCCGGCCGCGGCGTCAGGGGCCATCGGTGTTGCCGCTGGAGCTGCCGTCACTGGAGCTGCCGTCGCTCGAGCTACTGCTGCTCGACGAGCTGTCTCCCGTGTCCACCGAGATTCCCGAGTCGTTGGAACCGGAGCTGCTCCCCCCGCTGGCCGTGGTCCCTCCGGAGGACCCCTCGCTCGACGTGGCCCGCGCGGGATGGGAGCCTTTCTCTTGATGAACCACCCGCAGCGCCACGTCGTTCTTGCTCAGCAGCGAGCTGAACCGCTCGCGGGTGCCATCGGGCAGATCGACGATCAGGGCGCCACCGGCACCCTGGATCCCCTGGTAGCTCTGGACGGAGCCGTCCGGTGCGAGCAGCACCACCACGAAGCTCTCGGCCGAGCTGCCCATCCGCAGCAACAGGAGGCCGTTCTTCACCACTCCGTAGCCGACGAGCTGGTGCCCCGCGGCATCGGTGACGACCACCTCGGTGCCGTCCACCGGCTGCTGCGCCACCGGCTGCTGCGCCGCCCCATGGGCGAGCAGCAGGGTTGCGGCCAGGGCGAGGGTCCAGCGAGTCAGGGGCTTCATGGCGTCGGTTCATCCTCCCAACACGGTTTCCTCATTGTGCACCGCCACCCCCGCCCCTGACGAGCCCCGGAACACGTGCTCCATGGGCGGTGGGCCGACGGGGCGCCCAGGGCTCGCGAAGGGCCGGGTGGGGCTGCCGTGCCGGCGCCCCACCCGAAAGGGGAGTGGGTTGAGACCTGAAGTGCCTGTGCGCGCCCCCCGAGACGCACGAGCACGGGCCTCCGAAGAGGGTTCGAGAGGCCGCACCGTCCCGAGCGGTGAGCCCGTGACGGCGCGGCCGTGACGCGATCAGTTCGCGGTGCCTGCGCCAGGTTCGAGGACGTCCTCCGAGCTCGCCGCGGCAGCCGGACCGTTGCTGGCTTCGATGGTCGCTTGCTACGGCCGTGCGCCCGCCCACGCACCGGCGAGCAGCATGGCAGCGGTGCCGAGGACGAACAGGGCTCTGCGCTTCATGCCGTACCACCTGACACTCAGGATGCCGGGATGCGCTGAAGCTCCTCTGAACCCCGTCTGAAGCGAAGCTGAAGCCACCGGAAGCGGCGCGCCCGGACTCGTGCGGCGTCTTGAGTCGGTCCCCGGACGGGGCTACAATCGGACGAGCCTTTAAGCCGGCCCCGTGAGGCCGGGAAGGAGCCCCATGTGAACGCACGACCCGTCAACCGACCGACCATCGACGCCACCGCTTCGCGCGGTGGCGTTGTTTCTCACCCGTCTGGAGCCCGGCCGCCCGCCGCGGCGCCGACGGGCCGTCCGCGCCGCGCGTCGGCACGACGGCCACGAGGGAGGACCCGACCGCGATGCGACTGAAGGCGCGACTGATGAACGACGAAGAGGTCGGACGGGCGCTCCGGCGCATCGCGCACGAGATCATCGAGCGCAACAAGGGCGCGGAGAACCTGGCGCTGGTCGGCATTCACACCCGTGGTGTCCCGATCGCCGAGCGGCTCGCCGGTCTCATCGGCGAGTTCGAGGGGCTCACCCCCCAGGTCGGCAAGCTCGACATCACCCTCTACCGCGACGACCTGACCGAGATCGCGCTGCAGCCCGTGGTCAAGAAGACGGAGGTGCCCTTCGACGTGCACGGCAAGCGCATCGTGCTCTGCGACGACGTGCTCTTCACGGGACGCACGGCGCGGGCGGCGCTTGACGCCCTCATCGACATGGGACGCCCGGCGGTCATCCAGTACGCCGTGCTGGTCGACCGCGGGCACCGGGAGCTCCCCATCCGCGCCGACTACGTCGGCAAGAACGTGCCGACCAGCCATCAGGAGGTCGTGAAGGTGAAGATCGCCTCCGTCGACAACGCCGACGCCGTCGAGCTGCACGAGCTGGAGCCGTGATGGCGACGGTGCAGATCGATCTCCCCGAGCCCACCCGCGAGCGCAAGCGCAACCTGCTCGACTTCGCCGACTGGTCGGAGGCCGAGGTAGCGGCGCTGTTCGACACGGCGGACGTCATGGCACAGGTGCTGACGCGGACGATCAAGAAGGTCCCGGCGTTGCAGGGCTTCACGGTGGGAACGCTGTTCTTCGAGGACAGCACGCGGACCCGCCTCAGCTTCGAGCGCGCCGCGCGAGCGCAGAGCGCCGACGTGATCAGCTTCGCGGCGGGCGGCTCGAGCCTCTCCAAGGGCGAAAGCCTCAAGGACACCCTGCGCACCATCGACCAGATGCAGGCCGACGTCTACGTCGTCCGCCACCCCGCCGCCGGCGTGCCGTACCAGCTCGCACGCTGGACCGATGCCTCGATCGTCAACGCCGGCGACGGCCGCCGCGCCCACCCCACCCAGGCGCTGCTCGACGCCTTCACCTTCCGTAACCGCTTCCCCGGCTTCGACGGCTTCGCCGGCAAGCGCCTCGTCATCGTCGGGGACGTGGTGCACTCGCGGGTGGCGCGTTCCGACGTGGAGCTGTGGCGCCTGCTCGGCGGTGAGGTGGTGCTATGCGGGCCGGCTCCGCTTCTGCCCCCCGAGGTCGCGCCCGGCGTCCGGCACAGCCACCGCCTGGCCGACGCCGTCGAGGGGGCCCACGCGGTCATGGCGCTGCGCCTGCAGCGCGAGCGCATGACCTCGGGGCTGCTGCCGTCGGTCGCCGAGTACGTCGCCCGTTACCAGGTCACCGAGGAGGTCCTGCGCATGGCGCACGAAGACGCCCTGGTCATGCATCCGGGTCCGATGAATCGCGACGTCGAGATCGCCGGCAACGTCGCCGACGGCCCGCGCAGCGTCATCGAGGCGCAGGTCGCGAGCGGTGTGCCGATCCGCATGGCGGTGCTGTACACGCTGCTGGTGGGCAAGCGATGAGCCGGCTCGCCATCCGTGGCGCGCGCCTGCTCGACGGCGCCGGCGATCACGGCGTCGCCGACGTGCTGCTGGAGGACGGAACGATCGCCGCCATGGGCGAGGGCGCCGCGGCCGGGGCCGAGACCCTGATCGACGCCGGGGGCGCCCTGCTCACCCCCGCCTTCCTCGACCTGCACGCCCACCTGCGGGAACCGGGGCAGGAGGTCAAGGAGGACCTGGCGAGCGGCCTGGCTGCAGCCGCCGCCGGGGGTTTCGGCACCGTCGTCAGCATGGCGAACACGAGCCCCACCGTGGACGAGCCCGGGATCGTGGCCGACCTGGTGCAGAAGGCCGAGCGGCTGTCGAAGGCGCGGCTCCGGCCCGCCGCCGCCCTCAGTCACGGCCTGCGCGGCGAGACGCTGACCGACTACGCGGCCTTGCAGGAGGCCGGCGCGGTGATGATCACCGACGACGGCATCCCGGTGGCGAACGGCCGCCTCATGCGCAGCGCCTGTGAGTATGCCGCCGACCTGGGCCTGGTGGTCCAGACGCACTCGGAGGATCCCAGCTTGCGCGCGGACGGCGTGATGAACGAGGGCGAGGTGAGTCAGGAGCTCGGCCTGCCGGGCAACCCGGACGCAGCGGAGGCGGCCATGGTCTTCCGCGACTGCGAGATCGCGCGCCTCACCGGCGCTCGCGTCCACATCGCCCACGTCACCTCGAAGCGCTCCCTGCAGGTCGTCGAGCACTTCAAGGCGCTCGGCGCCCCCGTCACCTGCGAGGTCACGCCCCACCATCTGACGCTCACCGACGCGGCGCTCAGGAGCTTCGACCCGGTCTTCAAGGTGGCCCCGCCGCTCCGGACGGAGGCCGACGTGGCCTACCTGCGGGACGCGCTCCGGCGCGGCGTGGTGGACAGCATCGGCACCGACCACGCTCCCCACACCCGGGCCGAGAAGGAGCGCGACCTGATGAGCGCTCCGTTCGGGTTGCCCAACATCGAGGTCGCCTTCCCGCTCCTCTACACCCGCCTGGTGGAGACCGGGGAGCTCGAGCTCCCGGCCCTCCTGGCTCTCCTTCAGGACGGCCCGGCGCGCGTGATGGGCTGGACGGTGCCGCGGCTGGAGGTGGGAGCGCCCGCCGATCTGGTGCTCCTCGACCTCGAGACCGAGCGCGCGGTCGACCCGCAGCGGTTCCGGAGCAAGGCCCGCTTCAGCCCCTGGGCGGGGGAACGTCTCCGCGGGTGGCCGACGCTGACGGTGGTGGGTGGCGTCGTCGCCCACCGGCTCGAGGAGCGGGTCGCCACGAGCTAGCCGCCGCAGCGACCCACCGTGAGGCCGTGGTGTACCGGGCCCGTGCCAACGATCGAACAGCGCGGCGCGGCGGGGCCCGCTAGAATGGAGGGGTGACGCCGAGCTTCGATGCCGCCCTCTACGCGGGCTGGCAGAGCCCTCCGCCCCCGCCGCAAGGCCTGGACGCGTATCCCCATCGCGAGCTGGGGAAGGGGGAGCTACTGTACCGCTCGGGGGACCGTGCCGACACCGTCTACCGCGTGGTGCACGGCCTGGTGAAGCTCGGCATCGATATCCCGTCCGGCAAGGAGCGCATCGTCGGCGTCGCCGGCCCCGGCGATCTGATCGGCGCCCTGGCCCCCGGCCAGGCCACGCTGCGCGAGAGCGCCGAGGCGCTGAGCGCCAGCGTGGTCGTGACGGTCGTCCCCCGCAAGGACGCGGCGCCCTTCGAACCCGCCCTCTTCCGCGCCGCCGGTGACCAGCTCACCCGCGTCACCGATGCCCTCGAAGACGGCGAGCTGCCGGTCGGCGCACGCCTGGCGAGGGCTCTGCTGCGGCTGGGCGAGCGCTTCGGCCAGGTGGCGGCCGACGGCTCGGTCCGGATCACGCTGCCGCTTACGCACGAGAACCTCGCCGCCATGATCGGAGCCGCCCGGGAGACCACCACGGCCGCGCTCGGCGAGCTCCGCCGTCTCGGCCTGATCGAGGGCACGCGGGGCACCTACCGGTTCCGCCCCGAGCCGGTGCTCGACTTCGCCAACCACAGCACCCTGGCCTGAGCCGCCCTGGCCTGCATCGACCCACGCAACGGCCGCCCGGGCGGGGCCTCGGACCGTGTCCCGCCGTACGACCGCACGCGACTCCGCTTGGCACCGCCGCCCTTCCGACGCCGAGGCGCCCGATAGTGCGGAGCGCTAGATGCCGCGGCGCCCGAGCAAGCGCGGAAGGTCGCCGGCGAGCTTGACGATGTCTCCCTGGTTGTAGATGTAGCGGATGTGGGAGTGGCGACCCACCACCTCGACCACCGCGGTGTGGTCGCTCGGCGGGCCATCGGTGGAGTAGCCGATCATGAAAATCTTGGCGGCCGCCGCGATCTGACGCTTGCTGCCGGTCAGGCCGAGGAAGCTCGGGTCGAAGTGCTTCACCCAGGGGCCGATCACAGCGGGCGTGTCGTGCGCGGGGTCGACCGTGACCATCGCCACCTTCACGTCCCGGGGCGAGCCGGCGTCACGGTACGCCTTGGCGAGCTTCTGCATGGTGAGCGGGCAGGTGTCGGCGCAGCGCGTGTAGCCGAAGTAGACCAGCAGCACGTCACCCCGGAACTCGGAGAGCGACACCGGCTTGCCCTGGCCGTCGACCAGACGGACATCCGCCACGTCGACCGGGTCCCTCAAGGCTTGCCCGGCCAGCGGCGGCTGCGGGTGCAGCAGCAGACCGAGGCCGTAGGCCACGACGCCGGCGGCCAGCAGCCCGACGACCCACAACAGGGCGCGGGCGGCGCGAGGCATCCGGGTCATGCGGGCCAGCATAGCCCACCCCGCCGCCCGGCTCTCGCCGGGCTCCGCTGACGCTCAGCCCTCGCCGACCACCTGGAAGAAGGCGTCCACCACGGCCGGATCGAAGTGCCGCCCCGACTCGGCGCGGATGTAGGCCAGCGCCCGCTCCCGCGGCCACGCCGGCCGGTAGGGGCGGTCGCTGGTTAGCGCGTCGAACACATCGACCACGGCGAAGATGCGGGCCGACAGGGGGATGCCCTCGCCCGACAGGCCGCGAGGATAGCCTCCGCCATCCCAGCGCTCGTGGTGGCAGTAGGGGATGTCGAGCGCGGGTCGGAGGAAGTCGATCGGCGACAGCAGCTCGTACGCGTAGATCGTGTGCCGCTTCATGAGCTCGTACTCCTCGTCGGTGAGCTCCTCGTGCTTGAGCAGGATGTGGTCCGGGATGCCCATCTTGCCGATGTCGTGCAGCAGCGCGCCCCGCTGCAGGTGGACGAGCTCGGCCTGCGGCACCCCGAGGCGCTTCGCGA
This sequence comes from uncultured bacterium, assembly GCA_964536935.1. Classification (GTDB taxonomy): domain Bacteria; phylum Deinococcota; class Deinococci; order Deinococcales; family Trueperaceae; genus JASBRS01. The sequence goes on along the minus strand of CAZIBD010000044.1, from coordinate 10,178 downwards.
GCCGCACGGCCATGTCGGTGACGCGCTTGCTGTGCCCGGCCGTCTCCTCGTCCTTGAGGTCCAGCGCAAACGCCCACCCCTCGATGGTGCGGTCATAGGCGCGCTGCAGCTCGTCGTTACTGCGCTCGAGCGAGCGCAGGAGCTGCGAGTTCTCGATCGCGATGGCGCCCTGGTCGGCATACGTCTCCAGGAACTCGAGCCATTCGTCGCCGGGCTCCAGGCGCTCGAGCGCGTACAGCTCGATCACGCCCTGGAGGTGCCCCTTGGCGAGCATCGGCACCGCCAGGTAGCTGGCGAAGCGCTCCTGCTCCCCCCGCTCCACGGCCGCGCCCCACGCCTCCTCCGCCGCCAGGTCGGGCAAGTAGACGGTACGCTGCTCCAGCGCCGCCCGCCCTGCCGGCCCGTCCCCCAGCGCGGTGCGCCGCTCGCCCTCGATCTCGCCCTCGAAGCCGCGTCCCAGGAAGGGGCTCAGCTCGCCCGCCGCGGCGTCGAACAGGAGCACCGCGACCGCGTCCACCCGCAGGTCGGCGAGGAGCTGGTCCATGAAGATGTCGAGCACCAGACGCACGTCGACGCTGTTGGTGATGGCCATGTCGATGCGCCTGAGCGACTGCAGGTGAGCCAGGCGACGGCGCAGCTCGGCGTTGAGGTCGGAGATCTTCTCCGTCGCGCGCACCCGGTCGGTGATCTCCCGGAAGTTCAACACGATCGCACCCACGTCGGCATCGCGCTCGAGGTTGGTCACCGTCCCCTCGAGCCAGCGCCAGGCGCCGGCGGCGTCGCGGAGCCGGAAGCGCACCGTCTCGCTCGAGCCGGGTTGCGCCTCCACCAGGTCGAGGGCGTCCAGGAACGCGTCGCGATCGTCCTCGTGGATGAGGTCGTGGCGATCGTGCCCGACCAGCTCGTCGGACGCGTACCCGAGCACCCGCAGCACGGCGCCGCTCGCGAGCCGAAGCTTGCGGTCGGCGTCGATGAGCACGACGCCCTCCATGCTCTTCTCGAAGAGCGCGCGGTAGTAGGCCTCGCTCTCGCGCAGCCGGGACTCCGCCTCGACGCGCTCGGTGACGTCGCGAACGTTGAGGACCAACCCTTCCACGTCGGGATCGTCGAGCCGGTTGGACCCGACCGCCTCGAGCCAGCGCCAGCCCGCAGGCGTCCGCAACCGGAACGTGGCGGTCTGCGCCTCGCCTTGCTGGACGAGCCGCATCAACGCATCCTCGGTGGCGCGCCGGTCGCGCGGATGCACCGCCGCGCGCAGGTCGATGGTCTTTCCGGGAGCGGTATCGAACCCGAAACGCGAGGCCGACGGCGAGAGGTAGAGCACGAGACCGCTCGCGTCGAGGAGCACGATGATGTCGTTGCTGTTCTGGATGAGCGCGCGGAAGCGGCGCTCGCTGCGCGCCAGGGTCCGCTCGGCCGTGCGCTTGAGCGTGACGTCGCTCAACAGCGCCAGCGCCCGCCCGTCGGGAAGCGGCTTGAGCACCAGCTCGGCGGGGACCCGGCCGCCGTCGAGCCGTTGCAGCTCCACCTCGGCCCGCAGCGGGTCGCCGGCGGCGGTGGCCAGCAGAGCCGGCGTGAGGGCGTCGCCCGGCGGCAACAGCCGGGACACCGCGAGGCCTTCGAGCCGGGTCGTTCCGGCCCCCAGCAGCACCCGGGCCCGGGGATTGTAGTCGGTGATGCGACGCTCGTCGTCGAGCAGCAGCACCGCATCCGAGCCGAGCTCGAGCAGGGCGCCGGCCAGACCGTCCTCGGCGCCGCCGGCCGCCAGCGCCCCGGGGTCGTCGGCAGCGCTCACCAGCAACACCTTGCGCTCGCCGTCCACCCAGGGCCGGGCGTCCACGCGGACCGCCAGCACCGAGCCGTCGCCCCGACGATGGATGGCCGGCCCGCTCACCGCAGCCGCCAGCACGTGCGGGTCGGCGGTGGCGGCGGTGAGGCGCGGCGCTCCGGCCACCCACATCTCGGGAAGCGTTCGGGACAGGAAGGCCCCCCGCTCCAGCCGGTACCGCTCCAGCGCCGCCACGTTCACGTCGACGAGCCGCAGGGTCGGCACGTCGACCACCCACATCGGTTGGGGATGGTGTCGGAACAGGACGTCGGCGCTCAGCTCGAGGGGCGGGCGCGCCGATTCGGCACACACGGGGGTTCGACCTCCTAGCCGTCGAGGACGGCCGGCTACCGCTCCCCCCACGCCATACAACGACGCCGTCGCCCGTGGGCTCAGGATACGCGCGGCGGCCCGCGCGGGCCTGCCGACAATGCCACTCGCCCCGCGGGGTACGCGCTCCCTCAGTCGCCGGCCGGGTCGGCTTCCCCGAGGCGCTCCTGCATGGCGTCGAGCTGCGCCGCCACGAGCTGAGCCACGTCGAGCACCTCGGGCGCGCCCTCCTCCGAAGCGCTGTCCGAGCTCGACAGCATCACCTTGCAGAACGGGCAGGCCGCCGCCACCACCTCGGCGCCGGTCGCCCGCGCCTGACCGAAGCGCAACTCCGAGACACGAAGGCGCCCCTCCTCCTCTTCCTTCCAGAACTGAGCGCCACCCGCGCCACAGCACAACGCATCGTTGCGGTTCTTCTCCATCTCCCGCAGCTCCCCGCCACCCGCCGTGAGAACGGCGCGAGGCGCGTCGTACACCCCGTTATGACGACCCAGGTAGCACGGATCGTGATAGGTCACGCTGGAGTCGAGCTTCACGGGCGGCAGCCGCCCCTCGGCCACCAGGCGCTCGATCAGCTGGGTGTGGTGCACCACGTCGTAATCCCCGCCAAGCTGCGGGTAATCGTTGAACAACGCGTTGAAGCAGTGCGGGCACGTCGTCAGCACCAGCTTCTTCGTGCCCTCCTGGAGCGCCTCGCTCGCCAACGCCTCGTCGAGCACCGCCACGTTCTGGCTGGCCAGCTGGTAGTACAGGTACTCGTTGCCCGCCCGCCGCGCCGGATCACCGGTACACGACTCCCCCTTGCCCAGCACCGCATAGCTCACACCCGCCTGCTCCAGGATGCGCACCATGGCCCGGGTCGTCTTCTGCGCCGCCGGATCGTAGGCGCCCGCGCATCCGACCCAGAACAGCACCTCGAAGTCGGGCTTCTCCTCGACGGTCGGCACCTCCAGCCCCTCCGCCCAGTCCATGCGCTTGTCCTGCCCGATCCCCCACGGGTTACCGGCACGCTCCATGCCGCGAAATGCAGTCTGCAGCTCCGACGGGAACACCCCCTGCATCAACACCTGGTCGCGGCGGATGTCGACGATATCGATCATCTGCTCGCACCCCACCGGGCACACCTCCATGCACGCGCCACACGTGGTGCACGCCCACAACGCCTCCGGCGGGATCGCGAACTCCGTCAACGGCCGCGGGCTGGCCTCGCCCGCCGCGAACGCCGCGCCCACCAGGTTGAGCTCGTAACGCTTGTTGATCTCCAACGCCGCCGGACTCAACGCCTTCCCCGTCTGATTGGCCGGACACACATTGGCGCAACGATTGCACTGGATGCACGCGTAAGGATCCAACAACTGCGGGAAGCGCAAATGCTCCAGACTCGCCGCCCCGAACTGCTCCAACGACTCATCCTCGAAATCGATCGGCTCCAGCACCCCCGACGGCGCCTTCCGCCCGTCCTCACGCCGCCGCTCGAACGCGAAGTTGAACGGCGCCACGATCAGGTGCAGGTGCTTCGAGCGCGGGAAGTACGGCAGGAACGCCAGGATCAAGCCCAGCGCCGCCCACCAGCCCACATGCCAACCCCAGATGCGGCCGGGACCGAAGCCCACCATGGAGGCCAGCGTGCTCGCCACCGGCTGCCACGCATCCGCATGCCCCTCCGAGGCCAGCAGGAAGGTCTCGCCGAACAACCGGAAACCCACATGCAGCACGATGAACACACCCACGATGAGGCTGTCGCGGCGGATGCCGCCCACCCTCACCTTCTCATGCAGCAGCGTGCGCTCCCCGAACTCCAAACGGCGATCCCCCGCCCAGAAGCGCCGCACCAGCATGTACACCATCCCCACCAGGATCAACACCGTGAGGATGTCGGCCATCAGGCGATACACGTCCCCCACCACCCCGAACCGCAGGCCGTCGGTCCAGGAGCGCGGCAGGTAACCGTTCAACACGTCGATCAGGTTCACGAACAGATACAGCACGAAGCCGTAGAAGATGAAGCTATGGAACAAGCTCACCCACGGCCGCGCGCGGAACACCGTGCGCTGCGACAACACCCGCACGATGCCCTCCCCCAACCGCACCGGCAACCGGTCCAGCCGCCGCAAGCTCCCCGTCGGGCCGCGGGCCACCACCCGCACCACCCGCGCGAACCCCACATACGCAAACCATGCCGACACCAACGCCAGAACGAGGAAGACGAGTTTCTCGGGTGTACTCAGCACAGGGTTCCCTCCGGCGGGCGGTTTCTGGGCTCCAGTCTAATCGCCCGGCGGGAGGGTCCCGCCGGGCGATGTTGGACGCGGTACAAGTTGCCGGCCCCCGCCGCCACGGCGGCGCGGCCTTCCGCCGTGGCCGGTCAGGCGCCCTCCAGTGCCGTTCCCAGGTAGAGCCTGCCGATCTGAGGGTTGCCGAGCACCTCGTCTTGCGAGCCCTCCAGCCGCACCTGCCCGCTCTCCAGCACGATGCCGTGGGTGGCGATGGCGAGGCCCGCCCGCACGTTCTGCTCGACCAGCAGGATGGTGCGGCCGCCCTCGTGCATGCGGCCGACGGTCTCGAAGACGGTCTTGAGCGTCCTGGGGTCGAGCCCCATCGACGGCTCGTCGAGCAGGATCATCTCGGGGTCGAGCATGAGGGACCGTGCGAACTCGACCAGCCGCTGCTGGCCCCCCGACAGGTTGCCCGCCTTCTCGCCGGCGCGCTCCTTGACGATAGGGAACATCGCCTCGACCTCGCGCATGCGCGCGTCGACGGCGCCGGCGTCGGGGATGGTGAAGGCACCGAGGCGCACGTTCTCGCGGACGGTCATCTCGGGGAAGAGGCTGTGGTTCTGGGGCACCTGCACGATGCCGAGCGCCAGCGCCTTGCGCGGGCTGAGGCCGGTGACGGGCTGCCCCTTGTAGAGCATCTGCCCCTTGCGGGGCTTGAGCAACCCGCTCACCACCTTGAGCACGGTCGACTTGCCGGCGCCATTGGGCCCGACCAGGCAGGTGACCGAGCCGCGCTCTACGCTGAGGTCGAGCGCCTTGAGGACGTCGCTGCCGTCGTAGCCCGCGGTCACGGTCTTCATCTCGAGAAGCATGGTCACGCCCCCAGGTAGGCCTCGAGGACCCGTGGATCGTTGCGGACGGTCTCGGGGTCGCCCTCGGCGATGGTCACGCCGTGGTTCATGACCACAACCCGGTCGCACAACCCCATCACGAACTCCATGTTGTGTTCCACCATCAGGAACGTCACCCCTCGCTCGTTGAGGTCGCGGATCCTGTCGGTGAGGTAGTGGATCATGGTCGGATTGACGCCGCCGGCGGGCTCGTCGAGCAGGATCACCTCGGGCTCGGCCACCAGTACGTAGGCGAACTCCAGGAGCTTCTTCTGGCCGTACGACAGATTGCGGGCGGGGACGTCCTTGAGGCGCGTCAGCCCCACGAACTCGAGCAGCTCCAACGCCCGGCTGTGCTCGCTCGAGGAGCTCCAGCGGCCGAACAACGAGCGCCAGCCCTCCCGCTGCGCTGCCACGTGCATGTTCTCGAGCACCGTGAGGCGCGGGAAGATGCGGGTGAGCTGGAAGGTGCGCCCCACGCCGAGCTGGAACACGCGGTCGGGCGTGGTGTTGGTGATGGTCCGGCCGTCGAAGGCGATCTCGCCAGCGTCCACCGTCTCGTAGCCCGTGATGACGTTGAACAGCGTGGTCTTGCCCGAGCCGTTGGGACCGATGAGGCCGGTCAGGCTCCCCTTCTCGACCGTGATGGAGCAGCCGTCGAGCGCCTGGACTCCCCCGAACGCCTTGGAAACGCCGCTGGCGGTGAGAAGACTCATGTCGCGCCTCCCCCGTCACCATCGCCACCCAGCGCTGCGCCGGCCAGGCCGTCGCCGGCCTCGCCTCGCCGGGGCGGCCCGGCCAGCGCCTCGGTCTTGCTGAAGCGGTTGCGCAACGCGGGCACGATGCCCTGTGGAAGCAGCAGGATGATCGCCAGGAAGAGAGCACCGTAGATCATCAGGTAGAAGCCCGGCTTGGCGAACCAGATCGTGAAGAACTGCTGGGCGGGGACCAGGATGATGGCCCCGAGCACCGGCCCGGCCAGGGTGCCGAGCCCGCCCAGGAAGGCCATCAGCGCCACCATCAGGTCGATGAGCGGGTCGAACGCGAAGGGCGGAAAGATCGATTCGACGAAGTACGCGTGCAGACCGCCCACCATACCGAAGAAGAAGGCGGCGATCACGTACGCGGTGAGCTTGAACGGGCCGGTTCGCACGCCGAGGCCGCGCGCACGGTCCTCGTCGTCACGGATCGCCAGCAGGCCGAGGCCGTACTTGGAGTTGCGGATCCACCACGACAACCCCAGCGCGACCAGCAGCACGGCCAGCCCCACGTAGTAGAAGGGAATGTCGTAGAAAGCACCGCTCCAGCTCACGGGGATCGGCAGGCTCATGCCGCGCGACCCGTTCGTGACGCCGCGAAGGTTGTAGGCCATGAGCTGCATGATGAAGAACAAGGCGATGGTCAGGATCACGAAGGTATGCCGCCGTGTACGAAGCGCGATCCACCCCATGGGGATGGCGAAGACCACGGCGACGACCCCGGCGAGCGGCACGAGCAGGAACGGCAGGTAGCCGCCGGCGACGTGCCAGTCCTGGCACAGGATGGCGAGCGCGTAGGAACCGATCCCGAAGAAGGCGGCGTGTCCGATGGAGATATACCCGCTGTACCCCGAGAAGGCGTTCCAGGCCGTCACCATGGCCGCGAACATCACGGTCAGGACCGCCACCGTGTCGACGGCCGGGTTCGGGAAGAGCAGTGGGAACAGCACCGCCAGGGCGAGCAGGGCAAGCAGCAGGGCGGGTCGGAGCACCCTCATTGGCGCCTCCCCGCCAGACGTCCGAACAACCCCTGTGGGCGGAACACCAGCACCACTACCAGCAGCATGTAGAACACGGTGCTGGCCCAGACGGGCGACCACACCACCGAGGTGACGTCCTCGACGACGAGCATGCCCAGGCCCGCCACGACCGCGCCGCGCAGGCTGCCCATGCCACCGAGGATGATGATGACCAGGAGTCGCGAGATCAGGTCGTACTGGCTGTTGGGGTTGAACGCCGAGGTGGCGCCGTACGCCATGCCGCCGGCGGCGGCCAGCGCCACCCCGATGCCGAAGGTGATGGCGGAAACGCGCTCGACGTCGATACCGATGAGCTGGGCGGCGGTGCGGTTCTGCATCGAGGCGCGCAGGCTGGCCCCGAACTTGGAGTGGTTGAGGAGCACGTAGAGGCCTGCCACCAGCACCACGCTGAGAAGGAAATCGAAGATGTAGACCCACGCCAGGTAGAAGCTGCCGATCTTGAGCGAGCTGTCGACGTACCAGGCGTGCATCTGCACCAGATTCGTGGAAAAGAGCAGCGACAGCGCCCCCTGAATGAGCAGGGCGATGGCGAAGGTCACCAGGATCGACAGCGTGGTGCGCTCCCACTTGATCGGACGCACGAACGCCGCCTCCAAGGCCACGCCGATCCCGAACATCACCGGCATGGTGATGAGCAGGCCGACGAAGAGGTCGAGGTGGAGGTGCTGCTGCAGGAAGAAGCTTAGATAGGCTCCCAGGATCACGAGTGCGCCCTGGCCGACGTTGATGATGTCCATCACGCCGAAGATCAGCGTCAGCCCCAGCGCCATGAGGACGTAGATCCCGCCGGACAGCACGCCCGTGATGATGGCGTCGATGATGATGCGCATGACTAGGCTCCGGTCTCCAGCCCGCCGGACCCGCCGGCGGCCGCCCCCCACGCGCGGCCACCGTCGGACGGCGGGCGGGGAGGCAGCGCGTCTGCGCCGCCTCCCTCGATCCCGAAGAAACTCACCTCACTTCCAGGCCGGCTTGGGGAACTCGAACGGGGCCGCGGCGGCGCTCTGCGGCCAGACCGGCAGGTACTGCCCGTTCTGCCACTGGAACAGGTACGCCTTGGCGGCGGTGTTCTCGCCCACGCTGTTGAAGGTCACCGGGCCCAGGATGCTCTGGAACGTGGCCCCGGAGTGGAGCTCGGCGATGATCTTGGCGTTGTCGAGGCTGCCGACCTTCTCGACCGCGGCCTGGAGGACCTCGCCGGCCGCGTAACCTTCGGCGGCGTCGCCGTTGATGTCGGAGGCCTTGCCGCCGTACTTGGCGATGTAGGCCTGCACGAACGCCTTGTTGCCGGGGTTGTCCGCACCCGGGTACCAGGTGTTGGGGACCAGGATGCCTTCGGCGTTCTGCGCCCCGCCGACCGCCTTGATGAACTGCGAGCCGAGGTCGGGGCCCGCCGTGGCGACGATCGCTTCGGGGTTGTAGTGCTGCTGCCGGAAGCGCTGGATGAAGGCCACGATGTCGGGCATGAAGGTGCCGCCTACCACGAGCTGCGCCTTCGATTGGATGATCTTGTCGGCGATCGGGTTGAAGTCCGTGGTCTCGGAGGGATAGGTCTGGAACGAGACGACCTTCAGGCCGGCCTTCTCGAACAGCGTGCGGGCTCGCTCGACCTGCGGCTGGGTGAAGGGGTCGTCATTGGTGGCGAGGGCGACGGTCTGCGGCCGCTGGCCGGGCGGCAACGAGGTGATGTAGTTGACGAAGCTGTCGAGGTCGTTGATGACCGGCAGCGCCACGTCGAAGACGTTCTTCAGGCCGCGGTTGAACACGGAGGGAGCGCCACCGGCGCCCTCCACCATGGCATAACCGTACCGGTTGGCCACCACCGAGGCGGGTTTCGTGAGCAGCGTCGAGAAGGGCCCGAGGATCAGCGGCACCTTGTCGACCGTGATCAGCTTCTGGTAGTTGGTCTGCACCTGGTCGGGGCTCGAGTTGTCGTTCAGGATGTCGAGCTCGACCTGGCGGCCGAGCAGGCCGCCGTTGGCGTTGACCTGGTCCTTCCACAGCTCGTAACCATGCTGGAAGCCCTGGCCGTCGGCCGAGAAGTCGCCCGAGAGCGAGAGCGAGATGCCGATCTTGATCGGCGTCTGCGCCGCCGCCAGGCCCAGCGCTGCGAACAGCGCGGCCGCGGCGACGAACGCCGTAATCCTCTTGTGCATGTCTGCCTCCCACGGCAAGCACGTGACAAAACGGTGTTCCAGGTGACGCATCCGGCGGACCCCTAGTTACGCACGGCGCGTCCGGTCAGGTAGACCCGTTCACCTCCTCGGTCCGCGTCCGGAACCCCGCCGCGACCGAGCGGCAGGCCGGGACGCCGAGAGCGAACACCATCAGAGAGGACACACGAGTGGAAAACCGCCGAGCGGCCGGAAGAGGGTGCGCGCCGGCCTCGTGCCCCGGGGCGCGCAACAACCCTCGAATTCGATAACTATTAGTGATGTGGTGGTCATACCACCGCCGGAAAGAACGCGATCGGCGCACGGGGGCGCCTCCTTGGACCGTCACGAGTCCCGCTTCATGAAGCCGTGCCCGCGCCGCCCGAACGTAGCGGCGGGAGTATCGGAATCGAGTTGTGGACGCCGTTCAACGTAGCACAACGCTGCGGCCCTGTCAAACCCCGGAACGTGCCACGATTCTTGACAGGGGCGGTGGAGACGTGATACGTTCGTGCCATTCCCGAGAGGTATGACCACCATACTTCTTGCAAGAGATTTCATCTCGTGTATGCGCTTGCATCTTGGCGGGCGCTCCATCCTAGCGGGCGCGTACGGTTCCAACGGCGCCCGCGCACGTTTCTTGACGCGCCGGCCCCCACCCCAGCGGAGGAGACGAGCTGATGGCAACCCACCCCTTCAAGAACCGTCCTGGCTGGAAGATGCTGATCGGAGGCGAGTTCGTGCCGGGCGGCGGCGCCACGGCGCTGGAGGTCATGAACCCCGCGACCGGCGAGGTGCTGGGTGAGGCGCCTGCCGCGAGCGAGGCCGACGTGTCGAACGCGGTGGCGGCGGCTCGCGAGGCGTATCGTACGTGGCGCTGGACCGCTCCCGAGAAGCGGGGCGAGATGCTCTTCGAGATCGCGCGCCGCATCCGCGAGCACCACGACGAGCTGGTCGACCTGG
>CAZIBD010000043.1:0-26089 GCA_964536935.1 uncultured bacterium | reverse complement strand
GACCTCGCCGGCGCGCACCAGGTAGACGTAGAGGTTGTTGAACAGCCGCGGGAACCTCGCCAAGGCGTTGGAGAGCGGCTGCCCGGTCTCGACGTCCTCGCGCACCCGCCGCAGCGCGTCCTTGAGCCCCTCCTTGGGAGACTGCCGTTGCAGGATCGACAGCGATTGCACCATGGGGAGGCCGGCGTTGATGACGGTGGCGAACTGCCGGGAGAAGATCGTGATGTCGCGGACGGTGGGCTTGCTCCCCAGGTCCATCCACTTGGGCATCTTGATCTCGGCGTTCAGACCGCTCTTGGGCGCCTTGATCTCGCTGATGAAGTAGCCCTTGTCGCGCAGGGCGGAGGCTACGTCGCGCTGCGACGCCGCCTCCATGGTGGCCGCGATCACCTTGCCGGAACGGTCGCGCGCCTTGTACTCGAATACGGGCATCCTGCCTCCTTCGCGCCTTCGGGCGGGGCCCTAGGGAGTCCCCGCAGTCTACCGAAGCGCCCTCGTGGCGCACTGGCGAATTGCTCACTCCTCGGCCCCAGCACGAACCCCGCTCTCCGCGGCCCGCGGCAGCCGGGGATACAATGGCGCCCATGCCGCGAGAGAGCCTGGCCCGGAAACGCGAGCGAGCCGCCCGCGTGTTGGTCGGCCTGAGGCACCTCTACCCCGACGCCGCCACCGAGCTGGACTTCCGGACGCCGTTCGAGCTCCTGGTCGCCACGGTGCTCTCGGCCCAGGCCACGGACGTCAGCGTGAACCGCGCCACGCCCGCCCTGTTCGCACGCTTCCCCGATGCCGGGCGACTGGCGGCGGCCGAGCCCGGCGAGGTCGAGCCGTTCATCCAGACGATCGGCCTCTACCACTCCAAGGCCCGCAACCTCACCAGCGCGGCGCGCCTGTTGGTGGAGCGGCATGGTGGCGCCGTGCCCGCCACCATGAAGGAGCTGACCGCGCTCCCCGGCGTCGGCCGCAAGACGGCCAACGTCGTGCTCGCCAACGCCTTCGGACAGCCCACCATCGCCGTGGACACCCACGTCGGGAGGCTGGCACGCCGACTGCGCTTCTCCCGTTTCGACGACCCCGACAAGGTCGAACGCGACCTGCAGAAGCTCTTCGCCGAGACCGACTGGGTGTTCGTCCACCACGGCCTGATCCTGCACGGTCGTCGCGTCTGCAAGGCGCGCCGGCCGGAGTGCGATCGCTGCCCGCTGTGCGCCGACTGCCCGTCGTGTGCACTGTCGTAGGCGCATGGCACCGGCCTGCGCCTCGCCCCGTGCCGAGCGACCGCTTCCGAAAGGGTCAGCGGCCCCGCACGTCCCCGACTCTGGGTGCAGCCTCGGGCTAGGCAGGTGTCGCAGACGGTCGCGGGCTCCTGAACGGCGTCTGTTAGGGTAGTCGGCATGGTTGATCTGGCCATCGTGGGCGCCGGCCCCATCGGCATCGAAGCCGCCATCCTCGCCAAGCGGGCCGGGCTGGACTACCGGCTCATCGAGAAGGGTTGCGTCGTCAACGCCATCGCCGGCTACCCCACCTACATGACCTTCTTCACCACGTCCGAGCGCCTGGAGGTCGGCGACCACCCTCTCGTCACGGCAACCGACAAGCCCACCCGCAAGGAGGCGCTCGATTACTACCGCAAGGTCGTTCAGAACGAGCGCCTGAGCCTCGTGCCCTACACCGAGGTCACCGCCGTCGAGCCGAGGAGCGACGGCTTCGAGGTGGGGCTTCGCTCGAAGGCTCCCGGCCGGAGCGAGCAGAGCGTCTTACAGGCGCGCTGCGTCGCGTTGGCGACAGGCTACTTCGACAACCCGAAAGCGCTCGGTGTTGCCGGCGAAGGCCTTCCGAACGTCAGTCACTACTACGGCGAGGCCCACCCCTTCTTCGGGCGCGACGTGACGATCGTAGGCGCCGGCAGCTCGGCGGCCGACGCTGCGCTCGATCTCTTCCGCGGCGGCGCGCGTGTGACCATGCTGCACCGCGGCACCGACTTCCGGCACAGCCTCAAGTACTGGATCCGGCCCAACCTCGTCAATCGCGTCAAGGAAGGCTCGATCGCCGTCCACTTCGAGACGGTCGTACGGGAGATCCTACCGGATCGCGTGGTGGCCGAGCGCCGCGGCGAGCGCTTCGAGATCCCGACCGACCAGACCTTCCTCCTCACGGGCTACTTCGCCTCGCCCGACCTGCTGCGCTCCGCCGGCGTCACGCTCGACGACGCCACGCTGGCTGCCGAGCTGGACCCCGAGACCTTCGAGAGCGACGTTCCGGGGCTGTTCGTGATCGGCTCTGCAGGCTTCGGCACGCGAACGAGCGACGTCTTCATCGAGAACGGGATCGTTCACGCTCGCAAGGCGATGCACGCCATCACCGAGCGGCTGCGCCGCATCCCCAGCGCTGCTTGAGCACGACCGAGCGCGTGCCGCCGGCGCGGCACCCCGCTCCGTTCCCAGCTCTGCGCCCAGAGCTGCGCGCCGGCGCCACGACACCTCGCGGCCCCTAGCACGAGACTCGCGCGGCTCTGGGGTGCGACGTGCGTCGCAGCGGCGAACCACCCTGCTCGTAGACTGGAGCGAGGAGGCACGTGTTCATGAGGAACCGCACTGCCGTGAGCAACCGCAACCAGGTGATCGGCATCGTCCTGATCGTGGCCGGCGTGCTCGTGCTGTTGGGGCGCATGGTGAACGTGGGGGCGATCGGGTGGCCGCTGTTCGTGATCCTGCCCGGCCTCGCGCTTCTGGCGTGGGCCTTCCTGGGGGGAGACCAGGCGGCCGGGCTGGCCATACCGGGAAGCATCGTCACGACCATCGGCCTGATCCTGTTCACCCAGGCGCTCGGAGACTACTACGAGTCGTGGGCCTACGCCTGGGGTCTGATCGTCTCCGGCGTGGGGTTCGGCATCTTCCTGCAGGGAGCGCTGCTCAGCGACCACGACCGCGAACGCGAAGGCATGCGCGTGGTGACGGTGGGACTGGCCCTGTTCGCCGCCTTCGGCGCCTTCTTCGAGTTCATCGTCTTCAACAACTGGGCGGGTAGCTGGGTCGGCCGCTGGGTGCTGCCGCTCGCCCTCATCGTGGCCGGCCTCGTGCTCTGGGCCCGCCGCGGCGGCGACCGCAGCGGATCGTGAGCGAGCGCGGCGCGCGCCGCGATCTGCTGCCGGTAGTGCTGATCGCGGCCGGCGTCCTGTGGCTGCTGTTCGAAACCGGCTTCGTGCCACCCCGGGTCCTGGCGGCGCTCGGCGTCACCTGGCCGCTGCTGCTGGTGGGTGTGGGTCTGGACCTGTTGCCGGTACGACGACCGTGGTCGGTTCCCTACACGGCGCTGGCCGCGCTCGTCGTGGTCCTGGCGGCGCTCATCGTGCCCCGACCCGACGCCGCTTCGCCGGTGACCGCCTTCCATGAACCGGTCGGCACGGCGCGCAGCGCAAGCGTTCATCTCCGGCTTTCGAGCAGCGGCAACCATGTCTACGCCGCTGCCGACGCGTCCACGCTGCTCGACGCACGGATCCGTGGCCGGCCGGAAGCCATCTTCGAGGTTCGCGGCGACCGGGACAAGGCGATCACGGTCCGGCCGCAGGCGGGCCCTCCGTGGATCCCGCCCAGCCTCGGCACCGATCGCTGGGACCTGGCCCTCGGGTCGAGCGTGCCCCTCGATCTGAGGGTGGACGGCAGCTCCGGGCCCGCCACCCTCGACCTCGCCGGGCTCCACCTCACCGGATTCCGGCTCGACGTGGGCTCGGGCCCCGCCACGGTGACGCTCCCTGGCGGCACCCAGCGCTACCAGGCGAGCGTGCAGGGCGGCAGCGGGCCCACGCGCATCGACGTGACGGCCGGCGCATCCGTGAACGTGTCGCTCGACATGGGTTCGGGCAGCACCGAGCTCGTCGTGCCACCGCGGACCGCCGCGCGGGTCAGCCTGCGAAGCGGAAGCGGCCCGGTCCAGATCGACGTTCCCTCCGATGCACCGGTCCGCCTCGAGGTGTTCGGCGACGGCTCCGGCCCGTTGCACGTGGCGTCCTTCCTGGAACGTCGGAGCGGGTCGGGCGACACCGGCGTCTGGGAGTCGGTGGGGGCGCCGGCCACGGCGCCCGGCATCCTGATCACCGTGACCGACGCAGGGTCCGGTAGCATCAGCATCCGCTAGACGGCTCTTCCGGCGTCGCCGGGGCCGGCCGGCCGGCGGTATGCTGGCCGCCATGGCACTGGACCTGTCCTTCCTGCGAGATCTGACGTCGGCGGCCGGAACCTCCGGTTTCGAGTCGCGACCGGCGAGCGTGTGGCGCGCACGCGCCGAGTCGGCGGGTGCCGAGACGCGCAGCGACGCGTACGGCAACGTCTTCGCGACCTTCCGCCCGGGCGGCCGGCCCCGCGTGATGCTGGCCGGGCACATCGACGAGATCGGCTTGATCGTCAGCTACGTGGACGACCACGGTTTCCTATACGTGCGCCCCGTCGGGGGCTGGGATCCGATGCAGCTCGTCGGCCAGCGGGTCCGGGTGCTGGGTCACGCCGGCGACGTCGTAGGCGTGGTGGGCAAGAAGGCCATCCACCTGATGAGCGCCGAGGACCGGCGCAAGACGCCCGCCATGGACGACCTGTGGATCGACATCGGCGCGACCACCGGACAGGAGGCCGAGACCCGCGTTCGCGCAGGCGACACGGCCGTCATCGAGCAACCCTTCGTGGAGCTGATGAACGGGCGGGTCGCCAGTCGCGCCATCGACGACCGGATCGGCGCCTTCGTGGCGATGGAGGCGGCCCGTAGAGCCGGAGGCGTGGCCGAGGTGGTGGCGGTGGCCACCGTGCAGGAGGAGATCGGCGGGGTCGGCGCGCGCGCGGCCGCCTACGCGCTCCAGCCCGACGTGGCGATCGCCATCGACGTCACCCACGCCATCGACACGCCTGGGCTTGAGAAGAAGGTGCATGGCGACGTGCCGCTCGGCGGCGGCCCGGTGCTGACGGCGGGCTCCTACGTCCACCGCGGCGTGCTGGAAGGGTTGCGGCGCACGGCCGAGACGGTCGGGATCCCGGTCAGCATGGGGGTGTCGCCGCGGCGCACCGCCACCGACGCCGACCACATCGCGGAGACACGCGAGGGCACGCCCAGCGCGGTGGTGTCGATCCCCAACCGCTACATGCACTCGCCCAACGAGGTCGTCGACCTCGCGGACGTCGAGCGCACCATCGAGCTCCTGGCCGGCTTCATCGCGGAGCTCGACGAGGGAACACGCTTCGTGCACGACTGAGCGGGCGGCGGCGTCACTGGCCGCCCTCGAAGCCCTGCCGCGCCCACGCCAGGTAGAGGGCGGCCGCCACCGCGGCGGCAAGGTTGAGCGAGCGCGTGCCGGGTCGCATCGGCAGCCGGACAGGCGTCGTCTCGGCCAGCACCGCCTCGGGCAGGCCACGCGACTCCGGGCCGAACAGCAGGACGGCATCGGACCCGGCGTCGAAGGCAGGCGCTGCCTGCTCGAACGGTGCGCGCGTGGTGAAGCCGAGCACGTGCCCGGAGGCAAAGGCGGGCGCGAAGGCCTCCCGGAAGGCGCCGTAGCCGGAGTGCACCTGGACGTCGACCTTCTCCCAGTAGTCCATGCCGGCACGGCGGAGCGCGGCGGCGCCCAGGTGGAAGCCCAGGGGGCGGATGAGGTGCAGCCGGCTGCCCACCGCCAGACAGGTCCGGCCGATCTGGCCCGCGTTGCCGGCGATCTCCGGCTCGAGCAGCGCCACGTGCAGCACGGCGCCAGTCTGACACGCCGCGGCGGAGCCTCGCGCCGCATCGGGCAGCCGCTACACTGTCGGGAGGACCATGCGTCTCATCGTCACCCACGAGCAGCCCGACTTCGACGCGCTGGCCAGCCTGGCCCTGGCGCGCCTGTTGTTCCCCAACGCCACGGCAACCATCCAGGGCGCTGTGAACCCCGGCCTCACCGCGTTCCTCCGCCTCTACCGCGACCAGCTCGAGCTCGCCGACCCCCAGAGCATCGACCTCGCCGCCGTGACCGAGCTCGTGGTGGTCGACACCGCCGACGCCGGCCGCATCCGCCCCTTCGACCGCCTGGTGGGCGAGGTTCCGGTAACGCTCTACGACCACCATCCCCCGCCCGCCACCCCCATCCCGGCGGCGCGCGGGATCCGAGAGCAGGTGGGGGCCACCGCCACCCTGCTCACCCGCGAGCTGATGGCGACCGGCATCGTCATCCCCCCGCCGATCGCGAGCCTGGCGCTGCTCGGCATCCACGAGGACACCGGCAACCTCAGCTACGACCTCACCCGGCCCGACGACTATCGGGCGGCCGCCCACCTGCTGGCGAGCGGCGCCAGCCTGCAACTCGTGCGGCGTTTCACCGTCGACGCCGCATCGCCCGAGCACCACGCGTTCCGCGCCGCCATGCTCGACGCCGCCCGGCCGGTGCCGGTCGCCGGCCGCCGCGTGAGCGTGGCAGCCTTCGACTACCCCCACTACGTGGCCGGGGTATCGGGACTGGCCAACGACCTGCTCGAGTTCCACCGGGCCGACGCCGGGATCGTCGCCGTCCGTATGGAGGGGAAGACGCTGGTCTTCGCGCGGGCCACCGAGCGCTTCGACGTGGCGGCCGCGCTGCACGACGCACTCGGAGGCGCCGGCCATCCAGGCGCGGCCTTCGCCAAGGCCGACCTCGACCCGGACGACGCCGCCCAGCGGGTACTCCGGGCGTTGGAAGCGCACGCCACGCCGGTGCTCACCGCCGTCGACCTGATGAGCGCGCCGGTGAAGACGGTGATGGAAAGCGCGACGGTGGCCGAGGCCCAGCAGAAGCTGCTCCTCTACGGCCACAACGGCATGCCGGTGCTCAGTGATGCCGGCGCCCTGGTCGGCATCGTCTCGCGGCGCGACCTCGAACGCGCGCTGCGCCACGGGCTGGGGCGGAGCCGCGTCTCGGGGTTCATGAGCAGGAACGTCATCACCGCCGGCCCGGAAGCGGTCCTGACCGAGCTCGAGGAGCTGGTGTTGCGCCACAACATCGGCCGCATCCCGATCCTCGCGGAGGGCTCGCTGGTGGGCATCGTCACCCGCACCGATCTCATCGCCGCGCGCCACCGCCGTCCGGGCGCCGAGGATCCGGCCGGAGCTCTGCTGGGCCGGCTGCCGCCGAGCGCGCAGCAGGCCCTGGACGCCGCTCGTTCGGTGGCCGGCGACGCGTCGCTCTACCTCGTCGGCGGCACCGTGCGCGACGCTCTGCTGGGGGCGGGCTTCAAGGACCTCGACATGAGCGTGGAGGGCGGTACCGCCGAACGGCTGGGAAGCCGCCTGCAAACGCGCCTGGGGGGCACACTGTCCTGCCACGTGCCCTTCGGCACCTGTACCCTGGCGCTCGACGGCGGCCTCGTGATCGACCTGGCCACGGCCCGGGAGGAGGTCTACGAGCATCCCGGCGCCCTGCCCGACGTCACGCCCAGCACCGTGCGCAAGGACCTCTCGAGGCGCGACTTCACGGTCAACGCGCTGGCGCTGCGCATCCATCCGGAGCCGCCGGAGCTGATCGACCCCTACGGCGGTGCCGACGACCTGCGGGCCAAGCAGCTCCGGGTGCTGCACCCGCTCTCCTTCATCGAGGACCCTACCCGCATCCTGCGCGGAGCGCGGCTGGCCGGAAGGCTCGGCTTCCATTTCGAGCCGGTGACGGCCGAGCGGGCGCGCGATGCGCTCGAGCCGGACATCGTCGGCAACGTGAGCGGCGCGCGCCTGCGCGCCGAGCTCGAGCTCACCCTTGCCGAGCCCCGCGTCGCACCCGCCCTTCGCTGCCTCGACGAGGTCGGCGGCCTCACGGGGCTGTTCGGGCTCGGCGCCGACTGGTCGTTGCTGGAAGCGCTGGACGAGCAGCGACACGAGCACGGCGTGCCCGACGAGGCCTACCTGCTGGCGCTCTTCCTGGCGAGCGACGATGCCGCGGCCCGGGAGCACCTGGAGGCGTTCCACTGGCCGCGCCGCTACGGCCAGGTACGCGACCGCCTGCGCGCGATGCTTCGCGCCGAACACGTGGCCGACGAGGATCTGGAGAGCCTGGACGAGGCCGCGCGGGTGCTGTTGCGGTGCCTCTCCCCCGACCTGGCGAGCCGACTGACCCGTCTCGAGGAGGGTCCACCCCGCCGGAGGCTGCGCGGGAGGGACGTGTTAGACTTGGGCTTGGCGCCTGGACCGGCCGTGGGACGCATTCTCGACGAGGTGGCGCGCGCCCGCGCCGATCAACGCGTGCAGACCTTCGAGGACGAGGTCGAGATGGCTAGGCAGCTCGTTCGTGAGTTGCAGTCGTAGCCGAGCGGCCGGGAGCTTGCCATGATCCTGAGGTACTACAACGACCCCACCGTCCTGGTGATCAGTGCCGTAGTCATGGTGATGGCGCTGATGTTCCACAACATCGTGCAGAGCTTCGTCGCCGCTCGCCTCGGCGACAACTCGCCGCGTTTCTCCGGCTTCATGGCCTTCGACCCCCAGCGCCACCTCGACCCCTTCGGCGTGTTGTTCCTGTTCCTGCTGGGATTCGGCTGGCCCAATGCGGTACCGGTGAACGGCCGCAACTACCGGGGACGCGGCCGCCAGGAGGCGTGGGTGTGGCTGTCCGGGATAGGGGCCTATCTGCTGGTCGGCTTCCTGAGCCTGGCCGTATCGGTCGGCTTCCTGAGCATGGGCCAGACGCACCTCGCCATCGCGTTCCAGGCTGCAGCCGCCTACGCAGTCGTCCACGCCGTCATCAACCTGTTCCCGGTGCTTCCGCTCGACATGGCACACGCCGCCCTGGCGTGGGGCAACCCCGAGGTTCGCCGCGTCATCCAGCAGATCGCCGGCTTCGGCGTTCTCGGGTTCATGGTGTTCTTCTTCATCCTGAGCTTCCTGGGTGTGATCGGCGGGCTGGTCCACCTGTTCCTGCAGATCTTCTTCAACATCATCGCGGCGATCACCGGGCTCTGAAGCCGCGCGGAGCGGTCCGGCGCCCAAGCGCTGCGGTCCGCGACGCGTCCGGAGCGGTGCCCCTCGTCGCGAGCTCTCAGCCGCGGAGGCTCGGCACGGCGCGCGCCTGCTGCACGTCGACCACCATCTGCACCACCGGCGCGTAGGTCTCGAACGTCTCCAGCAAGCGGCCCGCAGGATCGAACTTGCGGATCAGGTGCCCGCCACGGCGGGCGGCATAGAGGTAGCCGGCGTCGTCCACGCCGAGGTCGAGGATGGTGTCGGTCACCTCGCCCTGGCGCGCCTCCAGCGCGAAGGAGACACCTACCTTGCCCTCGGCCGTCACCTTGCGGACCTTGCCAGCCGCCGCATCGCTGATGTAGAGGTTGCCATCGCGGTCGACGGTGACCCCATCGAGCAGGCGCATCCCGGGCTGGTCGGCACCCATCTTGAACGCCCAGCGCGTCTGGTAGGTGCCATCGGGCGCCAGCCGCTGAACCTGGCGGTTGCCGTAATCGAGCACGTAGAGACCGCCCGCGGGGCCGACCGCAACCACGCGAGGGTCGTTGAAGGTGCCGTGTCCCTTGCCGCGCCCGCCGAAGCTGTCCAGGAAGGCGCCGTCGTTGCTGAAGTGCTGGACGAGGTGGGTCTCGGAGTCGAGCACGTAGACGGTGTCGTCGGCGGCTACCGACACCGACATCGGGTACAGGAACTCGCCCGGCTTCATCCCATAGGCGCCGAACGAGGTCAGCGCTGTCCCGTCGGGAGCGAGCTTGTGGATCATGCGGTGATCTTCCTGCCCCAGCCGGTACTCGAAGATGGCCGCGAAGTAGTTGCCCTGGCTGTCCACCGCCACCGACAACGGCGCTGCCGAGAAAGCCCCTTCCCCGACGCCGATGTCCCCGAGCGACGTGTGCAGGTTGCCGTCGGGATCGAGAACGCGCAGCACGCCCTGGCGAGCGCTGACCGTCAACACCAGCCGGCTCGGCAGGTTGAGCGGCTCGTCGTCCTCGAAGTCGGCTCGGTCCAGGGTGTCGTAGACCTCGTCGAGCGTCGGGCGCTCGTCCGGGTCCTTGGCGATCATGCGCATGACCAGCTGGTCGAGGACCTTCGGTACCTTGAGGTTGATCTGCCGCGGCGGTGGCGGTGTCTGGAAGATCTGCTGGTGAACGATGGCCTCGTAGCCGCCCTTGAAGGCCGTCTGCATGGTCAGCATCTCGTAGAAGACCAGCCCGAGGCTGTAGATGTCGCTGCGATGGTCGATCTTCAGCCCGCGGGCCTGCTCCGGCGACATGTACACCGGTGTCCCGACGCGCGCGCCGGTCATGGTGAGACGAGAGAGCACCTTGCCCCCGGCGATCCCGAAGTCCATGAGCTTCACGGCCTCGGGCTGCACCCGTTTCTGGCCGTCGACCTCGCGCACGCCCCCACGCAGGATCATGATGTTGCCGGGCTTGATGTCGCGGTGGATGATCCCGGCCGAGTGGATGTGTTGCAGCGCGCGCACCACCCGCTTCATGATGTCGACGTCGAGCTCGAGCGAGAGCTCATCCCCCTCGATGTACCCCTCGAGGCTGCGCCCGTCGACGTACTCCATCACCATGTAGTGCTGGATGCCGATGCTGCCGTGCTCGTAGGTGCGGACGATGTTGACGTGGCTGAGCCGTTGCGCGACCTCCGCCTCCCGGTGGAAGCGCCGGATGAACTTGGCGTCGGCGACATACTGCTCCATGGGGATCTTGAGCGCGACCACCTGCGAGTCCGCCTTGCGCTTGGCGCGGTAGACACTGGCCATGCCGCCGGAGCCGACCTTCTCCAGGAGCTCGTAGCCGGGAATCTCCATGGCCTCGAAACTCGACGGCATCCGCCTCTTGGAGCGCGCCGCGCTGGCCGCCTGGGTACGGTTGCGCCGCCGCTTGGGCGGCGCCACCCGGCTGCTGCGCATCGCCACCGTGCCGCCGGGCACGAGCAAGCCCAGCGCGAGCGCGTAGAGCAGCAGCGGCGACACCGTCCGCGCCAGGCCCCCGACCACCACGGCGCCGGCGCCCACCAGGAACGACAACGCCAGCACCACCAGCACCAGCCAGGTGGGGGCGCGCAACAGCAGCACCGTCAGGACGACGGCGACGGCGGCCAGAACGATGAGCATCAGGCGACCTCGGCGATCACGAGCGTGATGTTGTCGGGCCCGCCGCGGTCGTTGGCCAGCGAGATGAGGTACTCGACGCTGAGTTGCCGGTTGGCTGTTCGCTTGATCTCCGCCAGGATCTCCTCGGGCTTGACGAGGCCGTGCAGGCCGTCGGTCGAGATGACGAACACGTCGCCCGACTCGACGCCGATCTCGACGACGTCCGGGGCGACCTGCGGCCTCGTTCCGAGGGCACGCGTGATGAGGTTGCGCCACTCGTGTTGCTCCGCCTCGTCCTCACTGAGCAGGCCCTTCTCGAGCTGCTCCTCGACCCAGGAGTGATCCTTGGTGAGCTGGTAGATCTTGTTGCCGCGAACCATGTAGGCGCGAGAGTCCCCCACGTGACCGACGTACGCGCGCCGTCCGACCACCGCGACGCAGGTCAGCGTGGTCCCCATGCCGCGCCGGCCCTGGTTCTTGATGGCCGCCGCGTAGACGCGGCGGTTCGCGAGGCGCATCGCCTTCTCGGTGAGCTTGTCGATCCCGACGACGGGGTTCCCCGCCCGCATCTCCTCCACGTAGCGGCTGAACGACTCGTCCAGCACCTCCATGGCGAGCTTGCTGGCGACCTCGCCGGCCGCCGCGCCGCCCATCCCGTCGGCGACGGCAAGGAGCGTGAGCTCACCGTCGGCGAGCGGAAACTGCCAGACGCGATGGTAGTCCTCGTTCAGGGGGCGGACGCGGCCCACATCCGATCCGTGCCCCACGTTCTGTCCGAGCCGCACGGCGTCAGTCTACCGCGAGCGCTTCCACGCCCGATAGACAATTCCCACACGCTGCGTCAGGCACGCACGGACCTCAGTTGCCCTTGGGCCGGGGTCGCCGGACCGTCTCCAGGTAGGGGTAGGCCTCGAGCAGGTGACGGACGTCGCGGAAGAGGTCCAGCGCCTCGTCCGGGCCGCCAGGCAGCTCGCGGATGCGCAGGTACGACATCTCACCGCCCGGCAGCACGAACGTCGGCGTACCGAAGACGTCGCGCGCGGCCGCGTAGTGGTGCTCCTGCGCGAGCACGGTGCGGCACTCCGGGTTGGCGAGGTCGTTCACGAAGCGAGGCATGTGCAGGCCGGCGCAGGTCGCGACCTCGTCGATGGTCTCTCGACTCAACCGGCGATGATCGCGGTGCCGGGCCCGGAGCAGGCCGAGGCGGAAGGCGCCGAAGGCCTCCAGGCCCTGCTTGCGGGCCGCCTGCGACGCGAGGAACGGGAGCAAGCCCTTGCTGCCCAGATCGTCCTCGGGATCGATCGGCTCGTTCCACAGCTGCCACCGCTCACGCGGGTCGTGGTTGAACTGGTACTGGCTGAAGTGACGCCACTCGAAGGTCAGGTCGAGCGGGTCGGCCACCCACTCCACCACCTCCGCCGCTCTCCACGAGAACGCACAGGTGTAGTCGAAGTAGACCGTGACCCGCTCGGGCATGGAGTCATTACAAACCGGCCTCGACGCCCCGCAGGTATCTCCCATGACAGCCGTCCTGGCCGAGCGCATCGCGTTCTGGACGGCACCCGGGACGCAGGCGGCGGTACGCCGGCTCCCTCAGTTGGAGCCTTCCGGGTCGACGCGGGGCGGCTCCGGGATGGCGCCGTGGTGAGCCTCGTAGCGCAGGATGTTCTCCTCCAGGCTCCGGAGGAGCGCCTTGGCGTGCCGCGGGCTGGTGATGATGCGCGCGCTGACCACCGGCGCCTGCTGAGGGTACGCCAGGGCGAAGTCCACGATGAACTCGTCATGCGTGTGGGTGATGACCGCGAGGTTCGCGTAGTGACCTCGCGCCACCTCGGCAGGGATCTCCAGCTTGAACTCGTTCACGCCACCAGCCTACCCGGCGGGAGCGCTCAGTCCCCCTCGGGTTCGCCCAGCGCGCGAGCCAGCGCGGGCAGCCGGCGCTTGAGCTGGAAGCGTACCCTTCCCAGATCGCTCACGTCGGCCAGGCCGACCACGGCGACGTGTGCGCTCTCGTCGCCCACGCCCGTCTCGATCGGTGCCAGCAGGACAGGACCCTCGGCGTACTCCACCAGGGCTTGCTGCACACTCGCCTCCCCGAGCAGCCCGCCGAGTGCCCTGCTCGACGCCAGCGCGGTCGGGATCAACTCCTGGAGCGCGGCCAGCTCGTCCTCACCGAGCGCCAGCCCATCCACGAAGCCGCCGTCGGCGCCGGCCACCGCCACCCCGGTCACCCCGCGCACCTGGAGGAGCTCCCGCAGGGCTTCCTGGAGGGAGTCGGATGCGGCGTTCACGTGGCCTCCGCCAGAGCATCCCGCAACGCGGGGATACTCGCCACCGCCACGTCGAGGGCCCGGTCGGACT
This sequence comes from uncultured bacterium, assembly GCA_964536935.1. Classification (GTDB taxonomy): domain Bacteria; phylum Deinococcota; class Deinococci; order Deinococcales; family Trueperaceae; genus JASBRS01. Next base: position 12,690 of record CAZIBD010000043.1, on the reverse strand, counting down.
GGTCGCCGGCCAGCACCAAGGCCAGCGCGTGATCGCCGAGAAGCAGGCAGCTCAGCCGGTACCCGGGCGCGCGCACCGTCACATTCTCGGCCTCGCCCAGCACCAGCCGCTCCGTTGCGGAGCGACACGCCTCCGCCAACGCGCCGGCCTCGGCCGCCAGCACGTCGGCGCGTACGCCGTGGCCGACCATCTCCACCGGCAGTCCGTCGCGCGTGAGCACCAGCGCGGCCACCACGCCCCCCTCCTCCGAGAGCGGCGCGAGCGCCGCGCGAAGACGAGCCTGAACGCTCACGCAAAAGCCCCCTGGATCTTGCGCGCGGCCTCCCCGGTGAGCAGGCGCGACTTGCCGATGTTCCCGTGGCGGTTGAGGACCAGCAGGCAGAACAGATCGCCTTCGAGCAGGCGCGCATAGGCGATACGCCGGTCGCTGGTGACGATCACCTCGTGGAGCGGACCGCCTCCCAGATGGTCGCTCACCGTGCCGGTGAGGCCTGTCAGGGCGTTGGTAAGCTCCGCCACCACGCCGGCCAGCTCCGTGCTCTCGCGCGGAGACTGTTCGATCACGAGCCCGTCCATGCCGGCGACGGCGGCGGCCAGGCAGCCGTCCACCCCCTGCACCAGCTGGGCGAGGATCTCTTCCAAGTCCTGCACAGGCGGGAGTCTAGCACGGCAATCGACCTTGCTCCCGTTCAACCTTTCATAGTTGGACCCTCGGTGGCCGGGTGTCCGCATCCCGGCGGTACCGGGCCGGACGCCTCCGGCACGCTCTGGTATCGTGTCCCGATGACACCGCTGCACGTTCGTGCCCGCCAGGACGACATCGCCCCCTTCGTGTTGTTGCCCGGCGACCCGGATCGCGCGCGGCATATCGCCGACCGCTTCTTCGAAGCCCCCCGCCCCACCAATACCTACCGCCAATTGCTCGGCTTCAGTGGGACGTACAAGGGCATGCCCGTCACGGTGCAGACCACCGGCATGGGCTGCCCCAGCCTTGCGATCGTCGTCGAGGAGCTGATCCAGCTCGGTGCACGCCGGTTGATCCGCGTCGGCACCTGCGGCACGGTGGCCGACGGCATCGAGCCCGGCGACCTGGTGGTGGCGGTCTCGAGCATCCCACGGGACGGCACCACCGCGATGTACCTCGGGGGCCAGCCCTACGCCCCCACGGCCGACTTCGCCGTGACGAGGGCCCTCGTCGACGCCGCGGAAGCGGCCGGCCGCCGCCTCGCCGTCGGCCTGGTGCAGACCGAGGACGCCTTCTACGCGACCGCGCCGGAGGATGTGCCCGCACTCGCGGCGAAGGGGGTGCTGGCCGTGGAGATGGAAGCGTCGGCACTCTTCACGCTGGGCGCGCTCCGCAGCGTGAGCACCGGATGCGCGCTGGTGGCCAGCAACGCCATCGGCGACCCCGCCTTCACGGAACCCGCGGTGCTCGCGAGGGCCGTCGACGCCATGGTGGAAACGGCGCTCGAGGCCGGGCTGACCCTGCACCGGCGCAGCGGGGGCTGAGCAGGGTCGGCGGACCGATTCGTCGTGGTGCGTGACGAAGCGTGCTGGGACACGCCCTCACGCTGGGAAAGGACGTGGCATGAACGTAGCCGTGATCGGAGCTGGGACGATGGGATCCGGCATCGCGCAGACCTGTGCGGTGGCCGGGCACGACGTGGTGCTGTGCGACGTCGCTCCCGGCGCGCTCGAGCGTGCCGAGCAGGGCATCGCCCACAGCCTCGGACGCCTGGTCCGCAAGGAAGCGCTGAGCCAGGCCGAGGCGGACGAGGCGCGTGGCCGCATCGCCATGAAGGACCGACTCGAGGGCCTGGGCGAGGCCGGCGTGGTGATCGAGGCCGTGTTCGAGTCGATCGACGTCAAGCGCGACGTCTGGCGGCAGCTCGCCGAGGCGACGAGCGAGGGCGCGCTGCTGGCCACCAACACGTCCAGCCTGTCGGTGACGGAAGTGGCGGGGTTCAGTGGCCGGCCCGAGCGCTTCTGCGGCATGCACTTCTTCAACCCCGTGCCGATGATGGCGCTGGTCGAGGTGGTGCGCGGGTTACGGTCGTCGGATGAGGCCGTGGAGCAGGCGCGCGCCTTCGCCGAGGGCATCGGCAAGACGCCCATCGTGTGCGAGGACAAGCCCGGCTTCATCGTCAACCGTCTGCTCCTGCCCTACCTCAACGAGGCAGCTCAAGCGCTCTCTGACGGCGTGGCATCGGCCGAGGACATCGACCGCGCCATGAAGCTCGGCGCCAACATGCCCATCGGCCCCTTGGCCCTCTCCGACCTGGTCGGACTCGACGTCTGCCTTGCCGCCAACGATGCGATCTTCCACGAGTTCGGCGATTCCAAGTATCGGCCGGCGCCCCTGCTCAAGCAGATGGTCCGCGCCGGCAAGCTCGGCCGCAAGAGTGGCGAGGGCTTCTTCCGCTACGATTGACCCAGGCCTCGCGCGACGCGCCCTGCGCTTCGCCGCCCGGCACCGGAGGATTGCATGAGCGACCAGGGACCCTACGAGGACGTCACCTTCGAGCACCTGCGCTACGAGGTGGACGGCGGCATCGCCGTCGTCACCATCGACCGTCAGGACGCGCTCAACGCCCTCAATGACGAGCTCCTCACGGAGCTCGCGATCGCCTTCGAGATGGCTGAGGTCGACCTGGAGGTGCGTGCGCTCGTCCTCACCGGCGCCGGTCGCGCCTTTGCGGCCGGCGCAGATATCGCCGCCCTGCAGCGCCTGTCCGACACCTTCGCCGGCCGCGAGGCCTCGCTCGCCGGGCAGGACCTGACCAACACGCTGGGCGCCCTCCCCATCCCCACCATCGCCGCCATCAACGGGTTCGCGCTGGGAGGCGGGCTCGAGCTCGCTCTGGCGGCGGACCTGCGCGTAGCGTCCCCCACGGCGCGCCTGGGGCTGCCGGAGGTGGGGCTCGGGCTCATCCCGGGATACGGCGGAACCCAGCGCCTGCCCCGCCTGATCGGCCAGGGTCGCGCGCTCGACCTCATCTTCACCGGGCGGCACGTGAACGCCGAGGAGGCGCTCGCGATGGGGCTCGTCAACCGCGTCGCCGACGACGCCCTCGAGGGTGCCAAGGAGCTGGCGAGGCTCACCATGCGCAAGGCGCCGATCGCGCTGGGGCTGGCGAAGGAATCGGTGGTCCGCGGCCTCGACGTGACCTTGAACCAGGGCCTCGAGATCGAGGCCGACCTGTTCGGGATGGCCGTGACGACGGAGGACGCGAAGGAGGGGATCGGCGCCTTCCTGGAGAAGCGCGACCCCGAGTTCAGCGGGCAGTGACGGGCGCGGGGGCGCCGCGCCCTAGCCGTCAGCCGGGGTAGCGCCGCTCGAGGTGCTCGAGCGCGACCCGATCGACGCGGTCCTGGTGGGTGAGGCGCTCCTCGAGGTTCTCCACTCCCGCCAGGTCCTGCAGGGCTCGGACCGCCTCCGGGCCCCAGCCGTCCTCGGCACGGTGGCGGCCGGCACGCTCGAGCACGCCTAGTAGACGGTCCAGCGCCTCGCCCTCGAGCAGGAGCAGGTCCTCCTCGCGCGGTCGCTCGAAGTAGAGCCGGTGCAGCGTCAGCAACTCACCCAGACGTGCCACGGGAGCGGGGTGGTCATCGACGCGGAGGTCGATGTAGCGATCGTTGAAACCACCGTAACCCCCGCCGGCGCGCACCACCAGCAGCGCCGCGCCCTGACGGCCGCGGCGATCGCCGCCGGCTTCGTCGCCCGCCGACAACGCCGCCACCAGACGGTCGGCGAGTTCGCCGTGGCTCGCCTCGAACGTGTCCGCCAGCGCCTCCACCACCTCGGGACCCGCGAGCAGGTTGCCTTGCGCGGCAAAGCCGTCACGCGCGATGCCGCCCGCCCACGGGTGGCAGGCGTCGCCGGTGAAGCTCAGGCTGCGGCCGGAGGCGTCCACCACGCCGTACTGACGCATGGCGTGCTGGTCATCGGTGGCGGCGAACGATTCGTGGATGAGGTCGAGCGGGACACCAGCACGGAGCGCGGCCATGGCGCGCGGGCCGTAGCTGGTGTTGGCGTAGCTCTGGGTGGCGACGGCCCCCACGTCCGCCTCCGCATAGGGCACCACGGCGCCGACGGCGAGGAACTTCGAAGCCACCACGACGCCCAGGTCACCGCTGCCCGCATCGCGGGCGACGAGCGAGAAGGTGCTGACCGGTCGCATGCGGTTCAGCCTACCACCGCCGCAACCCGGCCTCGGAGTGGGAAGGAGCGTCCAGGCGGTAGACTCGCCGGCATGAACATGCTTTCGGAACTCTCGGAGCTGGCCGGAGTCCCCGGCCGGGAGGAGCGGGTCCGGGCCTACATCGAGGAGCGCATCCGCGACCACGTGGACGAGCTTCACGTCGACGCCCTGGGCAACCTCCACGCGGTCAAGCGCAGCGGCACCAAGGGCGCCCGGCGGCTGATGGTCGCAGCACACATGGACGAGATCGGCTTCATCGTCCGGTACGTGGACGACGCGGGCTTCCTGCGCCTGCAGCCGGTCGGCGGATTCGATCCTCGCAACCTCTTCGCGCGTCAGGTGACGGTGCATGCTTCCCACGGGGACCAGGAGCTGATCGGGGTGCTGAACCCGGCCGGCAGGCCCGTGCACCTCTCGAGCGCGGAGGAACGCTCCAAGGTCCCGAAGCTCGACGCCTTCTACGTCGACCTGGGACTGAGCGGCGAGCGCGTGAAGGAGCTGGTGCGCGTCGGTGACATGGTGACCCTGCGTCAGCCGTTCGCCGATCTCGGTGACGTCGTGACCGGAAAGGCGCTCGACGACCGGGCGGGGTGCTGGATCCTGATCGAGACCTTGCGGCGCCTGGGGTCGACAGCGCTGGATGTCCATGCCGTCTTCACGGTGCAGGAAGAGGTCGGCCTGCGGGGGGCCACCACCAGCGCCTACAAGGTGGCACCCGATCTGGCGATCGCGCTCGACACGACCCTGGCCGTGGACACGCCCGATGCGCCTGCCGAGCTCCGCGTCACGCAGCTCGGCAAGGGCACTGCCATCAAGGTCATGGACAGCCACAGCATCAGCACTCGCTGGCTCGTCGACGCCATGATCGACCTCGCGGAGCGCCACGGGGTTCCCTACCAGCTCGAGGTGCTGCCGCTGGGCGGCACCGATGCCGGAGCCATGCAGCGCTCGAGGGAGGGGGCGCCCTCGATCACGCTCTCCACGCCGTCACGCTACGTGCACACCGTGACCGAGATGGTCGCCAAGGCCGATCTGGAGGCCGCCGTCACGCTGCTCACCGCCACCATCGAGGATGGGCTCGCGCCACCCGCCTGAGCCTCCCCGGGCACCGCGCGGGGGCGCGTCGCTCCAGGGAGCCCTCGGAGAGGGCGTCCGGCACGATGCTAGACTGACGCCGTGATCGTCGGCATCATCAGCGATGTCCACGCCAACGTCATCGCGTTGGAGGCCGTGCTGGAGCAGCTCAAGCTGCGCGGCGCGGAGACCGTCCTGTGCCTGGGGGACCTGGTCGGGTACGGCCCCGCACCCAACGAAACCATCGACCTGGTGCGGCGCGAGAGCGTGCTGTGCACGCTCGGCGCCGCCGACGAGCGCATCGCCTACGCCTTCGCACGACGCAAGATCCCGCGACGCGGGGTGGCCGACGAGATCCTCGAGTGGACGCGAGAGGTGATCGAGCCGCGCCACGTGCACTTCCTGCAGACCCTCCCGATCCAGCAGCGCATCCATACCCCCGCCGGTCGGTTGCGCTTCTTCCACGGCAGCCCGGAGGACCCGGCCGAGACCCTCAATCTCGACCAGGACCCCATCTCGCTCGGGAAGATGCTGCAACGCCACCGCTGCTCGATCCTGGCCAGCGGCTCCACGCACGTCCCCTTCTACCGGAAGCTCCCGGCCGGGCTGGTCGTGAACCCCGGCTCCGTGGGTCTCTCGCTCAACGGTGAACCGGGCGCCGACTACGCGCTGCTCACCATCACCGAAGAGTCGATCGACGTGCAGATGGACAAGGTCGAATACGACTTCGCCGCGGTGGCCTTCGACATCGTGGCGTGGGGGCTTCCGTCGATGGTGGCGGAAGCCGTCCAGATGGGCCGGCTGCCCGCGAACATGGCCCTCGAAGGCGACGGCGAAGGCAACACCCCGCCGGACGCCTGAGCGCCGGCTTCCCCCTCTCTGAAGCGGGCGCGCGCTCGACTACGGGGTCTCGATCCCCATCGCCAGCGCCTCTCCGCCGCCGATGCAGATCGACGCCATGCCGCGGCTCCCGCCGCGCTGCTTCAAGGCGCTCAACAGGGTGACCAGGATGCGGGCACCGGACGCCCCGATCGGGTGACCCAGCGCCACGGCGCCGCCCAGCACATTGACCCGGTCCTCGTCCAGGCCGAATTCATCGATGGCCGCGAGCGGAACCACGCTGAACGCCTCGTTGATCTCGTATACATCGACGCTCTCGGGCGCCCAGGAGAGGCGTGCGAACAGCTTCTTCATCGCCTCCACCGGTGCGACGGTGAACCACTCGGGCTCGAGAGCGTGGCCGCTGTAGCCACGGATGTGCGCCAGCAAGGGCAGGCCCCGCTCTCGCGCGACCTCTTCGCTGGTCACGACCAGGGCAGCCGCCCCGTCGTTGATGGTGGAGGCGTTACCGGCCGTCACGGTGCCGTCCTTCTCGAACGCCGGGCGTAGCCCCGGCATCTTCTCGAAGTCGACCTGCAGCGGCCCCTCGTCCTTGGTGATCGTGGTGACGGCCCCGCGCTTGCCGGTGACCTCGATCGGCGTGATCTCCGCCGCGAACGTTCCGTCCGCCATGGCAGCCTGCGCCCGGCGGTAGGAGCGCATGGCGTAGGAGTCCTGCCGCTCGCGATCGAAGTGGTAGCGGCTGGCGCACAGCTCGGCACACGACCCCATGTGCTGGTCGCTGTAGACGTCCCAGAGGCCGTCGAAGACCATCGAGTCGACGAGGGGCTTGGTGCCCATCCGCAACCCGCCGCGGGCACCGGGGAGGAGGTAGGGCGCGTTGGTCATCGATTCCATCCCCCCCGCGACCACGATCTCGGCGTCACCCACGCTGACGGCACGCGCCGCCTGGATCACGGCCTCCATCCCGCTCCCACACATCTTGTTGAGGGTTACGGCGGGCGTCTGCTGGCCAAGATCGGCGTAGAGCGCCGCCTGCCGCGCTGGCGCCTGACCCATGCCGGCCGGAAGCACGTTGCCCATCAGGACCAGGTCAACCTCCTCGGGCCGGATCCCTGCCCGCTCCACCGCCGCCCGCACGGCCGCGGCCCCGATCTGCGAGGCTTTCAGCGGCGACAGCGCCCCTTGGAAGGCGCCCATCGGCGTGCGCACGGCGGATACGATGACGATTCCCATGCTGACCTCCAACGTCCGACGCCGCCCGCGCGGGCTCGGCGCCGGTTCCGCCCTCCAGTATAGGAAGGGCTCCACCCCGCCCCCGTCCGCGTCCGGCCGCTTGCCGACACGGCCCGAGGGTCCGTGCCGGAGCACCCGCCGTCCGGGCACGCCCGGCCGCCGGTGGGGAGCGCGGGGGGATCGGCCGCCGACCTGCCAGAACGCTCCGCGTCAGCGGCGGAAGGTGACGGTCGCCCGAACGCCCTGCCAGGTCACGTGGATGGGACGGTAGAGGTCGAACCACGACGGCAGCAGCAGCACGGCGGCGGCCGGGGAATCCGGTCCGACCCGGCTGCTCGAGCCCTGCACCATGCGCATGCGGTAGGGATAGCGGATCTCGAGGCTGCGGCCGCCCTGCTCCAGCGTGAACGTCGCCTGCCAGGCGCTCGGCGTCAGCGCCGACACCAGCACCAGCAGCGGCTTATCGTCACCGATGCGCTCCAGCGCTCCGTCGATCTGCTGCCGCTGCGCCGGGTCGATCAGCGGCAGGAGGTCGAGATCGGCGAGCTCCACCGCGACGTCGTCCCCTCCAGCCGCCGACTTGGCGTACATGCGAAGCGCCGGCACACCGTGTCCGAGATCGTCGATCTCGCTGCGGCCGTCGCCGGCGGTCACCGGGGACTCCGGCACCGCCAGCGAGAGGGTCCCGCCGTCCGGCAGGCGAAGCGTGCTCCCGTCCAGGACGATGCCCAGCGTGTCCAGCGCATCCGACGGCAGGTACCAGTGTCCCCCCCGGAGCAGCGCCGGCGCGGACAGCGCGATCGACGCCGAGGAGCCGGCGCCGGCCGCCTGCCACAGAGCGTCGGGCGAACCGTCGAAGACCGTCAGCGTCCCAGCTGCAGCCCTCCACGTGAGGCTCCCCCGGCCCGGGGCGAGGATGTCGCCGAGCGCTCGTGCCAGCGGCGCTGCCGGCGCATAGAGCACGTTGTCGACACGGATCGCCGGCACGGGATCGGCTCGCGCGGCAGCGAGCGTCGCGCCTGGGAGGAGCATGAGGATGAGGAGGGCGAGCCGAGCGGGGCTCACGCACCCGAGCCTAGCACGGCGCCGGCACGGCGCCCCCCGCCGGGTCCTGGCCCCAGCGCCGCCCCGGGGACGTGGGCCGGATGCGCTAGAATGGACCCAGTGAGCATGGTTCGCTACCTTCCGCGCGAGGACAGGGGTTTCGGTCGAGACCCGGCGCGGCGATCTTGACAATCCTCTACTCGACAATGTTCACCGGCCGCCCGCCGGTCGCCCTCCGGCTGCGCCCCACCGGTGTCAACGTGGTCCCTCGCGTGGACGCGGTGCGCCTTGCGCTCCGCGGGCACGGGGACCGCTCTGGAGAAGGGAGTATCGGCGATCGACAAGGTCCACGGTAAGCTCTCCGGCCTCAAGGTCGGCCAGGTCAAGCGGCTCGGCAACCTCTACCGGCGCCGGGTCCCCCCCGATGCGGCCGTCACCAACGACCTGGCGCGTGCGCTGACGTCGCTCAGTGCCGATATCGGCCGGGACATCAGCGTGCTCATCGACCGGCGCGGCCGGGTGGTCACGGTCGCGGCGGGAGATGCTGCGGACACGCCGCTGCCGCCACCCTCGGGCGAGGTGAGCTCGCGCCTGTACGGCCTGCGGCTGGTACACACCCACCACAAGCCCGGCGGCCTCAGCGGCGGCGATCTGACGACCCTGTTCCTCAACCGGCTCGACGCCATCGTGGCGGTGGAGACGCGGGAGGATGGGCTGCCGGGGCGTGCGCACCTGGCGCAGGTGGCACCGCCTACGAGCGAGGAGGAGGACTGGATCCTCGACCCGCCGATGTCGGTGCCCGAGCTCGAGCGCATCGACTTCTCCGAGCGGCTTCGGGCCCTCGAGGAGGAGATGGCCCGGCAGGTGCACGCCCGTGAGGTGGCGCGAAGCAGCGCCGAGCGGGCCGTGCTGGTGGGCCTGGAGTCGGGCGAGGGCCTCTTCGAGGCCGAGTCGCGCCTGGACGAGCTCGCCGAGCTGGTGCGGAGCGCCGGTGGGACCGTGGCATGGACCAGCCTCCAGCAGCGAAGCCATGCCGATCAGAAGACCCTCATCGGCCGCGGCAAGCTCCACGAGCTGATGTCGAAGGCCTACCACGAGGACGCCGACCTCCTGGTGTTCGACCGGGAACTCTCCCCCGCTCAGGCCCGCGAGATCGAGGGGATCACCCACCTAAAGGTGCTCGACCGCACTCAGGTGATCCTGGACATCTTCGCCCAGAACGCGCGCGGCCGCGAGGCGCAGGTGCAGGTGGAGCTGGCGCAGCTCCAGTACCAGCTTCCCCGGCTGGCCGGACGCGGGCGTGCCATGAGCCGCCTCGGAGGCGGGATCGGGACGCGGGGCCCTGGCGAGACCAAACTCGAGGTCGATCGCCGGCGCATCCGCGAACGCATCGCCAGCCTGGAGAGCGCCGTGGACGAGATCAGCCAGCGCCGCAGCGAGACGCGCAAGAGCCGCACCGGGTCGAGCACACCCGTCATCGCCCTGGTCGGCTACACCAACGCCGGCAAGTCCACCCTCTTCAACGCACTCGCCAAGTCCGACGCCATCCACCGCAACCGTCTGTTCGCGACGCTCCGTCCCACCACGCGGGAGGGCTGGCTTCCTGCGCTGGGCGAGTGGGGTGGCAAGGTGCTCTTCACCGATACGGTCGGCTTCATCCGCGACCTGCCGAAGGAACTCGTCAACGCCTTCCGCGCCACCCTGGAGGCGCTGCACGACGCCGACCTCCTGCTGCATGTGGTCGACGCGGCCGCGCCGGGCGCACCCGAACGGGTGGACGCGGTGCAGCGTATCCTCGACGCCCTGGAGCTCGAGCCTCCTCGCCGCATCGTGCTCAACAAGGCCGACGCCGCCGACCCCCACGTGCTGGCGGGGCTCAGGCAGCGCTACGAGGCCACCAGCGTCTCGGCCCGGACCGGCGCCGGGCTCGACGACCTCAAGGCGGACCTGGCTCGCGCACTCGAAGGCCCCCTTCACGTGCCGTTGCCGGACGACCCCGGCCGCGCCTACGGCTGGGCCTCCTCGAACCGGGGCGACTGAGCCTCCCCTCCTCCGGCGACAGGCACGCACCGCGGCACGGGGTGCAGGGGCGACCACGGTCGCCGGTGGCACGCGGCGGTAGCATACCGGCATGGACGAGGGCGATCCGCGCGCGTTGCAGGGCCTGAAGGACCTCCGGGACTTCCTGGAGCTGCTGGAGCGTCACGGGGAGTTGGTGCGTGTCCGCGAGCCGGTCTCCCCCGCCTTCGAGATCACCGAGATCGCCGACCGCTTCGTGAAGCATGGAGGCCCCGCTCTCCTGTTCGAGAACGTCGAGGGCAAGGAGTTCCCGGTCGCCATCAACCTGTTCGGAAGTCGTCGGCGCACCGCCTGGGCCCTCGGAGTGGATTCGCTGGACGCCATCGCGGACCGCATCCGAAGTCTGCTCGACGTGCGCCTGGGCGGTGGCCTGATGGGGCTGATGTCGAACCTCCCCAAGTTGCGCGAAGTGGCCTCGCTGCCCCCCAGGCGGATCCGCAACGCCCCGGCGCAGCAGGTGGTCTGGCGTGGCGACGAGGTGGACCTGACGCGCCTCCCGGTCCTCACCTGCTGGCCCGACGACGGCGGCCCCTTCGTGACGCTGCCGCTCGTCATCACGCGCGACCCGCTCGAGGGCGACGTGAATGTGGGCATGTACCGCATGCAGGTATTCGACCGCTCGACGACCGGCATGCACTGGCAGCGGCACAAGACGGGAGCCCGCCACCTGGAGAGCGCACGCCGGGCCGGCCAACGCCTGCCCGTGGCGGTCGCCCTGGGCGGCGACCCGGCGCTCACCTACGCCGCCACCGCGCCCCTGCCTTCCGTGCCCGGCCTGAACGAGTACTCCCTGACCGGGTTCCTGCGCGGCCGTTCGCTGGAGGTCGCACGCGGCGTGACCGTGGACCTCGAGGTACCGGCCCACGCGGAGTTCGTGCTGGAGGGGTACGTCGACCCCGAGGAGGCATGGCGACCGGAGGGGCCGTTCGGCGACCACACCGGTTTCTACACGTTGACCGACCTCTACCCGTCCTTCCACGTCACCGCCGTGACCATGCGGCGGGACCCCATCTATCCCGCCACCATCGTCGGCCGGCCGCCGATGGAGGATGCGTACCTCATCGAGGCCAGCGAGCGCATCTTCCTGGTTCCCGCGCAGCTGGTGCTTCCCGAGCTGGTGGACTACCACATGCCGCCAGCGGGGATCGCCCACAACCTCGTCAACGTACGCATCCAGAAGCGCTATCCCGGCCAGGCGTACAAGGTGGCCAACGGCCTGCTGGGCCTCGGGCAGATGATGTTCGCCAAGGTGCTGTTGGTGTCGGACGAGGAGGTCCCGGCCAACGACCTGCTGGCGTTCTGGCGAGCCGTGCTGGCGCGGGCGTTACCCGGCCGCGACGAGCAGTTCGCTCGCGGCCCGATCGACGTGCTGGACCACTCGAGTCGCTCCTGGAGCTACGGCTCGAAGCTCATCATCGACGGCACCCGCAAGCACGCCGAAGAGGGGGGTGACGTCGACTGGCGACCGAACGAGGAGCGCTCGGCAGGGCACCTGCCCCACCACGCCGAGATCCTGGGGCAGCACCAGATCGCCGGGGGGTTCTGGTTCATCACCACCCGCAAGGTGCGCCCCAACCAGGGGCGTCACCTCGGGGAGTGGGCGGCACGCCAGGCGGCATGCTCCGGCGTCCGCCTCATCGCCGTGCTCGACGACGAAACCGACCCGACCGACTTCGACGACTGTATGTGGACGCTGCTGAACAACATCGACCCCGAGCGCGACGTCCAGGTCGTGAGCGGCCACGGAGGCCGGCCCGTCTACCTCATGGACGGCACGCCGAAGCTCGCCGAGGAGGGATTCATGCGCCCGTGGCCCCAGAAGATCCGCATGAGCGACGCGGTCAAGCAGCGCGTCGACGCGCTCCTCGCGAAGATCGGGACGACCGACCCGGCCGCGCTCGAGCCGGCCCCCTCGGACGACTGAGCGGCAGGCGGGTCACGACCGCGCGAAGGCCGCCGCAACCAGGAAGAGGACGGCCTGCGTGAGCACGATGGTCGAGCCGCTGGGGACGTCGATCGCGTACGAAGCGCCCAACCCCACCACCGTGCTGAGGACCGCCAGCAGCAGGCTCAGCACGGTCATCTGTGCCAGCGAGCGCGCCACCAGGCGGGCAGCCGCCGCCGGGATCACGAGGTAGGCCGCCATCAAGATGATGCCGACGACGACCGAGCTCACGGCGATCACCAGGGCGGCGACCGCGAACAGCAGGTACTC
>CAZIBD010000042.1:0-27615 GCA_964536935.1 uncultured bacterium | reverse complement strand
CCCGCATCGCGGTGCAGACCACCAAGCAGGTGATCACGCAGAAGATCCGCGAGGCGGAGCGGGCGATCGTCTTCGAGGAGTACAAGGATCGCGCCGGGGACATCATCACCGGGGTGGTCTCGCGGACCGACAACAAGCGCAACGTCTTCGTCGATCTGGGCCGCGGGGAAGCGATCATGCCTCCACGCGAGCAGATCCACGGCGAGCGCTACATGGTCGGCATGCGGGTCAAGGTGTACGTCGAGAAGGTCGAGCTGTCCACGCGCGGGCCGAGCATCCTGGTGTCGCGGGCGGCGCCGCAGCTGCTGGAGTACCTGATGCGTCAGGAGATCCCCGAGGTCGCCGACGGCACCGTCGAGATCAAGGCTGTCGCGCGCGAAGCCGGGCAGCGCTCCAAGGTGGCCGTGACCAGCACCAATCCCAACGTCGATCCGATCGGCGCTTGCATCGGTCACCGAGGCAGCCGCATCCAGGCGGTGACCGCCGAGCTGCAGCGCGAGCGGGTGGACATCATCATGTGGGACCCGAACCCGCGTGAGTTCATCCGCAACGCCCTCTCCCCCGCCAAGGTCGGAACCATCGAGCTCGACCTGGAGGACCAGCAGGCGCGCGTCATGGTCGGTAGCGACCAGCTCTCGCTCGCCATCGGCAAGGGCGGACAGAACGTTCGTCTGGCCGCCAAGTTGACCGGCTTCAAGATCGACCTGGTCGCCTCCGAATCGATCAGTGACCTCGATGCCGCCATGCAGGCGGCGGCGTCGCGGCTCGAGGACGTGGGCGCGAGTGAGCGGGGGCACGCCGCCTTCGACGCTCTGTTCAGCGCCTCGCCCCAGCCGGCGGAATCGGGCGAAGAGTCAGGCGAAGAGAAGGCAGCCGCAGCCGAGGAGGAGGCGTCCGTCGGCGAGGGCGACGAGCCCCAGGCCTCCGCACCCGAGGGCGACAAAGAGGCGGAAGAGGAGCGGATCTCCTAGACATGGCGGCCACGACCGGCAAGCACGTCCCGCTGCGACGCTGTGTGATGTGCCGCGCATCGCTTCCCAAGGCGGGGCTGATCCGCCTGATACGCAGCGGGGACGGCCGTTACGAGCTCGACGTGACCGGGCGCGCGGGCGGGCGGGGCACGTGGGTGTGCCGCGGCTGCGCTGACGACCCGGCGGAGAAGCGTCTCAAGCAGGCCTTCCGAGGCCAGGCGGCGCACGTCCGCGCGCTGCTCGCCGTCGCGGTCGAGGACGGATCCTCTGCGCGCGACGACGGCACTCCTCGAACAACGCATCGGGACGGAGGCATGCATGTCCGATAAGGTACGGATCTATCAGCTAGCGAAGGATCTCGGCATCGAGACCAAGGAGATGCTCGCGATCCTCGACGAGATGGGTGTGGAGTACAAGTCGCACTCGAGCACGCTCGAGCACGACGTCGCCGACACGGTGCGCCAGCTCGTCGAGGGCGAGCAGGAGCCGGTAGCGGAGGCGGAGCCCGTTCCGGCCAGCCCGCAGGAGGCGGCCGGCGGAGCCGCAACCGCCACCGCGACCAAGCCGAAGCCCGCCACGAAGGCGGCCCCCGCGCGGCCCAAGGCGCCCGCCGAGGCACCGCTGCGCGCGCCCGTCGTCACCGTGATGGGCCATGTGGACCACGGCAAGACCACGCTTCTCGACTACATCCGCCACACCAGGGTGGCCGAAGGCGAAGCCGGCGGCATCACCCAGCACATCGGCGCCTACCAGGCCGAGACCAAGGGCGGAACGGTCACGTTCCTGGACACTCCCGGGCACGAGGCGTTCACGTCGATCCGGCAGCGCGGCGCCAATGCCACCGACATCGCGGTCATCGTGGTGGCGGCCGACGACAGCATCATGCCGCAGACGCGCGAGGCGATCGCTCACGCCAAGGCCGCGAAGGTGCCGATCATCGTGGCGATCAACAAGTGCGATCTCCCGCAGGCGAACCCCGACAAGGTCAAGCAGGATCTGATGCAGGTCGAGCTGGTCCCGGAAGACTTCGGCGGAGACACCATCGTGGTGGAGATCAGCGCCAAGGACGGGTCCGGAGTCGACGATCTGCTGGAGATGATCTCGTTGGTGGCGGAGGTCGAGGAGCTCAGGGCGTCGCCCGACGGGCCGGCCCAGGGCATCGTGATCGAATCGGTGCTGGACAAGCGTGCCGGGGTCCTGGCCACGGTCCTGGTGCAGGAGGGCACGCTTCACGTCGCCGACTTCATCGTGTCTGGCGAAGCGTGGGCCAAGGTCCGCCGCCTCACCGACCACACCGGCACCTCCATCGACGCCGCGGGGCCGTCCGTGCCCGTGCAGATCCTCGGCTTCTCCCAACAGCCCACCGCGGGCGACCTGGTGGAGGCGGTGGACGGCGAGCAGACCGCGAAGCGGGTCGCCACCGAGCGGCGCGAGCAGCGTGAGGAGGCCGAACGCGAGGCCATCGGCCGCAAGGGTCTGACGCTCGCAGACCTGTTCGGCAAGCCGCAGAAGAAGATCATCAACCTGATCCTCCGGGCCGACGCGCAGGGCTCGCTGGAGGCGATCAAGGGCGTGCTGGCTCGCGAGGCCGAGAAGACCGACGAGGTCGAGCTCGAGATCATGCTGGCGGAGGTGGGCGCTCCGACGGAATCGGACCTGTTGCTGGCCAGCACGGCCGACGCCACGGTCATCACGTTCGGCGTGAACCCGCCGGGTAGCGTCAAGAAGTCGGCCGAGCGCCAGAACGTCGCCATCAAGAGCTACAAGATCATCTACGACCTCATCGAGGACGTGCAGCGCATGATCCGCGGGCAGATCGAACCCGAGTACGAGGAGCGCGTCATCGGCCACGCCGAGGTTCGCGCGGTGATCCATGTGCCTCGGAGCGGCAACATCGCAGGTTCCTACGTCACCGACGGGGTGATCCGCCGGGGCTCGAAGGCGCGCCTGACGCGGGGCGGCAAGGAGGTCTACAAGGGCTCCGTCGCCCAGCTCCGTCGCTTCAAGGACGACGTTCGGGAAGTCGCGTCCGGCTTCGAGTGCGGGATCAACCTCCAGAACTACGACAACGTCCAGGAGGGCGACGTCATCGAGGCCTACGAGATGGTCGAGGTCGCGCCCGTCTGAGTGCTTCGCGCTGGTGGCGCCGGCGACGTTGCCGGGCCCCATGCGACTCCGTTCCCGATGCCGTCGCCCCGGACGTTTCCCTCTGTCCGGGGCGACGTTCGTTCACCTGAGGCGAGCCCGCGAAACGTGCCCGCCCCCGGCGCGTCCACGCGGTACAATGCCGGACGTGCAGGACGTCTCGATCATGCTGCACCGCCCGCGCGGGCTGGCATGGAGCCTCGGGCTGGCCGTGTTGTTGGCGGCCATCCCGCTGCAGCCCATGGCGGCCGCCGCACACGATCCCATCGGGTCGGGCGCTGGCATGGGCACGCGCGCGCCGCTGATGCTCGAGACGGGAGCACGGCTCGCGGCTCCGGGCACGGCGGCCGGCATGATCCGGGTCCCCACCGTTCCGTCCGGAGGCGTCGGCCTCGGCGCCGTCGGACCGTCGTTGGCTCATGGCGGCGGCGCGCCGTCGGGAGCGCCGCTGCAGGCGGTGTTGCTGGCAGCCTACGGCCGCTTCCAGCTCGAAGGCGGTTGATCCGCCGCCATAGGCCGCGGGCGCGGCGGCACGCCGCCGCCGATCGACCCATCCTCTCCAGCCTTCCTCAAACGTCCGTCCTAGGAGACCACCTTGAACCGAAGGACCTTCACCGGCGCCGTCGTGGCGGCCGCGATCATCGCCTCGATCCTCTACCTCTGGCAACCCTGGAGCTCGGGGCCGCCACTGAAGCTCGGCCTCGACCTCCAGGGCGGGCTACGCGTGGTGCTGCAGGCCAACACCGCCAACCCGTCCAGCCAGGACCTGGCCACCGCTCGCAACGTCATCGAGAACCGCGTCAACCAGTTCGGCGTGTCCGAGCCTCTCATCACCACCTCGGGCAGGAACCGGATCGTGGTCGAGCTGCCTGGGCTGACCGCCAAGGATCAGAAGCGCGCCCTCTCGCTCATCGGGCAGCAGGCCAAGCTCTACTTCCAGCTCGTCAAACCTGAGGCGCAGAACAAGACCGTCAGCCAGATGACGCTCAGCGATCTCGAGAAACCTGCCTTCACCGGAGAGATCATCAGCACGGCGCGCGCCGGCTTCCAGCAGCTGGGCGGAGGTGCGACCGGCGGGCCCGCGGTGTTCTTCAACATCAAGGCGAAGGACGCCAGCAAGTTCGGCGACTTCACCGGCGGCAACATCGGCCGGCGCATGGCGATCGTGCTGGACAACAAGATCATCACCGCCCCGACGTTGCAGTCGCGGATCTCCGACTCGGGACAGATCACCGGCATCCAGTCGATCGACGAGGCCAGCAACATCTCGCTGGTGCTCCGATCGGGTAGCCTGCCGATCAGCCTGCACGTCGAGGAGATCCGCTCCATCGGGCCCACGCTGGGTCAGGACAGCATCAACGCCGGCAAGATCGCCGGCGTCATCGGGGCCGCCGCGGTCATCATCGCGATCCTCGCCTACTACGGTTTCGTGTTCGGCGGCGTGCTCACGCTGGGCCTGGGCCTCGCCATGCTCTTCATCTTCGGCGCCCTGGCCGGCCTCCACGCGGCGCTCACGCTACCCGGCCTGGCGGGCCTGGTGCTCACCATCGGCGCTGCGGTCGACGGCAACGTCATCAGCTTCGAACGCATCCGTGAGGAGTTGCGGGCCGGGAAGTCGATCCGCCTGGCCATGAAGACAGGCTTCGGGAACTCGCTGTCGGCGATCATCGACGCCAATGTGACCACCTTGCTGGCGGCGGCCGCGCTCTACCAGTACACGACCGGCCCGGTGCGCGGGTTCGCCATCACGCTGGCGATCGGCATCATCGCGTCCGTGTTCGTCAACGTGGTGGTGGTGCCCTTCATCCTCGACCTGATCACGGCCGGCAACAGCAAACGCACCTACCTGTGGAAGGGCTTGTACGTCCACGGCATTCGCTTCGTCAGCAAGGCGCCCGTCATCATGTCGATCTCGGGCTTGCTGGCCGTCGCATCCATCGCGATCGTCGCGACCGAGGGCCTGCATCTGTCCACCGACTTCACGGGCGGCACCAACGTCCTGGTGGACACGCCGGCCGGCACCACCGTAGGCGACGTGCGCTCCGCCATCACCGACCTCAACTACGCAGGCATCACCGGGAAGAATGCCGTCGTCGTGCGCGTGATCGACAACACCGTCAAGGGCAACCTCATGTCGGTGCGCGTCGGCCTCACGCCGACCGAGAACCAGAGCGCCGACCAGTTCGCCAACGACCTCACGGCCAAGCTCAACGGTCAGCTGCTGCAGGCCAACTACGTCGGGCCGGCGGTCGGCGCCGACCTGAGGCAGGCGGCCCTGATGGCCGTGCTGGTGGCGCTGGGGCTGATCCTGCTGTATGTGGCCTGGCGCTTCTGGCCCAACTGGATCGTAGCGGTCGCCGCTATCATCGCGACCATCCACGACGCCGGCATCGTGCTCGGGGCGCTCGACCTGTTCCACGTGACCTTCAGTGTCCCAGTCCTGGCAGGCGTGCTGTTCGTGGTCGGCTACTCCCTCAACGACTCGATCGTCATCGCCGACCGGATCCGTGAGGACCTGCGCAAGGTGCGCGACCGCAGCTACGCCGAGGTGGTCGACCTGGCCGTGAACCAGACCCTGTCGCGCACCATCGGCACCTCGGGCACGACCCTTCTGCCCGTGATCGCGCTGTTCCTCTTCGGAGGCAGCGTGCTCCGTGGCTTCAGCATCGCGCTGCTGGTGGGCATCGGGTTCGGGACCTACTCGAGCATCTTCATCCTGTCGCCGCTCGTGGTGTGGTTCAAGACCCAGCAGCAGAAGCGCGCGCGCAGCACCCGGCGGCGCACCACCTGAACGACAGCGCGCGCGTCGCCCGCGTCCTCGGCCTCGTCGTCTTCGCACCGGCACCGGATCACGCAGATCCGGTGCCGGTCTACGTGCGCGCTCGCCGGCAGCGATCGCGAGTCGGGCGAGTCCTAGCGGTGCCCTCGCAGTTAGACAGACGGATCTAGCTACATCCTTTGCGCGGCGCTGTACTCCCGCGCCCTATGGCGCGGCGCCCGGAACGGTGACCCGGAACTGCCGGAGCACGACGTCATGGAGCGACACGATCGCGCGCCACTCGCCCGGCGTCGGCTTGACGCGCGCCGGGAGCCTCAGCGTACGCCCCTGAGCGACGTCGGCCGGGGCGACCCACACGCTGTCGGATGCCGCCTCGCTGCCGTCGGGCGCGAACCACTGGACGGCCAGCCAACCCGCCTCCGGGATAGCGGCGAGGATCACGTGCAGCTGCAACGTGCCGTCGGCCCACCGCAGCGAGCTGCCATCACCCAGCCGTGCCAGATGGGGAACCGGAACCGGCTTGGGCACGAGCGGCACGTAGAGCGGCCGGCAGCCGGTCAGCGCGAGCGCCAGGGCAAGACTCGCCAGCACTGCAACCCGGGCTCCGCGCAGCGGCCCGCGGCGACCACCGGTGCGGGGGCAAGGGAAGGCGGGCCGTACGCTCACAGCGCGTCCGGCAGCAGCACCGCCGCGGCCAGCGCCACGGGCGCCGTCTCGGCCCGGAGGATGCGCGGACCGAGGCGCACCGGCACGGCGCCCCTGGCCTGCAGCGCCTCGATCTCGCTCGGCTCGAGCCCGCCCTCGGGACCGGTGATCAACGTCAGCGCGTCGGGAGACGGCCCGGCGAGCGCTTCTCGCACGCTGGTACGGGCCTGCGGTGCGGCCAGCAGCGCCGCGCCGTCGAGCGGGATCTCCCCCACATCGGTGGGCTCCACCACGTCCGGTGCCAGGCTGCGGCGCGACTGCTTGGCCGCCTCCTCCGCTACCCGGCGGAAGCGCTGCAGCTTCGCCGGCGACAGGGTGGGAACGTCGGCGCGGCGACAGCCGAACAGCCGGAACCGGACCACGCCCAGCTCGGTCCCCTTGCGAACGACCTCCGCCAGCTTGTCCCCCTTGAGGAGCGACACCGCCAGCGTCAGCGCGATCGGCGGCTCGACCCCGCGCGCCTCGGGTCGGTCGATCTGGAGCACCACGGCGTCCTTGCTCACCGAAACGACCCGCGCGCGGGCTTCGCTGCCGCGCCCGTCGAAGGCCTCCACCTCCGTGCCGGGACGCAGCCGCAAGACGTCGCGGAGGTGATGCGCCTCCCCCCCGCGGAGCGTGGCGCGGCCGGCCGCGAATGCACGGACCAGGACGCGAGGACGCCTCATCCCGGAACCTCCGCGTCGACCAGCGACCACTCTCCATCGTGCCGTACGTGCTGGACCCACGGAGCCGGCAAAGCCTCGCGCACCATCGGTTCCAGCGGCGTCAGGATGCCCGTCAGGAGCAGCCGGCCGCCTCCGTTGACCCGGCGCGTGTAGGCGGCCATCAACGAGACGTGCAACTCGGCATAGAGGTTGGCCACCACCACGTCGAAGCGGGCGGGCAGCTCGGCGTGGTCGATGCTCCCCGTCAGGAAGCGGGCTCTCGAGCGGTTGAGCGTGGCGTTCGCCTTGGCTACGCGCACCGCGTCGCCGTCGATATCCACGCCGAGCGCGAGCCTCGCGCCCATCCGGTCGGCGGCAATAGCCAGGATGCCGGAGCCCGCCCCCACGTCGAGCACGCTCCGTCCTACCAGGTCGAGGTCGGCGAGCGCGGCCAGGGCAAGGCGCGTCGTCTCGTGGTGCCCCGTCCCGAACGCCGTGCCGGGATCGCACCACACCACCTGCTCCCCCGCCCCGACACGCGCGCTGCGGTGGGTCGGCGCGATCACGAGCGGCCCCACGCGCACCGGCTCCAGGCCGGCACGGTAGGCGGCCACGTAGTCGACGTCCTCGACGTCCTCCCAGCGACCGCCCAGGCCCAGCTCGCGCTCCGAGTCGAAGTAGGCGACGACCTCCGGGCCCTGCGGCCCCACCTCCTCCGCCACGCCCAGCGAGCCGTGCTCGAACAGACGAGCCAGCGCAGGGCTCTCCGGCTCGAGCGGGCCCGGCATGCGGAACGCCTTCACACCCGGCGCCTCACGCGCTCGGCTCCAGCGCCACCACGTGTTCGTCCCGGGTGACGATCTCGAAGCCGAGACGCTTCCCCTCGCGGAGGTAGAACTCGATGTCCGCCGTGCGCGTCACGCCTCCCAGGCTGCGCCTGTCGAACGCGTGGGCCGCGGTCATGATCATGGTCTCGGCGAGGCAGGCGGGCACATAGCCGTCGCCGAAGCGAATGTCGATCTGCGAGCGCATCTCGCCCGGCGGCCGCACCACGCCCCCGGGCACGACCTGCACGCCCGGCACGTCGTGAACGCTTTCGTCAACGTCCGCGGGGCGGCCCAGGTCGAACACCCAGGCGCCAGGGCGGACATGCTCCGGCTTCAGCACGGGACGCGGGTCGGAGGTGGCGGTGAACACGAGATCGGCGCCCGCCGCCGCAGCGAGATCGGTGGTGGCGAGGATCCTGGTCTCGGGGAACTTCCTCTGCAGGGTGCGGGCGCTGCGGCCCAACCGCTGGGCGTCGCGTCCGATCAGCACCAGCTCGCCGACCTCGGGTGCGATCATCCTCGCCACGCCGAAGGCGACCACCCCGTTGGCGCCGACCACGGCGGCTGTCGCGCGTCGAAGCGAGCCTCCCTCTGCGGCGAAACGCTCCAATAGGCCGGGCACGGCCGCACGGACGCTCGCCGCCGTGTAGGCGCCCCCATTGGTGACGGCGATCTCGGGTACAGCCCGCTGGACGTCCTCCCCCTTCCCTCCGACGGTCGACCAGAAGGCGCCCAGGCCCACCGCCTCGGCCCCCAGCTCGTGAGCGAGCCGGGCTCCCTGGACGGCCATGCGCAGGGCGACCCGTGGGTGTGCGGCGAACTGGTCGGGCAGCATCGGCCCGCCGATGAGGAGCACCCGCATCCGTCGCCCGTCCGGTAGATGGATCCCCTCGATCACACCCTGGCTCTGCGGTCGCATCCGAAGGAGCACGCGCCGCAGCGGCCGCTCGGGGATCAGGCCGCGTTTCGCAAGGTGCCGGAGCCAGCGCTGGCTCGGCGGCTGCCACAGGTCGTCGACCGTCATCGGGTGCACCAGGAACGCGCAGAGCAGCGTGTCGCGGTGCATTCCCCGGACCGCCGGCGGCTCCCCCAGGCGCGCCTCGGTTCCATCGCGCACCCGCGCCAGCGCGGCCTTCTGCCGCCATGCACCGGCGCCTGCCAGCAGGACCAGCGCCGCAGCGGTGAACGGCGATCCGGGCCCCCACAGCCAGGCCGCCACCACGGAAAGTGCGAGCATCACCAGCCCGGTCACCGTGGCGAGCGCCACGTAACGGCGCGCCGCCAGCATGGCCGCATAGGCCCAGACCGGCACGGCAAGGGCGAGCCAGGGAACGGTGCCCGCCGTCGCGAGGCCCGCCAGCACCCCGACAAGCACACCGTTGCCCCGCCCTCTCGGCGGCCGCGGGCGCAGCCCGGGAAGGTGCACCGGATAGAGGTGGCCCAGGTAGACGCCGAGGGCGGCGGCCGGCGCCAGCGGCAGGAGAACGACGGCGACGGCGCCCTTCACGATGTCGAGTCCGAAGGCGGCCAAGGCCACCGGGGCGCCAACGATGTGGTAGAGGTTCTCCACGCCGAGTAGGTGCGGGTTCACCTCGGCGGGCTCCGACCCCGCGAGCCAGCCCACGAGAACCGAGCCGATCGGTAGCGAGCCCACCAGCCACGCCACCGCCACCGAGGCGACCGCTTCGACGATCCCGTTCATCCGCTCACCATTCTAGGCTGCCTGCACGCGCCGGGCCCGGGTCCCCGTGGCGCCTCCCCCCACCGTGCCCGGTTCCCGCCGGGGCGGAGGTCGCGGCACCGTACAATGGCCGACGTGGAGAGCCGGACCCCCCCTCACAGCATCGAAGCCGAGCAGAGCGTGCTGGGGAGCATCCTCCTCGACAACGAGACCTATGCCTCGCTCGAGGGCGTGGTCACCGCAGGCCACTTCTACAAGGAGGCGCACCGGAAGATCTTCCGTGCCATCGAGCGGCTGTTCCGACGCGGCGATCCCATGGATCTGGTGACCCTCACCGAGGAGCTTCGGCAGTCGGGTGAGCTCGAGAGCGTCGGGAGCGTCCCCTACCTGATCGGTCTAGCCGACAGCGTGCCCACCGCCGCCTATGCCGACAGCTACGCCCGGATCGTGCTCGAGAAGGCGACGCTGCGCGAGCTCATCGCAGCGAGTGGGCGCATCATGCAGCTCGCCTACGATCAGGCGGGACCCCTCGACGAGGTGCTCGACCTCGCCGAGCAGAACATCTTCGATCTGGCGACCAAGAAGCGCCGCGCCCACTTCGAAGGCATGACGACGCTCGTCACCGAGACGTTCGCGCACATCAACGAGCTGTTCGCCAACCCCGACCCGGTGTCGGGCATGCGCACCGGTTTCCGCGAGCTCGATAGCATGACGGCGGGGTTGCAGCCCTCTAGCCTGAACGTTCTAGCTGCCCGCCCGTCGATGGGCAAGACCGCGCTCGCGCTCAGTATCGCGATGAACGCGGCCCTGCACGGCGGCATCAGCATCGGCATCTTCTCCTTGGAGATGTCGGCCGTGCAGCTCGTCACCCGCATGCTGTGCTCGGAGGCACGGGTCGACATGAGCCGGGTCCGCAACGGTCAGCTCTCCGACCGCGATTTCCAGCGCCTGGCCGACACGGCCGGTCGCATGTCGGAGGCGCGCGTCTTCATCGACGACAACCCCGATCTGACGGTCATGGAGCTCCGATCTCGGGCGCGAAGGCTCACGGCCGAGCATGACCTCGGCCTGCTGGTCGTGGACTATCTGCAGCTCATGTCGGCCGGCACGCGCAGCACCAGCGAGAACCGGCAGCAGGAGATCTCGGCCATCTCGCGCGGCCTCAAAGCGCTGGCGCGCGAGCTCGACATCCCCATCCTTGTGCTCTCGCAGCTCTCGCGTGCAGTCGAGAGCCGGCCGAACAAGCGTCCCATGCTGTCCGACCTCCGCGAGAGCGGCGCCATCGAGCAGGACGCGGACCTCGTGATGTTCATCTATCGCGACGACTACTACGATCCGCAGTCGGAGAAGCACGGCATCGCCGAGGTCATCATCGGCAAGCAGCGCAACGGACCCACCGGGACGCTCGAGCTCCAGTTCCACAACGCGCACGTGCGCTTCAACGACCTGGCCCGCACCACCCCCTGAACACCGCGCCGACCATGAAGGTGGGGGCGCCTTCCCGTTTACGTCCGGCTCATGGGCTGGAGGTACACTGACCTATGGGGCGCTTCCCGCTTCGAGGTTTCCTGGTCGCCGTCGGTGTCGTGGCTCTGGTGGTCTTCGTCGCCACGCAGTCGAGCAACCGTAGCCAGCATGAGGTCAAGAGCTACTCGACCTTCCAGCAGCAGCTCGACAGCGGCCAGATCCAGAGCATCCGGATCCGCAACACCGAGCTCCAGGTGACGCCGAAGAGCGGGAATCCGTACGTCACCTACCTCCCGACGCCCCCCACCGATCTGAGTCGCTTCACCAGCCACGGCGTGGACGTGCAGGCCGTGCCACCGGGGACGAACTGGGGCAACGTCCTGGTGTACGCGCTCCCGATCCTGTTGATGGTCGGTCTGCTGTTCTACCTGATGCGCGGGGCGCGCGGGGGCGGCGACGGCGCCGTCTCCTTCGGCAAGAGCCGCGCTCGCCTGGTGACCGAGGAGAACACCAACGTGCTGTTCCGCGATGTCGCCGGCGTCGAGGAGGCCAAGGACGACCTGACCGAGGTCGTCGAGTTCCTCAAGAACCCCGCGAAGTTCCACGCCCTCGGCGCTCGCATTCCGCACGGCGTATTGATGGTGGGCCCGCCCGGATCGGGTAAGACGCACCTAGCGAAGGCGGTGGCCGGCGAGGCGAAGGTGCCCTTCTTCTCCATCAGCGGATCGGACTTCGTCGAGATGTTCGTCGGCGTGGGGGCGGCACGCGTGCGCGACCTCTTCGAGACGGCGAAGAAGAACGCCCCGTGCATCGTCTTCATCGATGAGATCGATGCCGTTGGGCGCCGCCGCGGGCTGTCGGTCAACGGCGGCAACGACGAGCGGGAGCAGACCCTCAACGCGCTCCTGGTCGAGATGGATGGCTTCGAAACGCAGCACGACATCATCATCATGGCCGCCACCAACCGTCCCGACGTCCTCGACCCGGCGCTTCTCAGGCCCGGCCGCTTCGATCGACAGGTCGTCGTCGACGCGCCGGACGTCCGCGGTCGCGAGGCGATCCTCGGCATTCACGCCCGGGGCAAGCCGTTGGCGAGCGAAGTGGACCTGCACCGCGTCGCGGTGCGTACCCCCGGATTCGTGGGAGCCGATCTCGAGAACCTCCTGAACGAGGCTGCCCTGGTGGCGGCGCGCAACGACCGGCGCGAGATCGGGATGGCCGACATCGACGAAGCCGCCGACCGGGTCGTGATGGGACCGGAGCGCCGAAGCCGCGTCATCAACGAGCGCGAGAAGCGTGTCACGGCGTTCCACGAGGCGGGGCACGCCCTCGCCGCCTACCTACTGGAGCACGCCGATCCTGTCCACAAGATCACCATTGTGCCGCGCGGGCGCGCCATGGGGTACGTGATGCAGTTCCCCGAGGAGGACCGCATGTCGGCGAGCCAGAACATGCTCCTCGACCGCGTGGCGGTGGCGCTGGCCGGTCGCGCGACCGAGCAGCTCGTCTTCGACGACGTGACGACCGGCGCCCAGAACGACTTCGAGCAGGCCACGCAGATCGCGCGCCGCATGGTCACGCGCTGGGGCATGAGCCAGATCGTCGGTCACGTTGCCCTGGCGAGCTCGTCCGAGTCGTACCTGGGCGAGGTCGAGGGAGCTCGTACATACAGCGAGGACACGGCTCGGGTCATCGATAGCGAGGTCAAGGGCATCCTCGACGAGCAGTACCGGCGGATCACCGACCTGATCCAGAGCCACCGCGACGACCTGGAACGGGTCGTCGACGTCCTGCTCGAGCGTGAGACGCTGCACGCCGACGAGTTCGCGACGCTGCTACGCGGCGAGGAGCTGCCGCCGGTTCCGGTGCCGGCGCCGGCCGAGCCCGCCCGAGGGCGTGAGTCGCAGCCACAGGGCAAGGGTCCGGGGGACGTCTCCCAGGAGCCGAGGATGCCTCCGGGCATGCTGCCCAAGCCTGGCTGAATCCTCGTCCTGCAGAGGGCAGGAAACCCGACACGCTTGCGAAAATTTCACTCGGGGCCGTGAGGGCACCGTGATAGACTCCGCTTGATTTACGAGGAGGAGACGTTATGCCCTCAATGCGCGAGCGCCTGGCGCGCATGCTCAGCCCCAGGATCGAGGCGGTCGGCCTAGAGGTGGGCACCAGCGCGCTCAAGGTGGTGGAGCTGCGACCAGGGAACCCGCCGAACCTGGTCGCCATGGCCGTCCGCCCCATGCCGCCTGGCCTGATCCAGGACGACCAGGTGGTCGATGCGCGTGGGTTGGCTGACGAGATCAAGGCCCTGTTGGACGAAGCGGGCGTCCACAAGCGGTTCGCGGTGGCGGCCGTGAGCAACCGGCAGGCGATCACCCGCAACATCAACGTTCCCAAGATGACCATGCAGGAGCTCGACGAGGCCATCAAGTGGGAGGCCGAGCGCTACATCCCCTTCCCCATCGATGAGGTCGTGCTCGACTACTACGTTCTCGACAACCCCGACGACATCGAAGAGGGCGGGCAGCTCGAGGTCGTCATCGCCGCCGCCCGCCTCGATCAGGTGACGCAGCAGGTGGAGTACATGAAGCAGGCGGGGCTCGAGCCGCTGGTGCTAGACGTCAAGCCCTTCACGCTGCTGCGCTCGCTCAAGGGGTCGTTGCTTGGCGAGCACCTCACCAAGACGACCCTCTCGGGCACGAGCTACACCGAAGCGAACGAGATCGGCGTGGTGCTGGAGATCGCCGCCTCCAACACCACCATCACGCTGGTCCGCGGCGAGCGCGTGCTGATGAACCGCAACATCGGCGTGAGCGGGGACGACTTCACCGCCGCCATCCAGCGCTCCTTCGGCCTCGACTTCGACAGTGCCGAGGACGTCAAGCTCGACTACGGCACCGCCACCATCCCTACCGAGGATGAGGAGGAGCTGCTCAACTTCGATGCCAAGCGCGAGCAGTTCAGCCCCAGCCGCGTCTACGAGTCGCTCCGGCCGGTGCTGGTGGATCTGACCACCGAGATCCGGCGCAGCCTCGAGTTCTTCCGGGTCCAGACCGGTGACGCGACCATCAGTCGCATGGTGGTGACCGGCGGGGGAGCCAAGCTGCGCGGCCTTCCCGAAGCGATCGGGGACGCGCTGGGCTTCCGCGTGGAGCTCGGCGACCCCTGGCTCACGGTCCACTACGACGAGAGCCGTTTCGACAGCCAGTACATCCAGAAGATGGGTCCCGAGTTCGCGGTGCCCCTGGGCCTCGCGCTGAGAGGGGTGGCGGGCGTTGATTAATGTCAACCTGCTTCCCAAGAACCTGCGGCGAGTTCGCGAGCCGGGCTACTGGCGCCTTCTCGCGATCGTGTTCCCGCTGCTGGTCGTCGGCATCGCCTTCGTCGCGCAGCTGTTCGCCTACCAGACGCAGCAGAATCTGCTGACGGAGAAGCAGTCGCGGAGCGATCAGCTGGCCCTGCTGCAGCCCTACCTCAAGGAGCAACAGAGTCTGCTGGCCCGGCAACAGGCGCTCAACCAGCTCATCTCCGTCGAGAAGGCGGTCCATCAGAACCGGATCCTGTGGACCGGCGAGATCTCCGGCCTCCTCGAGACGCTTCCGCCCCGAGGCGCCGGCGCACGGCCCAACATCGACTTCAAGAGCTTGAGCATGAGCGCGATCAACCCTCCCCACAGCAATCCCAACGAGTACGAGGGGAAGAGCGTGATCGCCCAGATGAACGTGAGCGGTGACGTGGTGGGCCCCGAGGTGCTGGCGCAGTTCATCCACGCGCTCGAGACCTCCAAGAGCTACGGGGTCGCCTTCCACAGCGCGTCGCGGCAGGGGCAGAAGGATCTCTTCAGCTACAGCCTCACCGTTGGCGCGTTGGCTGGGAGCAAGCCATGAACCTCGGCAACTTCAGCTTCCGGAACCTCCGCCAGCGGGACGTGGCGATCCTCGCGATCGTCGTGACGATCGTGGCGGCGTTGATCTGGTACTTCTACATGTACCGGCCCACGCAGGCGCACATCACCAGCCTGCAGAACGACATCGCCCAGCTCGAGACGCAGATCCAACGCGGCGAGCAAGCCCGGCGCAACCTCCCCGATCTCCGGGCGGCCGTCGCCCAGCTCGAGCAGGATCGCCGCAACTTCCTCGCCCAGCTTCCCAAGGAGAGCGACATCTCGGGGCTGATCGACCAGCTCCGGGCCTCGGCGGCCGCGAGCAACGTGACCATCAACAGCTTCTCTCAGGGTGGGGGCCAAGGGAAGGTTCAAGATGTCCGGCCGATCGGCTTCACGGTCGCGACGACGGCCAACTTCACCGACACGATGGACTTCCTCGGCAAGCTCCAAGCGCTGCAGAGGTTCACGAAGATCCATCAGGTGGGCCTGAACGTCCAGGGTAACAGCACCAGCAACCCCGATCTCCACGCCACCTACAACTTCACGGTGTACGTCTATACCGGCAAGGATCCCGGGGGGGCGACCACGCAATGACGCTCTCCAGAACAGCGCGCATCCTCATCGCCGTCCTACTCCTGGCCGCCGCGGCGTTCTTCTGGGTCAACTTCTTCTCGCAGGAACAGCCCGCCGCGACGCCCGTGACGGCCACCAAGACGCCCGTCCGTGCACCCTCCACCGCCAAGACGCCTGCGGCCGCGTCGGCACCTTCTGCGACTGCAACGAAGCAGAGCTCGGCGGCGAAGCCTGCGACGGCCAGCACCGCATCCAAGGAGGCTGCGCCCGTGGTCGCGGCGAACAGGCCGGCGGTAGCCACGCACGACCTCCAGGTGGCCGAGCTCCCGTTCCTCGTGACCCAGCCGCCCGCCCAGAGCGGGACGACCACGTCCGGCGGTTCGTCGGCGAGCAGCAGCAACGGCACGGCGAACGCGACCTCGAACCAGCGCGCCGTCTCCGCGCAGCGGATGACGGTCAACCCCTTCTCGCCGATCGTCGTACAGGCAGCTGCCCCGGCCTCTCCGCCCCCGCAGGCGACGGTCAAGCCGCCCGCGCCGCAGACCGTGGCGAGCGCGCCGGCCCCGGCGAACAACCCTCCCAAGCTGGCTGAGGCGCCGGCGCCTCAGCCGGTGGCTCCACCCCCTCCGCAGGCGACCGGTCTCCCCCGCGCGCTGCCGTCCGGCATGCTGCCCACGACCCCGAGCGTGCTGCAATCCACGCGGGCGCAGGCGTCGTCCTCGGCCCCCAAGGACCTCGGGACCGTCGCCGCCGTGCGCACGCCCAGCGACGCCTCGAACGGGTCGCCGTCGCTCGGCACGCTCTCGCAGTCCGGCATGCTCACGTCCGCTCCGTCGCTGCCTGGCGTCCTCGGCCCGAGCCAGCCGAAGCCGGCACCGCCCGCCAAGACCCAGGCGAGCGCCGGAAACGGAACACCGCCCCTCCAAGCCGGAACCGACACGCTGAGCCGCTACCTCCGCGACAACAACGTCCGGTTCACGGGCACGGTGCTCGGGCCCGTCAGCGTCGGCGTCTTCCGCTCCAGCCAGTACAAGATGCCGGTCGTGGTGTCGCTGGGGCAGGACCTGCCCGACACCAAGATCACGCTGACCGACCTCCGCGGCCATGAGGCCGTGTTCACGCTGAACGACTCCACGCAGAGCCTCTCCTTGGATCTCAGGCGGTGATCATGAAACGTATCCTGGTCCTCCTTACGTTCCTCGCCCTGCTGGGGCTTGCGTCGGCTCAATCGCAGCTGGCTCCCCTGCCGAACAACCCCAAGTTCGACCAGAAGGTCGAGCTCGCCACCGGGGTCAACGGCGAGTCCCTTCGAGCGATGGTGACGGCCCTTGCGCAGTCGGTCGGCCTGACGGCCATCGTCAACGACGTGCCCGACAAGACCATCAGCTACGACATCGGGTCGCCGAAGCCGTTCCGGCAGGTCTGGAACCTGGTGCTGACCCTCAACAACCTCGACTACGCGCTCCTGCCGAACGACGTGGTGGTCGTCGGCCCGCCGTCGACCGTCAACAAGGTCCTGCCGAAGCCCGCGCCGACCACCACGAAGGCGCAGACGCAGACACCGCCCGCGCCGAACACGGTGCAGAAGTTCTACAAGGTTCACAACGACCCGGCGCAGGTGGTGCAGATCCTTCAGCGCGCCATCCCCGGCCTCGACGTGCAGGCGCTGCCCGGCGTGAAGAGCATCGTCGTCGTGGCGACGCAGCAGCAACAGGACAAGGTCCAGTCGCTGCTGAGCCAGTTCGACACGGTCACCCAGGCCGAGCCCCTGGTGCAGCGCACCTACCAGCTCTCCAACGCCAACGCGGTCGACCTGGCGAAGACCCTCCAGGCGAGCGGCGTCGTCACTCCTGCTCCTAGCGCGCAGAGCGGGTCCGGCACCTCGGGACAGAGTGCCCAGACCGGCGTCAGCACGCAGGACTTCAAGGTGGTGGCCGACAAGCGCACCAACAGTCTCATCGTCACCGCTACGGCCCCCGTACAGGCGCGGATCGCGGAGCTCATCCCCAAGCTGGACGTGCCCCAGAAGCAGGTGAACATCCAGGTGCGCATCCAGGAGGTTACCAAGTCCACCGCCTACAACCTCGGGCTCAACGTGACCAGCGCGACGTTCGGCAACCTCGCAACGTCGATCCTGGATACCGGCCTGAAGTTCGTGTTCGACATGAACACGGTCTCCCCGCTCAACATCAACGCGGTCTTGAACGCGTTGGAGCAGCAGGGGCTGTCAAGGACGGTCGATGACAGCAACATCACGGTGCTCGACAACGAGACCGGCACGATCCAGTCCGGCGGCACCATCTACATCAGCATCCCCGGGTCGAGCCAGAACATCGAGCGGACGATCCCGTATGGCGTTCAGGTCAACGTGACGCCCCGCATCGCCAACAATGGCCGGGTCACGCTGGTCATCACCGCCCAGGTCCAGGACGTCCTCTCGACCACGAACGATCCGAGCTTCCTGAACCTCTCCACTCGCGCCGTGACCTCGACCGTCACGCTTGCGCCCGGCCAGACGGCCCTCCTCGGCGGGTTGCTGCAGAACAGCCTCACCGTCGACAAGAAGAAGCTCCCCGTCATCGGTGCCATCCCGATCATCGGCGACCTGCTCGGCAGCACCTCCACCCAGAACAAGACCGGCGACCTGATCCTGGTCGTCAACGCCCAGACCATCCAGTAGGGGCTCCACCGCCTGGAACCTCGCGTGCGCCCGGCCGCCCGGCCGGGCGCACGTCGTTGTGCCGGTCACGGCGTCCGGGGCACGGTGAGCGCGTTCCGGAGGGGCCTGAGACCGTGATACATTACCGGAATGTTGAGGTACCTCTCCGCCGGCGAATCGCACGGCCCCGGTCTCACCGTGATCCTGGACGGCGTGCCGGCCGGCCTTCCGCTCGACGCCGAGGCCGACATCGATCCCTGGCTCCGCAGACGGCAGGGCGGCTACGGGCGGGGCAGGCGTCAACTCATCGAGAGCGACCATGCCGAGATCCTCGGCGGGGTCCGTGCCGGCCGCACCACGGGTGCCCCGGTGGCCCTCCGCATCCAGAACCGTGACTGGGAGAACTGGCGGACGGTGATGGACGCGGCGCCCGGCGATGAGCCTCGCAAGCGCGCCGTGACCGAGCCGCGGCCGGGGCACGCCGACCTCGCCGGGGGCATCAAGTACGGTCACAAGGACCTTCGCGACGTGCTGGAGCGCGCCTCCGCCCGCGAGACGGCCAGCCGCGTGGCCGGCGGCTCGGTCGCGCTTCGCTTGCTGGCGGAGCTGGGCATCGAGGCCTGCACGCGCGTCGTCAGCCTCGGCGGGATCGACTGCGACGGAGGCATGGACTGGGACCGGCTCGACGACCTCGACGCCAGCCCGGTACGCTGCTTCGATCAGAAAGCGGCCGACGCCATCATCGAGCGGATCGACCAGGCCAAGCGCGACGGGGACACGCTCGGCGGTGTCGTCGAGACGCGGTTTCGCAACGTACCGATCGGTCTAGGCAGCCATACCCAGTGGGATCGCAAGCTCGACGGGCAGCTGGCGCAAGCCGTCATGAGCATCCCCGCCATCAAGGGCGTCGAGCTCGGAGACGGCTGGCGCGCCGCCACCCTTCCCGGCAGTCAGGTCCACGACGCCATCTTCCGCGAGGACGAGCGCAGCTACTACCGGGAGAGCAATCGCTCCGGCGGGCTGGAGGGCGGCATCACGACCGGCGCAGAGCTGGTGGTCCGCGCGGCCATGAAGCCCATCGCGACGCTCATGCGCCCCCTTCCGACGGTCGACGTCGTGACGCACCAACCTGCCGACGCCTCGCGCGAGCGCTCGGACCACACGGCCGTGCCCGCGGCATCGATCGTGGTACTTGCGATGAGCGCCATGACACTCACGAACGCCATCCTCGACAAGTTCGGAGGCGACACGGTGCGCGAGCTTCTGGAGCGGCTCGAGGCGCATCGCCGCTACGTCGCCGCCTACTGACCTGCTGCCGTGACCGCCCGCCGTTACTTCCCTCCCGAACGTCCCTCGACCTGGATCGCCATGGCGGGCTTCATGGGGACGGGCAAGAGCCGGATCGGATGGGAGCTGTCGAGGCGGTTGAGCCTGACGTTCATCGATACCGACCGCGTCATCGAGCGCGTCAGCAACATGCGCATCGCCGACATCTTCGAGCTCTACGGCGAGGAGGTCTTCCGCGACTACGAGACGGAGGTCGTGCGTCGCTGCGTCCGGCTCGACGAGGTGGTGGTATCCACGGGCGGGGGAACGGTGACGCGCGAGGAGAACCGCCGTCTCCTCCACCAGCGAGGACCCGTCGTGGTGCTAACGGCAACTCCCCAGACGATCTATCGACGGACTCGCCGCAACCGGCGGCCGCTCCTCGAGCTGGGCGATCCCGAGGAGCGCATCCGGCTGCTGATGCGGGCTCGCGAGGACGCCTACCGCGACGTCGCGACCTTCACCGTTTCGACCGATGCGCGGCAGTCGCAGGAAGTCGTGGACGAGATCGTGGAGAGGCTGGAGACATGGGCGAACGCCCAGAACCCCACCTGATCGAGGTGCCGGTGAACCCGGCCTACACCGTCGCGGTCGGCCCGGGTCTGCTGCACGACGTCGGCGACCACGTCCCCGAACGCCAGCTGGCCCTCGTCACGGACACCCACGTCGGGCCGCTCCACGCCGACGCCGTGCGCCGCGCGCTGGGCGCGACCGGCGCCAGGGTCTCCACCTTCGAGGTGCCGGCCGGCGAGGACAGCAAGTCCGGCGAGCAGTGGCTCGAG
The DNA here is from genome assembly GCA_964536935.1 of uncultured bacterium. GTDB lineage: Bacteria > Deinococcota > Deinococci > Deinococcales > Trueperaceae > JASBRS01. The sequence goes on along the minus strand of CAZIBD010000042.1, from coordinate 7,176 downwards.
CTCCAGCGCGGCTTCGCGCGTGAAGGCCTGGACCGCGACGCGGCCGTCGTCGCGCTTGGCGGCGGCGTCGTCGGGGACCTGGCCGGTTTCGCGGCAGCCACCTACATGCGCGGCGTCTCCTGGTACCAGCTGCCGACGTCGCTCCTGGCCATGGTCGACGCCAGCGTCGGCGGCAAGACGGCGATCGATCTTCCCGAGGGCAAGAACCTGGCCGGAGCGTTCTGGCAGCCGAGGGCGGTCGTCGCGGACGTGCGCGTCCTGGCGACCCTGCCGGAGCCCGAGTTCCGTCAGGGCGCGGTCGAGCACTTCAAGCACGGGCTGCTGGCGGACCCCGTGCTGCTCGAGCGCTTCGAGGAGGAGATGGCGGCTGACCGCGACGAGAACGAGCTGGCACGGGCGATCGCGAGGTCCGTTCGGGTCAAGGCCGCCCTCGTAGGGCGCGACGAGCGCGAGGCGGGCGTTCGCGCCCATCTCAACCTGGGCCACACCCTCGGCCACGCCCTCGAGGCCGTCAGCGCCCATGCCCTTCCCCACGGTGACGCGGTGGCCTACGGCCTGCACTACGCTGCCCTGCTGGGCCGGGAGCGGGGCTTCGCCGATGTCACCGGACACACCGCGCGGCTGTTGCACTGGGAACGCCCCGCCCCACTGCCGAAGGTGTCGTTCGCGGAGCTGGTCCCCTACCTGGCGCGGGACAAGAAGAGGCGCGCCGGCCAGGAACGCTTCGTGCTTCTGGAGGCGATCGGCCGCCCCGTGGTGGTCGAGGACGTCAATCGCGTAGAGCAGGAGCGCGCCTGGAGCGCGCTCCACGAGGAGGTCGCGGCATGATCCTGGTGTTGAACGGACCGAACCTGAATCTCCTGGGCCGCCGTGAGCCCGCGGTGTACGGGAAGGCTACGCTGGCCGATCTGGACGCCGCGTGTGTGAAGGCCGGACGGGAGCTCGGGGTCGAGGTGACCTGCCGGCAGAGCAATCACGAGGGCGAGCTCATCGACTGGCTCCATGGGGCGGCCGACGAGGGCGTCAGCGGCATCGTTCTCAATGCCGGCGGGTTGGCGCACACCTCGGTGGCGCTGCGCGACGCGATCGCGGGCATCGATGTGCCGGTGATCGAGGTGCATCTGTCCAACGTACACGGGCGCGAGGGATTTCGGCACCGGAGCGTCACGGCAGGAGCGTGCGTGGGCGTCGTAGCCGGGTTGGGGTTCGAGGGCTATGCCCTGGCCCTTCGCTACCTGGCGGCTCGAAGGGCCAGCATGCCCTGAGGGATACGGGCCGCACCACGGGTCGGCTCGTGCTCGGTCAGCGTCGCTCGATGGAGATGTTGCTCATGACGCCCGGATTCGGCGGTGTCTTCCCCTGGTCGCAAAAGGAACCCGGCAGACACAGAGTCTCTGCAGCACTGCGAAGCGCCGGCACGTAGGCTATCTTAGGAACCTGGCTTCCCAGGTCAAACTCCCCCGCCACGACCGCGCCAAAGATGGTCGATTGCTTTTCGGCCTTGAAGGCCGTACCCGCGTACGCCGCAAAGGCCGTGTAGTTGCTCGGCTGCAAGCTCACATCAAGCGTCCCTGGAGTCACGAACGCGAGCATGTCTGGACTGGGGAACCCGCCCGCGCCAAACGGCCGCACCGAGCCCGTCATGGTCACGGTCGCCGCCGTATCGGTGTCATTGGCTCCGACCTCGATCGTGCCCTGCCCGCTATAGGTCAGGTCCCCATTGATAGCCAGATTGGCGGGAAAATCCACCTTCCCATCGACGACAAGGTGACCTCCGGTGCCATCGCTGTTGACGACCCAAGAAATTGTCCCGTTCGCGCTACCGCATTGAAGATGTTGCGATGTCGGGTCGACTGGTGGCAAGGTATAGGCGCCGTTCTGCACCAGCCAGTTGCACGCCCCGTTGTTCGTGAGCGAGTTCACGACGAAGGCAGTGGACGTGAACTTCGAGTCGAGGGAGGGGAAGCTGAGGCTATAGCCCTTATAGCCGCTGTTCGGGTTCCCTGTTGTCGGGTACTTCAGGAAGAGATGGCTGTCGGGAACGCTGGTGATCTCCGTCCTCGGATCGGGACTTGAGGTTGGCTTAGAGTTGTAGATGTTCCCCGCGCCGAGATTGACGCTATAGATCGGCTGTCCCGAGGCACCCAGGGCGCTGCTGCCCTGTAGGAACACGTTGCCCTTGGCGATCTTCAAGCGCGCGCACAGGTCTGCCGAGGCGTTGCCCATGACCGAGGTCGCATACCCACTGATATCGCTGTTGTTTTGCCCATTGTTGCCTACGTACGTGTTGTACATGCCCGCAGAACCAGTCATGGAGAAATCCGACGGCAAGTTCAGGTTGCCGTTCACGATGTGCACCGAACCGTACACGCTCACGTTGCCGTTGATGGCAGCCCCGGCCTGCCCATTGGCGAAGATGGCGTTATACCAGGCCGTGGTAGGCCCCCCGCCTGCCGATGCGACGAGTTGGATCGTAGACTGACCGTCACCGTAGTGCCCCACTGACGTCAAGACGAGATCGTTGTCCAGCACCTCAAAGCGGACCTGATACCACCCCTGCCCGTAATCCATCTTGGACGACCATGTCGACGGCGCGAGGATCACGTTGCCGTTCTGGTCCTTGAGCCCATCCATAAGGGGCGATTGGCACCAGCCCGTCTTCTGCGCGTTGTAGTAGTCAACGAGGTTGTGAAACATGATCGTCTTATAGCGGTCCAAACCGGCCTTGGCGATGTAGTAGGCGGTGTCTGCCCGCTGCTGATTCGAGGACACGCCGCGGTCGATGAGCCCGGTAACCGCCGCGCCGAGCACCAGCAGCAACGTCACCATGCCAATCAACAGAACCACGATCAAGGCAAATCCATCTCGACGTCTCATGTCGTCCTCAGCCTCCAGTCAGCGGATTGACCCAATACTCGGGCGGCTTGCGGAGGTTGGGTGTAGGGGCGTTCGTGTCGAATTGCGCGGTCGTCAAACGGCCGTGTGCCGTGTCTTGTCCATCCAGCTGAATCTCCGCACTCTGTACGAAGTTCCCAGTGGGGGCAAAACAGTCCGAAGGATTGTCGACCGCTTTCGTACCCGTTGCGGTAGTGTCCTCTGCGCATTGAAAGGTGATCGCGAAACCCGTTATCCCACCAGCCAGCTCGGCATTGGTCCATCCCGATGGCGTGGCGGTACAGTCATCATCCGTCCGGTAGAGCGTGCCTGTGGACCTATCGAAGTGGTACCGCACGTAGTGACACGGCCCTGTGCTCGTCGCACCAGGAACTGCCAGCGACGTGAAGTACCACATACCAAGGTCGGTCAGTTGGTTGCTCGCGTTGAACGCCACCGTTACGCATCCAGAGCGATCGGTCGAGCAGGGTGAAGGCATCCCATAGCTCTCCGTGGATGTCGCCTTGAGCACTTGCCCCGAGGTCGCGTCGTACACCGCAAGAGCTCCAGCCATCTCCAAGTCTTGAGTGAGCAGCTCGCCCACGCTCCGCACCTTCACGCGCACGTTGTTCTGGGCCTGGCTCTCCTCAGTCGCGTGGGTTTGAGAAGCGAAGTATGCCGTCATGAGCCCCAGCAACAACCCCATCACCGCCAGGACGACGAGAAGCTCCACCAACGTCAGCCCAACGACCCGTTCGCGCAATGGCATCGTCACCTCAACCCCCCTAACCGAAGCAGCTCGATGGAGAGGCCACGGTTGGCGCGGAATCCTGATCGATGCACGACACGTTCGTATCGAGAGTCAGGTTCGTCGGCTTCGTTACGTGAACGGTAATCTTGATGACGCCGTTCGTCAGGTAGCTCGTGGTGCCCAGCGGAAGAACCGTGTACGTACCAGAAGCTCCTGACCGTGAGAATCCGCCGCTGCAAGGAGCCCCCGACGAGGCGGTGCAGTTGTTGTAGGTCGCGAAGTCCGCGAGAACCGTACGACTCAAGCCGTCGACTTCCTTGGACGCGGCCTGAGTCGCGACAGAGGCCCGCTGCGATTGCGAGGTAACGCGGAACGTGCCCACCTGCGTAACGGCCAATGCGGCGAAGAGAACCCCGATAACGGCCAACGCGATGAGCACTTCTATGATCGTCAATCCGGACGATTTCATTGAATGTCCACGCTCCCCTGCGGATGGATGACCAGCGTCTTGGTCAGACTCGTGGGCGCGTACGTGAGCGTGACCGTCTTGTTGGAAGGGTAGGCCGCGACCCCACGAGGGCTGAACGCAAACGAAACGCTGGCCGACGGCGTGATCAGCGAGCCCTGAGAGTCGAGAGCGTACGTGCGCAGGACCACACCGGTATCGACACGCGTGACTTGAATCGTCGGCGAGCCGCCAGTGAACGTGATCTCCACGTTCGTATCGCGTTTGACAGCTTCGAATCGTGCCATCTGGACAGCCTGGCTCGCGATCTGCGTAGCTTGATTCATCGCGAAGCGATCACGTGGAAAGCTCGTCACGACGAGCCCAGCAAGGATCCCGATAATCGCGATCACGACCAGGACTTCAAGCAACGTGAAGCCGCGAGATCGATGCTTCTGCACGAAACGAGCCTACCAGGGCCAGAACCACCCAACTATCCCCCAATTGGGGGGGGGTCGCCATACACCAGCTCAGGTTCGCCGAGTGCGCATGCACGCTAGGCAGGACGGATCAGCCGCGCAAGAACTCTCCCGGCTGTTGATCGAGCTTGGGCAGGTCGCCGAGCGAGCGCAGCCCGAACTCGAGCAGGAACCTGTCCGTGGTGGCGTACAGGAGCGGCTTCCCGACGACATCCTTGCGCCCGACGACCTTGATGAGCTCCCGTTCCTGGAGCGTGTCGAGCGTCGAGGCGCACGAGGCGCCGCGGGCCGCCTCGAGCTCGCCGCGTGTCACGGGCTGGTGGTAGGCGATCAGCGCCAGCGTCTCGAGCGCGGCATTCGAGAGGCTGGGAAGCGGGGACGGCGACAGCATGGAGGCAAGCGACGACACCAGACCGGGATCGACCACCAGACGGTAGCCGCCCGCGACCTCCTCGACGACGAGCCCCAGCTCGGCCTCACGAAGCGCCGCGTGCAGCGCCTTGACCTCCCGGGCGACGGCATCCGCGCTCAGGTCCAGGAGCCGCTCGAGCTCCCGACTGGCGACGGGCCGCCCGGCCGCAAGCAAGGCAGCGCATAGGAGCGATCGATGGTGCACGACGTATGCTCGCAAGGTTCCTCGGGGGTGTCAAGCCGTTCATGCCGGGAGGTCGATGGGGGCGCTGCTGTGCCGGCCGCGCCGGTGGGGTCAGCGCCATGCTCACGCGTGACGCTGCCGCCCGAGTCTCATGGGCGTGCCTCGGTCACCAGCGCCCCACCGTCCAGCAACCTGGCGACGAGTGTCCTCGTCACCGAGCTCCGCCCGACAACAGCGCGACTTCGGAACCGGACGCTCCCGTCTGCATCCCAGTACGCTTCCACGGACGCCGCGATGCCCTGGTCGGGCCACGGCCCGAACCGCACGGCCGATGTGGGCGGGTCCCCGGCGGTCGCCGCCGAGGCCCGGACTGCCAGCGCCAGCGCGCCTTCGGCCCGGCCCTCCGCGAGTACCGCCTCCTGGAAGTTGCGCCCCGCGAGCGTGTCCAGCGTCACCGTGAACGCGAGCGCCAACGCCGCCAGGCCGAGCAACGCGCCCACGACCAGGACCAGCACCAGGGCGACGCCTTGCTCCACCGCGCCGCGACGGCGGGTCTGCCGCCCACCCGCGCCCACGCCCATGGCGCCGCTGCTCGTGCGGCGGTGGCGCCGGCTGTGGGCGCGGCGACGCGCGGTGTGGCGCGTTTCCCCGCTCACGGCGCTCGCACCACCTCGGTGGCGGGCCGGCTCGGCAAGGGAACGGCCGCGGTGCGCGTCGTGCCATCCGCGGTCGCGAGCTCGAGCAGGACGATCCAGGGTTCAAGCGTCCCGGCCACGAGGCTTTCCCTGTCGTGTACGCCCGCGGCATCGACCCACCCCGTCACGCGGACGCTGGCGATTCCCTGGACCAGCGGTTGGCGGTGACCGGTGGCGGTGCGCCGGTAGAGCTGCGGCTCTCCCCTGCCGTCCATACCTGCGTCGAAGCGCAGATCGCGCAGCACGGGACCGTCGGACAACCGGTCGTCGATGTAGCGCGCGACCAGGCCGTCGCCGTGGTCCGCGTCAGCGATGTCGAGGACGAGGGAGGGCAAGGTCCGGTCCAGCGTTACGCCGACCGGGGTCGGAACCGGCACGTAGCCGGAGCGCCGAAGCTCGTCGCCCAGCAGGTCCGCCGCCAGGTCGACCGCCAGCATCGAGCCCGACGCGGCCGACACGGCAGCGTCGGCCCTCTTCGAGCCCACGAGCAGGCGCGTCGCGGCCAGCATCACGACGGCGGCCAGGGCCAGCGCGAGAAGCAGCTCGGCCAGGGAGAAGCCCGCGCAACGCAGGCTGGGTCGCACACCGTAGCGCAGGCCGATCCGGGGTGTCGGGCTCACGGGCTCGGCTCCACCGGCGCTCGCTGCAGCGGCCACCACACGGCCGTGGTGCCCTGCAAGGCAGGCGTCTCGGGTGGCGTGATCGTCACACGTACGGCCTCCGCTTCACAGGAGCCCGCTCCGTCCAGACAGGTGCGCGTGACGCTGCAGCTCCAGCCGGACGGAGCGGGTCGCGACCGGCATGCGAACGCCCGCACGCTCCGCTGCACTCGCAGCTCGCTGCGCATCCACGCGGCGGCCTCGCGCCGCACCTGGTTGGCGCGCTCGACCCGCGCCAGACGCGCCTGCAGCCCCGCCCAGGCGATCAACGCCACACCGACCACCGCGAGCGCGACCAGCACCTCGACCAGCGTCAGGCCCGCCCGCCGGTCCTTGGCGAGCCTCACCTCGCCACCTCGACCCGCACCCTGCCCAGGCTCGACACGATCACCGAGGCGCGTCGGGGCCCATCGACGACCACCATCCGCCCGCTGATCACGCCCCCGCCCCCGCAGGATCTGGCCCCGCCGCCGGGCAACCACACGATGCCGGCCCGCAGGGGCTGATCCACGCGGGCGCGGCCGTAGCGGGCCAGCTCGAAGCGCCTCACCACCGGCCCCTGGCACGCCGTCGCGGCATCGGAAACCGTGCCCCGCCGCGCCAGGAGGGCGGAAGCGTCGGACGGGACCACCGCGACCGCGTCGCCGCTCCACATGGCTTCGAGGCGCGCCCATAGCA
>CAZIBD010000041.1:11438-27672 GCA_964536935.1 uncultured bacterium | reverse complement strand
GTTGGTGCCGGGAGCGGGACTCGAACCCGCATGCCCCTGGGGGCTACAGATTTTAAGTCTGCTGCGTCTACCGATTCCGCCATCCCGGCACGCCCCGTACGAGTGTAGCCGAGCCCCCGGGGGCTGAGCCCCGGACGCCGCCGGCACCCAGACGACCGGAAACGCAGTCCCGCCATCGGGCGTACCATGCGCCCATGGAGCGCACGGATGACGTCTCGCTCCGTTCCGTCTCGAGTCGCGGGGGACACGGCCGCTACGGCCGGCCATGGTCGCCCTCGGCACGCGGGACATGGCGGCGTTGGGGAGCTGCTCCGGCGCCGCGCCGGAAAGGAGCGCCTCGATGACCGCCACTGAGACCTTCCTGCAAGCCCGCGACTTCCTGCTCCGTGAGCGCGAGGACTACGACGCCGCCTACCGGGGCTTCTCCTGGCCGCGCCTCGACACGTTCAACTGGGCGCTGGACTGGTTCGACGTCTACGCCCGGAACAACGACCGGACCGGACTCCACCTCGTGGACGACCGGGGCGAGGACGTGCGCTTGAGCTTCGCCGAGCTCTCGGACCGCTCCTCGCGCCTGGCCGGCTTCTTGCGGGCCCAGGGCGCCCACCGTGGCGACCGGGTCCTGGTCATGCTCCCCAACGTGGCTCCGCTGTGGGAGGTGATGCTGGCCTCCATCAAGCTCGCAACGGTGCTGATCCCGGCGACCACGCTCCTCACCCCCGAGGACCTGCGCGATCGCATCGGCCGCGGCGACGTCCGCCACGTCATCACCGACGAGGCCGGCGCGGAGAAGTTCGATGCGGTGCAGGGCGGGTTCACGCGCCTGCTGGTCGGTGCCGAGCGCCGGGGCTGGCTCTCCTACCAGGACGCCCTGTCCTTCGACGGCGCCTTCGCGCCCGATGGCGAGACGCACGCCACCGATCCGATGTTGTTGTACTTCACCTCCGGCACCACGTCGAAGCCCAAGCTGGTGCTGCACAGCCATCAGAGCTACCCCGTCGGCCACCTCTCGACGATGTACTGGATCGGGCACCTGGAGGGCGACGTGCACTGGAATATCAGCTCGCCGGGCTGGGCCAAGCACGCCTGGAGCAACTTCTTCTCGCCGTGGAACGCGGGGGCGACCGTGTTCGTCTATAACTACGACCGCTTCGATCCCAAGCGGGCGCTCGACGCCATGGTGCGCTTCGACGTCAGCTCGCTGTGCGCTCCGCCGACCGTGTGGCGCCTGCTGTTCCGCGAGGACCTGACGTCCTACGCCGTGAAGCTGCGCGAGCTGGTGGGCGCGGGCGAGCCGATGAACCCCGAGATCATCGAATCGGTCCGCAAGGCCTGGGGCATCACCTTGAGAGACGGCTACGGCCAGACGGAGACGACGGCGCAGGTCGGGAACACACCCGGCCAGCCCGTGAAGCCGGGCTCGATGGGTCGACCGTTGCCTGGCTACCGGGTCACGCTGCTCGGCCCCGACGGCCAGGTCGGCGTGCCGGAAGGGGAGATCTCGCTCCACCTCGACCCGGCGCCGCTCGCTCTGATGGACGGCTACATGGACGACAGCGAACGGACCGCTGCGGTGACGAAGGGCGGCTACTACCGCACCGGTGACGTCGCGTCCATCGACGACGACGGCTACTACTGGTACGTCGGCCGGGCCGACGACGTCTTCAAGAGCTCGGACTACCGGATCAGCCCGTTCGAGCTGGAGAGCATCCTCATCGAGCACGCCTCGGTGCAGGAAGCGGCCGTCGTGCCCAGCCCCGATCCGGTGCGGCTGTCGGTACCCAAGGCGTTCGTAACGCTCGCTCCGGGCCACGAGCCCGGCCGCGACACCGCCCTCGACATCTTCCGCTTCATCCGCGGACGCATGGCGCCCTACCTCCGCATCCGGCGCTTGCAGTTCGGCACGCTCCCCAAGACCATCTCCGGCAAGATCCGTCGCGTGGAGCTCAGGCGCGACGAGCACGCCCACAGCGGCGAGCGACGTGGGGTGGACGAGTTCTGGGAGGACGACTTCCCGGAGCTGAAGGCCGGCGAATAGAAGCTCGGGGCCGGCACCCGGCGGGTGCCGGCCCCGAGCTTCAAGCCGGCGCGGGTGACGTCAGCAGCGACTGCGCATCGGCCAGATCGCGCTCGCGCTGCTCGTCGCTCCAGCCGAGTTCGGCCGCGAGGAGCTCCGCGACCCGCTTGAGCGCCGCCGCGGTGTCGCTCTCATCGAGCATGCCCAGCCGCATGCGGCGCCACAGCACGTCGGCGGTGGTGCGCGCGTACTCGTGCCGGGCCGCGTACACGACCTCGGCCTCGAGGTAGGGCTGTCCGTCCCGCAGGCGCCGTCCCAGCCCGTCGGTTGCCAGGCCCGCGACCTCGGCCGCAAACCCCCCGTAGGCCCGGTTCAGGTAGCTCGCCACGTCCGCATCCAGCGAGAAGCGCTCCTGCAGGGCGCCGGCGCCCTGGGCGCTGAATCCATCCCCTCCGGCCAGCATCAGCGTCGCTGTCGTGCTTTCCGAGCGCGGCGAAAGCTCTCCGACGCGGACGGCCTCGTTGACGGCGTCGACGGCCATGCGACGGTAGGTGGTCCACTTGCCACCGGCGATCGTCACCAGGCCCGCGGGGCCGACGTTCACCACGTGATCGCGCGACAGGCCGGCGGTATCGGCGGCCTGCGGATCGGACACCAGCGGCCTGAGGCCCGACCAGGCGGCCTTGACGTCGGCCCGCGACACCGGTACGTCGAAGTAGCGCTCGACATGCCGCAGCACGTAGGCGATCTCGTCCTCGTTGGCCCGGGGATGCTCGTCGATGGCCGCCTCGTTGTCGGTCGTGCCGACCAGGGTGTGCCCGAGCCAGGGGAGCAGGAACAGCACGCGCCCGTCCTCGGTCTGTGGGATGAGCAGACCGGTACCGGGCGGCGAGAAGCTCTGATCGAGCACGATGTGGATGCCCGAGCTCGCCGTCACCATCGGCCTCGCGTCGGGATCCTCCATGCGGCGCACCGTGTCGGTGAACGGCCCCGTCGCATTGACCACGGCCCGGGCGACCAGCTCGAAGCTCTCGCCGCTCAACCGGTCGGTGAGCACCGCTCCGTGGATCCTGCCCTCACGCTGTAGCAGGTCCTCCACGGCCAGGTAGTTCGCCACCGCCGCTCCTTCGCGTGCCGCGGTGAGCGCGATGGCCAGGTTCATGCGGGCGTCGTCGAACTGCCCGTCGTAGTACAGCACCCCGCCGCGCAGCCCCTGATGCTTGAGCATGGGGAAGCGCTCGAGCGCCTCGCGTGCGTCGACGAAGCGGCTCGGCTGCAGGTTGGAACGGCCGGCCAGCCAGTCGTAGAGCTTCAGGCCGGTGAGGTAGTAGGGCACCTCGAGCCAGTTGTACAGCGGCGTGACGATCGGCAGTGGATGGCTCAGGTGAGGGGCGATGCGCAGCAGGACGGCACGCTCGTGAAGGGCGTCGCGCACGAGGTTGAACTGGGAGCGATCGAAGTGCTTGACCGCCGCCTCGAGGTAGCGCACACCGCCGTGGATGAGCTTGGTGCTGCGGCTGCTGGTACCGCAGGAGAAGTCGCCCCGCTCGGCCAGGGCCACCCGCAGGCCGCGGTTCGCGGCGTCGAGCGCCACGCCCGCTCCGGTGGCTCCGCCCCCGATCACCAGCAGGTCGAACGGGCCCTCGCCCGCACGCATGCGAGCGATCTGCTCCTCGCGATCCGGCCAGGTCGGTCTCATGCTTCCACCCACTTTCCGGCACGTCCCAGTGCGCGCCTCCAGTCGTGCAGCAGGGCGGCCCGCCGGTCCTCACCCATGGCGGGCTCGAAACGCCGCTCCACGGCCCAGTGCTCGGTCAGCTCGGCGCGCCCCGACCAGAATCCGACCGCCAGGCCCGCGAGGTAGGCCGCGCCGAGCGCCGTCGTCTCGGTGATGGTCGGGCGCACGACCGGCACACCGAGGATGTCGGCCTGGAGCTGCATGAGCAGGTCGTTGCGGGACGCCCCGCCGTCGACCCTGAGATCCTGGATGGGGGCCCCGCTGTCGGACTGCATGGCCTCGACGACGTCGGCGACCTGGAGGGCGATCGCCTCCAGGGCGGCGCGCGCCAGGTGGCCGGCGCTGCTTCCGCGGGTGAGCCCGACCACCGTGCCGCGAGCGTAGGCGTCCCAGTGAGGCGCCCCGAGGCCAGCGAAGGCCGGGACCAGGTAGACGCCGCCGTTGTCCGGCACGCTGGCCGCCAGGCTCTCGACCTCCTCGGCCGATCGGATGATCCCCAGCCCGTCTCGGAGCCACTGCACCACGGCGCCGCCCATGAAGATGCTGCCTTCGAGGGCGAAGTCGAGGCTCCCGCCCACGTCCCATGCGACGGTGGTCAGCAGACGGTTCGCGGAACGCGTCGGCGTGGACCCCGTGTTGAGCACCAGGAAGCATCCGGTGCCGTAGGTGTTCTTCACCTGCCCTGCCTCGAAGCACGCCTGTCCGAACGTCGCCGCCTGCTGGTCGCCGGCCATGCCGGCCAGCGGCACGCCGGCCAGGACGCCTTCGCTAATCGTGCCGTAGACCTCGGAGCACGACCGCACCTCCGGCATCATCGCCCTCGGAATCCCCAATCGCTCCAGCAGGACGTCGTCCCAGTCGCGCTCGTGGATGTTGTAGAGCATGGTGCGGCTGGCGTTCGAGATGTCGGTCACGTGCAGCTCACCACGGCTGAGCCGCGCAGCCAGCCAGCTGTCGATCGTGCCGAACGCGACCTCGCCCCGCTCGGCGCGCTGGCGAAGCCCGTCTACATGCTCGAGCAGCCAGGCCAGCTTGCTCCCCGAGAAGTACGCGTCCAGGACAAGGCCGGTCCGCGCCTGGACCTCCGCTTCGAGGCCGTCGGCGCGGAGCTCGTCGATGAGCCCGGCCGTGCGTCGGTCCTGCCACACGATGGCGTTGTGCAGCGGCCGCAGGGTCGCGCGGTCCCACACCACGGTGGTCTCCCGCTGGTTGGTGATGCCGGCCGCGGCCACATCCTCGGCCCGGATCCCGGCACGCGCCAGCACCTCCCCGACCACCGCAGCCTGGGACGACCAGATCTCCGTCGGGTCGTGTTCGACCCAACCGGGCTCCGGATAGTGCTGCTCGAACTCGCGCTGCGCTAGCGCGCGGATGGAGCCGGCGTGGTCGAAGAGGATCGCGCGTGAGCTGGTCGTGCCCTGATCCAGCGCTACGACGAATTCGGGCACCGTTCACCTCCGGGGGCGGCTCGTTTCCGCCCGGGACGCGTCCGGCCCGTGACCGGCGCGGTCCGATGGTCACACATCCCGGCCACGCGACCTCAGCTGCTCAGCAGGTCCCGCAACCTCAGGCGGGCGTAGTCGCGGTCGCCATCGAGCGCTTGCTCGAGCCCGGCCACCTCCCGGGGGAGCAGCCGCCCGCGACCGTGCACGCGCGCCTCGTAGCGTCCCACGCCAAATCCCTGCAAGAACGCCTCGGTGATGGCCTGCGTAGGCAGGGCACGCGTCGAGAACGCCTCCAAGGACAGCTTGTCGAAAGCGGGGAACGAGTGCAGACACAGGTGCGCCTCCGCCCCCACCAGGGCGGCGCTGATCCCGCGACCGCCGTCGCGCGCCACGCGCAGGCGGAAGATGCCGCTCCCCGACTCGCCCATCAGCGCCAGCACGGAGCGCAAGACGGCCTCCACGCGCCCCTCGTCGGCAAGCCGTGCCGCGTTCGCGCGGAACCCGTCGAGGATCAGGTGTGTGCCGAATCCGAGCGTGTCGTAGCCGTTCACTCCGTTCAGCGTAGCATGGCCCGAGCCCCGATCATGGGGCAAAAGGCCCGCCTGCGACGACGTTCATGGCGTGCCGCCCGAGGTGCCGCCGGTGATGGTCTGCACCGCTTGCTGCAGGGCGGCCGGCACGTCGCTGTCCGCCGAACCGAGGATGGTAGCGAGAGCCTGATCCATCGGCCCCCACACGGTGCCCATGGCAGGGAGGTTGGGGATCGCCTGCGCGTGGGCCAGCGCTGCGCCGAAGCCGGCCACGACGGCGTCGTCGCCGACCTTCGCCAGCGCCTCCGTCGAGGCGGGGATCAGCCCCGCCTTGCGAGCCAGAGCGGCCTGGGCCTCGCTCGTGGTCAACCACTTGGCCAGGTTCGCTGCGCCCACGGGGTCGGCGCTGAAGCGGTTGAGCAGCACGCCCTCGACGTTCATGAAGCCACTGAACGGTGTTCCGTCTGCCAGCGGGGGCATCGGCCGGACCTCGATGGGGATGCCGGCCGCCAGCATCGCCGGCACGGCCCAGGGACCGTCGTAGGTCATCGCGAGCTTGCCGTCGAGGAAGAGCTTCCGCAGCGTCGCGTAGTCGGCGTGGGGGGGCAGGACGCCGTCGGTGAAGCGCAGCGTCTTCAATGCCTGGGCGCCGCGCACGGCACCGGCGCTGGCGAGGCCGCTCCGGCCGGCGTCCGGCCCGCCGCTCGCGTTGCGACCGAAGACGGTACCCCCATAGCTATGGAGCCAGGCGTAGCTGTAGTAGAAGTTGCCGGCGTCGAAGGCGAAGCCGTAGGTGCCATCGCTGGTGAGCGAGCGAGCCAGCTTCACCAGGTCGGGGTAGCTGGCGGGCGACTTGGAAACGAGCCGGGTGTTGAGGATGAGAGCCGGCCCCTGCAGCGACAGCGGCAAGCCGTAGAGGGTGCCCTGGTACCGGAACGCGATCCGCGCCTGGTCGCTCAGATCGCTCAGGTAGCGATCGGTGGCGTAGTTTCCCATGTCGGCGAGGATGCCGGCATCGGCGAGGCCCGAGAACTGATCCTGGGGGATGCCCACGAACACGTCGCCCGCCTGGCCCTTCTTGGCGCCCACCATGGCCCCCTGCTTGATCTGGCCGAGCTTCAACGGCACGACCTTGACCTGCTTGTCGAAGGCCTGGCCGTAGGACGCGCTCTCCGACTGCAACCACGCGAGGGCGGCGCCCTGGTAGGTGGTCCACACGGTCAGGCCCTGCGCCGCCGCCGACGCCGACGTCAGCCCGACCAGCACCCACGCCACCATGACGAGGTGGCGGAGAACGCGGCCCGGCCACTCGATGAGCGGCGTCACGAGCGATGGGCGGCGCCCCGCCAGAGGCTGCGGCGGCACCGCGAGAGGGGGGAAGCAGACTCACTCACCCTCTCAGCCTAGCCTGCTGCGGGCCGTGGCCCCGCCATCGTCGAGCGGCGTCCGTCAGTTGGTCAGGCGGTCGGCCTCCTCGCGTAGCTGCTGGGCATCGCGTCGTTGACGCTCCGCAGTTGCGAGTCGATAGCGGCCTCCTGCGGTGCGAACGACGCTTCCCGCGATCTCGAGAGCGGTGAGGCGGCCCGCCAGCCGACCGAAGGACAGCCTAGCGGAGCCTGCCAGCTCGTCGAGCGTGGCCTCTTCCACGGCGTAGAGAGCCTCCAGGAGCGGGGCATCCGCCGTCCGCGTCGGCTCGGTCGACGTTGCCGCCTCCGCCTCGACGCCGCCGCTGCCTGGCCGGAAGCGAAACAGCACGTCCTCGTGCTCGGTGACCAGAAGAGCGCCATCGCGAAGCAGCTGCAGCGTTCCGGCGACCGTCGGGTCGCCGGGCCTGCCCGGGCAGGCGTAGACGTCTCGGTGCTGGCGACGCGCGTGTTCGGCCGTGCTCCGCGTCCCGGATCGGAGACCCGCTTCCACCACCACGATCAACCTCGAAAGGCCGCTGACCAGGCGGTTTCGCTCGGGGAAGTGGTGCCGTTCCGGGCGGGCGTCGGGCGGGTGCTCACTGAGCAGGGCGCCTCCGCGCTCGACGATGCGCCGCGCCAGGCCGCGATGACTCGGCGGATGCAGGTGCCGGTGGCCGGCCCCCAGCACCGCGACGGTGGCGCCCGCAGCCTCCAGGGCGCCTTCGTGCGCCGCCCCGTCGATGCCGAGGGCGAGCCCCGACACTACCGTGACGCCCAGGTTGGCCAGCGCCGCGGCCAGCTCGCGCGCCAGTGCGAGGCCGCGTGCCGTCGGCCGACGCGTGCCGACCACGGCGGCCGCCCGCACCCGGTGGGCAGGCTCGGCCAGCGTCGCCGGCAGCGATCCCTGAACGTAGAGCAGCGGGGGCGGCGCGGCATCGTCCAGCCACAGCGGTGCGGGGTAGCGTGCGTCATCCCAGCACACCAGATCGACGCCGGCAGCGCGGATGGTGCGCACACGCCGGGCCGCGGCGGTGAGCTCGACCTCTTCGGGCAACCGGCGAAACAGCGAGCTCGGAACGCCGGGCGGTGCCGGGGCCCCCGCGGCCGCCGCGCCCAGCGCCGCAGCCACCGAGCCGAAGGTGTCGCGCAGGATCGCCAGACGTCCGGCGCCGAGGCCCTGGGCCTGCAGGGCGGCGAGCGTCAGCACCACGGGATCGTCCATGCCGCATGGTGTCCGGCGGGCGCCCGCCGGGGGCAGCCCTCGACGGCAACTGCCTGGAGGCACCCGGCAGCGGCACCGGCCACACGGGCGTCCTACGCCAGCTTCCAGCGGCTCCCCTCCGGCGTGTCCTCGACCTCGATCCCCAGTCCTTCGAGGCGATCACGCATGGCGTCGGCGGTCGCGAAGTCGCGCCTGGCTCGAGCACGCTGCCGCTCCTCCAGCAGCATGCCGACGAGCCCGTCCATCAGCTCGCGTCCCTGCCCCGCAGCCTCGGGCTGTGCCGGAACGCCGAGCACGCCTTCAAGCAGGTCGTCGAAGAAGACCCGCGCGGCGGCCCGGTAGCTGGCCGGCGCGCCCTGCTCGACGCGGCGGTTGACCTCGCGGGCCGCATCGAAGAGCACGGCCAGAGCCTGCGGCGTGTTCACGTCGTCGTCCATGGCCTCGGCGAAGCGCGCACGGAAGACAGCGAACGCCTCGTCGTCGCGCGCGTCGTCTGCGCCCTCGGCAACCTGCCGGTAGGTGTCCCGCAGGCGCTTGAGACCCTGCACCGATGCCGTGAGGCTCTCGTCGGAGAAGTCCGAGACGCTTCTGTAGTGCGACCTCAGCAGGTGGAAGCGGACCGCCAAGGGGTCGTAGCGCTCGAAGAGCTGGGAGAGCGTCACGAAGTGGTTCTTGGACTTGGCCATCTTCTCGCCTTCGAGCGTGATCATGTTCCAGTGCAGCCACACCCGCGCGAACGGCTTGCCCGCCGCCCTCGCCTGCGCGATCTCGCACTCGTGGTGCGGGAAGATCAGATCCAGCCCTCCGCCGTGGATGTCGAACTCGTCGCCGAGGTACTTGGTGCTCATCACCGAGCACTCGAGGTGCCAACCCGGGAAGCCTTCGCCCCAGGGGCTGGGCCAGCGCATGATGTGGCCGGTTTCCGCCTTCTTCCAGAGCGCGAAGTCGCGTGGGTCGTCCTTGTCCGAGCGGACCTCGACGCGCGTGCCCTCCTGCAGCTCTTCGGGGTCGCGCCCGGACAGCTCGCCGTAGGGTTCGAAGGCGGAGACGTCGAAGTAGACGTTGCCGTCCTTGGCGTAGGCGAAGCCGCCGTCGAGCAGGGTCCGGGTGAGCTCGATCTGCTCGATGATGTGGCCCGAGGCCCGCGGCACGACGTCGGGGCGCCGAACGTTCAACCGCGCCATGGCGTCGAAGTACGCCCAGAAGTACTTCTCCGCCACCTCCATGGGTTCCAGCCGCTCCAGCTGTGCCCGCTTCTCGAGCTTGTCCTCGCCCTCCTCGACATCGCTCAGGTGGCCGACATCGGTCACGTTCGAGACGAAGCGGACGTTGTAGCCGCTGTGCTCCAACCACCGGCGCAACACGTCGAAAACGACCGGTCCACGCGCGTGCCCGAGGTGGGGCTCGGAGTACACCGTGGGGCCGCACATGTAGATGCCCACGTGGTCGGGAACGACCGGCTCGAAGGGGTCCTTGCGGCGGGTAAGGCTGTTGTAGAACGAAAGCGCCATGACACTCCTCGGTTGAGAACGGGCGCGGCCGCGCCCGCGAGCGCTCCAGAGTTGTGAAGGGGCCGACAGTCAGGCGGTGGTGCGCAGACATCGCGACGGAAGGAGTCTCGTCCCTGGCGTCACCATGCAGGAAGTGTAGCATGGCGTCCAACCGTCCCGGAGGGTAGACTGACAGGCCGTGGGCACCCTGACCCTCCGCGGGCGCGGCGAGCACGAGGACGTCGTGATGGGGTCGCGCTTCATCGCGACGGTGACGCCGGTGGCCCGGGCCGAGGAGGCACTGGCGCTGCTGGCGTCGATCCGGACGGCCCACCCCACCGCCAGCCATCACTGCTGGGCCTACCGCGTGGGCCGCGAGCAGCGGTTCTCCGACGACGGCGAGCCGGGCGGGACCGCCGGTCGTCCCATCCTCGAGGTCTTCTTGAAGCGTGATCTCGACCGCGTCGCCGCCGTGGTGGTTCGCTACTTCGGAGGGCGCAAGCTGGGTGCCGGCGGGCTGGTGCGAGCCTATGGCGGCGCAGTGGCCCGCGCCATCCAGGTGGCAGGAGAACGCACGGTCGTGTCGGCGCGCCGTGTGGAGGTGCGCGCACCATTCGCCTACGTCGACACCGTGCTGCGCGAGCTCGACGGCTTCGCAGGCGCCTCGCGCGCCGATCCCGCCTTCGAGGCGGGCGGCGTCCGCGTGGCGGTTGCTGTGGCGGAGGAACGTGTCGCCGCACTCGAGGCCCGTCTGGCGGAGGTCACGCGCGGGGAAGCGCACTGCCGGGACCTCCTGGGATCGCCTGGAGACGACGTGGGCGGGACGACCCCATGAGCCGGCGTCCGCTCCGACATGGAGGTTTGCTGAAGCGGTCGCTACCCACGCCGGGGAGGCGACGTGACAGCATGGGTGCGATGAACGGACGGCGATCGCGCAATCTGGTTTTTGCCGTGCTGGCGCTTGCGCTGGCCCTCGCCGGCTGTGCGCCGGCCGCGAGCCGGCTCGCCGAGCCCACCGTGGCGGTGCTCAACGGCCCCACCCAAGGTCGGATCGGCGGCAGCGCGGCGCTCCTCGAGGCCGACATGCACACCCAGGGCCCGCTCTACTTCGGCTTCGTCCAGGACGCGGCAATGCGGTTCGCCGAGGGACACAACGACCTGTTCCACGCCCGGGCGGTTCCCGCAGCCGCTCGCATCGCCCGCAGCTACGGGGCCCGCTACGCGGTCTTGATCGGCGCCTCGACGCTGGACCGGCAGGTGACGCTCTCGAACGACAAGAGCGCGCGGGCGGTGGACGTCACCCTGCAGATGCAGGCCATCGTGGTGGACGCGGCCACGAACCACGTGGTGGCACGCTTCGAGTCCCAGCTCTTCCAGCAGACCCGTACCGAAAGCACGTCAAGCGCGCTGGCCCCGCTCCAGAAGGACCCGACCGTCCAGTGGCTCCGCGACCAGGGCGTGCACGATGTGGCGGCCGCCGTGGTGGGCGCCCTGTGGCACACCTTCGGGATCCACCCCTCGCCGCACGCCGGCTGAGAGGCCGCGCACCCACGCCATCACCGGAAGTAGCGCCGGATCACGTCCTGGTATTCGAGGGGCACGTCTCCCTCGGTGAGCGCCTGCTCGGCTGCACGCCGGTAGCTCTCGATGGACGTCCCGGGGGGCAGGGTCACGTCTTTCGAGCCGGGCAGCCTGAGCGACCCGCTCGCACTCTGCACGCCGGGCCGAAGCTCGCCGGGGAGGAACTGGGGCGCCTGGCCACCGCCCTGGACAGGCGGCGCGGCCGGGCCGGGGCCGCCCGGCTGGTTGCCGCCGGCCCCGGAGCCTTCGGCGTTGCGCGCTCCCGGCTGCGTTCCGCCTTCGGCAGATCCGGCTTGACGCTGCCCGTTGAGCCCCCCTCCTGACTGACTTCCCGTGCCCTGCCGGGGGGTGGCGCCGTTCGCGCCCTCCGGAGAGGCCGGCGCCGAGCCGTTGCCCGGGACGGGTGCGCTTCCGGAGGGCGGCACGCTCGGTTGCTGCGACGACTGCGACGACTGGGAAGACTGGGACGAGTCGGGCCCGGCGCCGTTGGAGCCGCCCGCCGGCCCGGCGGAGGCGCCGCTCGAGGGCGTACCAGGACCCGTTTGTCCGCCGCCGGCACCGCCCGGTCTCTGGCCGTTGCTACCGCTCCCGGCCCGTTCGCCGCCCGCCTGTCCGGCTCCGTTGGCCCCGTTGGACGGCGCGCCGTTGCCGGACGCAGCGCCGCTGGCCGTGGAGCCGCCCGGGCGGGCCGACTCGGGCGGTGCCGACGTGGCGCCGGCCGTTGCCTCGCTGCCGCCCGCTCCCTGTCCGGAGGGGCCGCCTCCGGCCGGAGGCGACTGCTGGAGCGTCTGCAGATAGCGCGACAGCACCTGTTGATCAGTGCCTCCTCCGGCGCCCGAGGCCGAGGAGGTGCCGGGGGAGCCTTGGTTGGCCTGCCGGTTGCCGCTCGAACCCGCCGGACCGCGCTGCGGCGCTGTCGGAGGGGGAGCGGGCGCGGTCTCCGGCGTGGGCGGCTTGGCCTGCGAGCCGGCCTTCGCCGGGGCGGCCGTTGCCGGGCGGGATCCAGTTGAGGCGGTCGGCGCCTGCCGGCCGGCCAGGGGGAACAGAAGCAGCGCCAGCGCTGCCGCCAGGGCCGGCAACCACCAGGCCGGCAGATCAGGCGGCCGCACGTCGCGAACGCTGTCGACGGCCCGTGTGCGGACGGCATCGGCGAAGCCGTAGCCATCATCGACACCGGCCAGCTCCAACGAGGTCTCGTAGCTGAGGCCCGAACGATCACGGATGTAGTGCAGCGCCCGCCGCTGCCGTCCGCGGACCGGGAGGGCTGCGCCTACCGCGAACGCCGCGAACAGGGCGGCGGCCTGCTGCCAGGGCGGCACCCCGAGGGCGGCGGCGATGAGCGAGGCGAGAAGCGCCGCCCCGCTGCCACGCAGAAGGCGCACGCTCCAGGCGCTCCTGGCAGCGATGCGCCGGTGGAGGGTGAACGCCTGTTCGGACGAAAGGCGGCTGGCACGCTGGCGTCGGCTCGGCCGGATCATGCGGCGGCCTCCCCGGATTCACGGGCCCGCGCCAGCCACACGAGGGTGGCGGAGGCGAGACCGACCATCACGAGTCCGTCGACGAGGGAGACGGCCAGAGGAGCCGCGAGCGGGTTGAACACGCTGACACCGAGTCGCACGTCGATCCAGATGCCGAAAACGAGAACGGCCGGCACCAGGAGCGGGAGCACCACCCCCAGCCGCGCCCAGGTCGCCAGGCGCCCGAGGCCGAGCCCCAGCCCGTAGTACGCCAACGTCGTTGGAAACGGGAGTCCGGCAGCCCACCATAGCGGTGCCGCCGGGTAGCTGGCCGCATAGGTCGCGATATCGAACGGGGCGGACAGGACCGCGAACATCATCACCGCGGCGGCCGTTGACCGTCGCGACCCGGGCTCGCGCCAGCTCTCGGCCGCACCGTACCCCAGCGCGGCCAGCGCGAGCAGCACCATGCGGGCCTGCGCCACGGCGAACCAGGCCTCGTTGCTGTCGCCGGCAGAGGGCCAGCGGATCGCCAGGACGAACAGCAGGGCCGCCAGGAACAGGGCCAGCACCTGAAGCATGTCGGGGCCGCGCAGCCGTTCGGCCGCCCTCCCCAGGACCGCTGTCCATCCCGATGCCTGCGTCATGGCCGCCCTCCTTGGGACAGCGGCGGCAGCGCCACCCAGACCGCGGCGGGTGCGGAGGCCAGGGCCGTTCCCACCGGGAACAGGGCGGCCAGCCGCTTGAGCGCCGGCGTCATGCCCCCTTCCTCACCCTGGCGGAGTGCCAGGCCGGCACCGGCCGGCAGATCGGGCTGACGTCCCAGGCCGACGACGTAGACGTCGCGGAGGGGGACGCGCCCGCTGTTGACCAGGCGTCGGCCGTCGAAGCGTAGCGAAGCCGTGCGGAGAACCGGTCGTGCGGCGACGGCGACGGCATGCCACCGCGGGAGGTCGACGTGCGTCGAGTCGTTCTCGACGGCGTACGGTAGCGGAATCAGCGGGCGACCCGCCCCGGGCACCGTCACTTCGCCCGACGGCAACGTGAGGCGCTCGTTCACCTGCAGAGCCAGTGCCAGCTCCCCGCCGGCCACCAGGACGGTCCGGGAGGCCGCGAGCTCTCCGGACGGCGGCCTCAGCAGCCGCCAGCCTGCTGCGGCCACGACCGATGCCAGCAGGATGCCGGCGACCAGACCAGGCGTGCCTCCGAAGCGGAGCCCCAGCAGCGTGATCAGCACGTAGGCTACCGCGAGCGACAACACCAGCGGCTGGCCGGGAGCCCGGGGCGGCTCGACCAGACGCTCGGCGGCCAGCGCTTCCACCACGCCGCGCCGATCGACCGGCTTCCACGCCGCCACGGCCGCCTGCACCGCGCCGGAGTCGGCAGGCACACGCGCGACTTCGCCCACGCCCAGCCGGTCGCGGTTCGCCCCCGCCAGGCGCCCGAGGCCGGACTGACTGGCCGGCAACGGGCCGACTAGCAACACCTGTGCGCCGCCCGCGGCGGCGGCGGCCACCGACTCCGCTCTGGGTGCGGCGGTCGTGCCGTCGACCAGGAGGCTCCGCACGCCGTCGTACGCCGCCGCTCGGGCCGGCAGATCCGCGGCCGCAACGTCGACGACGCGAGCGTCCGGACCGAAGGCGTCGCGCCAGCGACCGGGCGCGCCGGACAGGATCACGTCCAAGGGGCGCGTGTCGGCGTCCCTCGCGCCCAGGCTTCCGCTGGCCAGGACCGTGCGACCGCTGATGAGCGTGTAGCTCAGCGTGCGGAACGTAGGCACGTAGACGTCGTCATCGAAGACCGTCACTCCGCTGCCTCCCGGCACGCTCGCGCTGTAGCGCACGATGCGCGGCCCCTCGAGCAGCGAGCCCTCGTCGATGCGCAAGCGCAGCACGCTGGGCGCGGCATCGCGCACCGTGACCTGTACCGGGTTCCACGCGTCCGCGACGAGGTGCCCTCCCAAGCCCAGCTCCACCGTCGCGCCGTCCCCCTGGGCGCCTGCCACGGAGGCAACCAGCGCCACGACCAGGGCACACGCAACCGCGACGACACGCGCAGCGCCCACACGCGGCACGGCCCGCTGGGCGGCAGAGGGCTTCATGTACCTCGAGTATACGGGCGCGCCCGTGACCCGCGAGTGCGGCCAGGCAGCAACCGACGGCTCCCGCCTACGGCAACGAGCTGCTCGCGACAGGCTGCTTGGGACGCACGACGATGGCGCTCACCACGCGCCGCTCGATGCTGCGGTTCAGCGGCTTGCCGTCGGCCACCAGGGTGGCGCTGGAGCCGCTGTCGAGCCGCATGGCATCCTTCGCCCCCAGCCGCAGGAACAGAGGCACGAGGTCGGATGCCCGCATCGACTGAGCGACGACCAGCAGGACCGTGCCGTCGGGCTTGACGCCGACGGCCGACTGCTGCGTGACGGCGTCGAGGATGCGCTGACCGCGGGGGAAGCCCTCCGCCGCGGGGTCGTAGGCAGCCTGCCCGTCCTTGACCAGGAGCGGCCCCGCCTCCACGACGTAGGGAGCCGATTGGAAGGCGGCAGGTTGAAGCTGCAGGTGCAGCGTTGCGTGGGATCCGGCATCGATGAGCGCCAGGGCCCGTCGGTCGGGCGGGTACACCAGGGCGAAGCCCGACGACGGCACGCTGCGTGGACCGACCATGTTGCCTAGCACCACGCCCCGTTGGACGGTGAGCACGCCGACCGTCGGACCGCCGACCAGAGCGCCGGCCGCCGTCGCCACGCCGAGCTCGCCGTTGTCGCTCTGGCCGGCGTCGACGTTGCGGCCGTTCACCTCGAGGCTCAGGTGGGCGTGGAGTCTGGCGATGGTGGCGCCCGAAGAGGAGAAGGCGATGGCGGCCCGGCTCCGCGTCGGGAGCGAAAGCACGCCGTAGTCGACCCGTAGCAGCCCCACGGCGGCGAACGTGCTGGGATCGAAGTAGCCCGCGTTGATGCCGGCCACCGCGCCCGTGGCGAGCTGCGTCAGCGTGCGGGGTTCGCGGCTGGCGCCGACCACGCGCAGCTCGGCGTCACCAGGAGCGACGGAGATGACGTGCACGACGCTACTCCCAGAGGAAGAGGGCGCATTGAAGCGGCGGTACAGGACACCCGGGGCCAGCGTCCGCTCGATCGCGGGGAGCACCGCCTGCTTCTGCGGGACGACGTCGATCACCAAGCGCGTGGGATCGGCGAGCGGAAATACCTTGTAGTGGAACGCAGGCCCGACAAATTGCGCCTGGACCCCGCCGGGCTCCGGATCCACCGTGACCTCGACTCCGTGGTAGGGCTCGGGCGAGGCGGCCGGGAGAAGCATGGGGGGCAGATGCAGGGTGAGAGGGTTGCCGCTG
>CAZIBD010000041.1:0-11428 GCA_964536935.1 uncultured bacterium | reverse complement strand
TCTCCTTACGGGAGGTCATGGGCAGCAGCAGGATGGCGACGTCGCCCTGCAGCTTCAGGCCGCTCAGATCGCTCTCGGTCATGCCTCGAACGTCGAGCACCACCCGGACGTCGCCCTCGCCTCCGAAGCGCACGTCGACCAGCCTGGGAAGCGACACCCCGAGGGCGTCGAGCACCGAACCGTCGACGAGGACGCCGTCCGCGGAAACCTGCGGGGCGTCGGCGTGCACGTTCCCCAGCCAGCCCAGACCCTCGACATAGGTGAGCTTCCGGCCCCCGTAGGTCAGCACGATGGCGCCGTCGGACACGTGCACCGACGCGCCCGGAAGGCGGTACAGGTTGCCCGTCTGAGCCCGCGCCACACTCGCCGGAGCGAGGAGGAGCAGGGCGGCGAGGAGGAGGGAGCGGGGAGCGATCACCGACGCCCCGAGTCTTGCAGGTCATGCCGAAGGCTTGATGAGACCGGACTTCAGAGAGTGTGGAACAGCTCCAGCAGCGGTTCGACGGTCACCGCTGCGCCCAGCACATGCGTGAGGCCGAGAGCGATGCGGTAGGCGTCGACGTCGCGGCGGTTGAACGTGAGCGCCCCGACACTCATGGCCCGGCGGCGCAAAGGGGACACCGGCTCGGGAAGCAGGTCGAGGAGCGTCAGATGCGGCCCCAGCAGGGAGGCCGGCACGCGCACGGATGCGTCGAGGCGTACCAGCAGGTCGGCACGCTCCAGCAAGGTCGGTACCAGCGGGTCGTGCGCCGCACGCGCTACCACCTTGGTGCCGGCCGCCAGCTCGGGCAGGGTGCGCTCGGCATCGGCGGGGCTGTCGGCCAGCACCGATAGCGAGGCAGCTCCCAGGCTCGACAGCTCGCGCGCCACGCCGCGCGCGGTGGCGCCACCACCGAGCAGCACCACCTCGGCATCGCGCGCGTCCCATCGGGCGGCCTCCAGCAGCTTGGCCACGGCGCGCCCCAGGTTGTACTCGGCGATGACGCCGCCGGGGGTCACCGTGGCGGTATCGGCGCCGCCGACCTCCTCGGCGTCCAGTGACGAGCGGTCGGCATAGCGCAGCGCGTCGGCCTGCGCGCCGGCATCGAGCACGAGCGCCCCGGCGAAGTCGAGGCGCTGCAGCGCGCGATAGAGCTCGTCCAAGGCCCCGGTCGGCACCGGGTGGAGCAGGAACCGGCCCTGCGCGTCGCGGAAGGAGCGCAGGGCGTGGCGGACGTCCGCGTCGGCGCTGAGGACGGCGACCAGATGCATGGCGCCCAGTATAGCTGTGCGCACGGCGCGCGCCGCCGCACGGAAGGCTGGGAGTCCGTCTGTCACGGCACAGCCGGCGCGGCCCCTATGCTACAGTGGCCCATGGCGAGCCTGCGACCCGCCCGACCCGGCAGCTCCGCCAGCCGCGCACCGTCGCGTCTGGCGCGTCGAACGTCGGGTTGATGTCCGCCGGTCGCTTCCCCACCCCACCCCAACCCAGATTCATCGAGGTGCAGCATGCTGGTTGTTCTTCCCGACGGTAAGCCTTTGGAGCTGCCGCCGCACGCCACCGGCGCGGACGTCGCCCGTGCCATCGGTCCGGGCCTGGCCAAGGCCGCGCTCGGCATCCAGGTCGACGGACGCCTGTCGGACCTGCTGAGCGAGCTCCCCGACGGCGCCCACATCTCGGTCCTCACACGCAAGGACCCTGCCGTGGTCGATCTGATGCGCCACACCCTGGCGCACGTCATGGCCCAGGCCGTCACCGAGTACTTCGTGCAGCAGGGCTACGAGAAATCCACCGTGCACATGGGCATCGGGCCGGTCATCGAGGACGGCTTCTACTACGACTTCGACCTTCCGCGCACCCTCACGCCCGACGATCTCGAGGCCATCGAGCAGATCATGCACCGCATCGTCCGCGACGACCTGCCCCTGCGCAAGTATGCGCTGCCGCGTGAGGAAGCGCTGGAGCGCTTCCGGAAGCGCGGCGACCCCTACAAGGTCGAGCTCATCGAGGATCTGCCGAAAGGGGAGGCCATCACCTTCTACGAGCAGGGGGGCGACGAGGGCTTCACCGATCTGTGCAGGGGCCCGCACGTGCCCCGGACCGGGACGATCCCGCAGCACTTCAAGCTCATGAGCGTCGCTGGCGCGTACTGGCGCGGCGACGAGCGCCGCCCCATGTTGCAGCGCATCTACGGCGTGGCCTTCCAGACCAAGGAGGAGCTCGAGCACCACCTCTGGTTGCTCGAGGAGGCGCGCAAGCGCGACCACCGCAAACTCGGTCGCGAGCTCGGTTTGTTCACGTTCAGCGAGGACATCGGGGCCGGCTTGCCGGTCTTCTTCCCGCGCGGCGAGATCGTCCGATTCGAGATGGAGCGCTACGTGCGGGATCTGCAGACCCGCTACGGCTACCAGCACGTCTGGACCGGGCACATGGTACGTGAGTCGCTCTATGCCCGCTCCGGCCACCTGGAGAACTATGCCGACGTGATGTACCCGGCCATGGAGGACGAGGAGGTGCGCATGCGGCTCAAGCCCATGAACTGTCCCAGCCACATGACCCTCTTCAATGCCGGCCACCACAGCTACCGCGAGCTGCCTTTGCGCTACGCGGAGTTCGCCACCCTCTACCGCTACGAGAAGTCGGGGCAGCTCTCCGGCCTCACCCGCGTGCGAAGCCTGACCCAGGACGACTGCCACATCTTCTGCACCGAGGAGCAGGTGCAAGCCGAGTTCGCGCTGGCGCTGCGGCTCATCCAGGAGGTGCTGGCGACCTACCAGATGACCGACTACCGGGTGCAGCTCAGCTTGCGCGGCGAAGAGGGCAAGTACGTCGACGACGACGAGAAGTGGGTCAAGGCGACGGAAGCGCTGAGGCGCGCCCTCGACATCGAGCGCGTCCCCTACGACGAGGCCTACGGCGAGGCGGCGTTCTACGGCCCCAAGGCCGACTTCATGGCCAAGGACGCCCTGGGGCGGGAGTGGCAGCTCTCGACCATCCAGGTCGACTTCATCCAGCCCGCCCGGTTGGGCTGCAGCTACATCGGCGAGGACGGAGACAAGCACACCCCCGTGGTCCTCCACCGGGCCGTGACCGGCTCGACCGAACGGTTCATGGGCGTGATGCTCGAACACTTCGCCGGCGATCTGCCGCTGTGGCTGGCACCCGAGCACGTCCGCCTGGTCCCGATCGCCGATCGCCATCTGGACTATGCCGCCAAGTTGCGGCAGGCGCTGCTCGACGCGGGCCTGCGAGCGGAGATCGACGACCGCAGCGAGCGCATGAACGCCAAGGTCCGCGACGCCGAGCTGCTCAAGGTGCCCTACATCGCGATCCTCGGCGATCAGGAGGTCGAGACGGGCAGCGTGTCGTACCGGAGCCGCAAGGAAGACAACCGGAACGGCGTGCAGCTCGACGCCTTCGTGGCCCACCTGGTCGAGGCGGTACGCTCCCGGCGCGCCGAGATCGCTCCACTGGCGGCGACGACGGCCTGAGCCCCGGCGGTGGCCGCCGAGCGGCGGTCAGCCCGCAGCGGGATGCTCGCGGGCGTAGATCGTCACGCGCTCCATGACGTCCGGTGCCGGGCCGCGGCCCGGGCGGCTGGGGTCGATCCGCGTCAGTCCGTCGAGGACGTCCTCGCCGTCGATGACCCGGCCGAACACGGCGTGACGGCCGTCGAGCCAAGGCGTCGCGGCGAAGGTGATGAAGAACTGTGACCCGTTGGTGTCGGGGCCGGCGTTGGCCATCGACACCACGCCCTTGTCGTCGTGGTGGAGATCGGGCGCGAACTCGTCGGCGAACTGGTAGCCCGGTCCGCCCCTGCCGCTTCCGGTGGGGTCGCCCGTCTGCGCCATGAAGCCGTCCAGCACCCGGTGGAACACGACGCCGTCGTAGAAGCGGTGGAGCGCGAGGAACACGAAGTTGTTGACGGTGGTGGGTGCCTCGTCCTGGAACAGGTCGACGACCATCGATCCGCGGCTGGTGGCGACGAGCGCCCGGTAGTCCGTATCGGGGGAGAGCACCGCTTCGGCGCTTGCGAAGCGCGTCGAGCGGGCTGCGGCGAGTGGCTCGAGCGGGTAGTAGCCGTTCAGGGCGATCGAAGCTGGTTCCATCGACATCCTCTCCGGCCCGCAGGACTCTATGAGGCGGGCTTCACCGCGATCACGACACGCTCCAGCGTGTCGGGCTGCGGGTAGAAAGCGACTGCGGGCTTGCCGCCCGCGGTACCCACGACGGCGCGGTAGCCGTCGATGGTGAACGATTGGCCGGCAACGGGCGCCGCGCCGAGCGCCTTGGTGAGCGCGTCCCCCACCGTCTGCGAGCGCGATCCGCTGAGCTGCACCCCCTTGGACGCCAGCAAGCCGAGGGTGTCGCCGAGCGTGGCTACCGCCTCCGGGTGCTGCGGGTCGATGCGCTGGAGCTTGCTCAGCACGGCGCTTCCGGCGACGACCTGGCCGAAGATGCTGTAGTGTCCGTCGAGCCAGGGCGTCGGAGCGAAGGTGATGAAGAACTGCGACCCGTTGGTGTTGGGGCCGGCGTTCGCCATCGCCACCACGCCCAGCTTGTCGAAGTGCAGGCGGTTGGAGATCTCGTCCGGAATGGTGTACCCGGGTCCGCCGGTGCCCGTGCCCGTGGGGTCGCCCGTCTGCGCCATGAAGCCGTCCAGCACGCGGTGGAAGGGGACGCCGTTGTAGAAGCGATGGAGTGCCAGGAACACGAAGTTGTTGACCATCTCGGGGGCGTCCTGGCGGTACAGGTCGATGGTGATGTCGCCCTTGGTGGTCACCAGCACGGCCGCGTAGGCCTTGCCGGGCTCCAACACCTGCTGCGGCTTGTCGAACACCAGCTGCCGCTGCGCGCTGAGGTAGGGGAGGGCGGTGTAACCGTCCGGGAGCGGTACCGTAGCGGCCTGCTGAGCCTTCGGAGCATCCGCCGCGGCGGTTCCCGTTCCCGAGGCCGGACGAGCGGCGCCCTTGTCCTTCGCCGCCGTCCCTGATCCTGCCCCGGAGGCGTTCGCCGTCACCGACGTGGCCGACGTGGGCGCCGGTCGCCGCTGGTGCTTCGCCACCCAGAACCCGGTGAACACCAGCACCGCCGTAACCAGGACCAGGGCGATGATGCGCATCACCGGATCGTCGCCACCTCAACCGTCCGAGCGCTGGCTTGCATCGGCGTCGAGCCGTCGCGCCCGGTCGATCACCCGCTGCACGGCAAGGCCGTCCTCGACCGTGGCTGCGCCGGCGAGCGCGGCCCCGTCCCCGTCCTCGAGAGCCCGCCGCAGCGCATCGGCGAAGAGCACGCTACCGGCCGCGAAGCCCGAGGCACGGAAGCGATTCGGGACGATGGAAGGGAGATGCGTGAGGTACTCCTTGAAGGGACCGCCGCGCTTGCCGTAGTAGAGCTTGAGCGACCGGTCGATGACCAGGCTGCCTTCGGTGCCGCGCACCGTGAACAGGTCGATGGCGTCGTCGAGGGCAGCTCCGTGCAGCAGCACGGTTCCGACCACGTCACCCGCACGGAACGTCAACGACGCGATGTCGTCGGCCGTGACCGGACGCGTGACCCCCTCGACGTCGACGCGGGTAGGGTAGATGCGTCCGAGAGTGGCGCCGTGCAGGACGATCGGTTCGTCGATCAGCCAGCGCACCGAATCGAGCACGTGACTGCCGAGCGCGCCCAGCATGCCCCCGCCCTGCGCGGCGTCCGACCACCACGTCCACGGTCGCGTCGGGTCGACGCGCATGCGGTTCGCGATGCGTGCGGTGACGGTCAGCATCCGGCCGATGGCGCCGGAATCGATGAGCTCCTTCGCCTTGAGCCGCGCCGGGGCGAAGCGTAGCTCGTGGTCCATCAACGCCAGCGCGGTGCCGGCGCCGCGGGCGGCCGCCACGATCGCCTCCCCGGCCTCGACGTCGACCGCCAGCGGCTTCTCGCAGAGCAGATGCCGTCCCGCCTTCAACACGGCCACCGCCTGCTCGCGGTGGAACGGAGGCGGTGTGGTCACGGCCACGAGATCCAGCTCCATCTCGAGCAGGTCCTGCCAGGTTCCGGACGCCACCTCGACGCCGTGACGCGAGGCGACGTCGCGGGCCCGATCGGCGTCCCGGCTGGCGACCGCAGCGATCTCCACGCCCCCCGCCTGGAACGCCGGGATCAGCACCCGGTCGGCCCAGCCCGTTCCGATCACACCCACTCGCACGGTCATGATGCGCTCTCCCACACCTGCATAGGCCCCAAGTCTACCCGCTCCGCGTGCCCTGCCCGCCTTCACGGCACGCGGGGGCACGTTCCCCATCCTGTAAGAAGTCCGTAAGAGCGCCGTAAGGGCGCCGTGAGAGCACCCCCGGTAGCCTCGCTCCATGCACTTCAACGAACTCCTGGAGCAGCTCGTAGAACGCGGAGCTTCCGACGTCCACCTGCACGTGGGCATGCCCGCACTGGCGCGCATCGATGGCCAGCTCAAGCCGGTGAGCGAGGCCCGGATCGCCCCCAAGTTCACCGACGGGCTCGTCGAGCTGATGTGCGACGAGCCCCAGAAGGTGGCCTTCAAGACCCGGCACCAGGTCGACCTGGCCTACAGCGTGCCGGGGCTGGCCCGCTTCCGCGTCAACCTGTTCCGGCAGCGCGGCTCGGTCAGCGCGGTGCTCCGGGTCATCACCTCCGACGAGGCGACCCTGCAGGTCGTGAACCTCACGCAGGAGACCATCGACTTCTTCCGCGACCAGGAGAAGGGCCTGGTGCTGGTCACCGGCGCCACCGGGAGCGGCAAGTCCACCACCCTGGCACGCATCGTCGACGAGATCAACCGCCACCACGCCAAGATGATCGTGACCGTGGAGGACCCCATCGAGTACCTGCACCGCTCGAAGCGATCGGCGGTGGTGCAACGCGAGCTCGGCGTCGACGCCCGCTCCTTCTCGGAGGCCCTCGTCGCCGCCATGCGGCAGGACCCGGACGTCATCATGATCGGCGAGATTCGCGACCACGCCACGGCCGCGGCCGCCCTCAGCGCCGCGCAGACCGGGCACCTGGTCTTCAGCACCCTCCACACCCAGGACTCGGTACGAACCATCAACCGCATGATCGAGCTGTTCCCGCCGCACGAGCGGGCGACAGCACGCATCCTCTTCGCCGAGTCGCTGGTGGGGATCGTGTCCCAGCGGCTGCTGCCGCGAGCCGACGGCTCCGGCCGGGTCGCTGCGATGGAGATCCTCAAGGGCACGTTGCGCATCAAGGACCTGGTGCGCGACGAAGACCGCACCGGCGAGCTCTACGACGCGCTGCGCGACGCGCGCCTCGATGGCATGCAGCTGTTCGACGATCACCTCGCCGAGCTCTACGGCAGCGGCGCCATCAGCTACGAGACCGGCATGGCGGCCGCAACCAGCTCCCAGGCGTTCAAGATGGCGGCCACCCAGGTCGACGTGCAGAGGCCCGTCGTCAACGCCTGACGCGCCGCCGCGCCCGGACCCTCAGAACGGCACCTCGGGCGATGCCGGAGCCGCGTGGCGGAACCCGCCGTTCTGGCCCCTCTCGGCCAGTAGCGCACGACGGTCGAGCGTCACCGATGTTCGTAGCCACGGGCACGACGCCTGGAGCTCGTCGAGCCGCGCCACGTCGATGCGCACTCCAGAGGCGGCGTAGCTGGCGGTCCCCTGAGGGCCGAGCACCTCGAGCTGCACCGGCGTGCGCCCGCTGAACTCGTCGAGCAGGGAGCGGAGCTCCAACAGGTGGTGACGCCCGACGTCGCTGACGTCGAAGTGCAGCACTGCCACCTCGGGTGCCGACGCGCGCGCGTCCCAGCGGATCAACCGCTCGGCGACCAGCCGCACGCCGTCACCGTCCTCGGACAGCTCCGCCACCACCACAGCCGGCGCGTCCTCGGCCAGGAGGTGGGCCATCGCCTCGTAGCTGCGACTGAACGCCACCAGCTCGCGCGCGCCGGACTCGTCCGCCAGCTCGAAGCGGGCCATCATCGTGCCCTTGCGGGTGGGACGCTTGACCACGTTCTGGAGGAGCCCCGCCAGCGCTACACGCACCCGCCCGCCTGGGCGGTCGGGAGGGTGGCTGCGGAAGTAGCCCTCGATGGCGTCGACCTCACAGGTGGCGGCCTCGGCCAGGCCGGGGTAGGAGTTCATGGGGTGCGCGCTGATGTACAGCCCCAGGGCCTCCTTCTCGAAGCGGAGCAGCTCGAGCTCCCCGAGGGGCTCCCCCGGGTCGAGCGTGGGGGGTTTGATCTCGTCGGCGCCGAACAGGCTCGCCTGCCCCTGTGCCGCCTGCTCCCGTTGCGCGGCCCCCCACTTGAGCGCGGTCTCAAGGTTGCGCAGGAGCACGTGACGCTCGCCGAACTGGTCGAAGGCGCCGGCCTTCACCAGGTGCTCCACGGCGCGCTTGTTGACCAGGGCGGTGTCGACGCGCCGGCTGAAGTCGAAGAGGTCGGTGTAGGCCCCTCCCTGGCGACGCTCCGCCAGGATGTGGTCCACAGCGGCGTCGCCGACGTTCTTGATGCCGTACAGCCCGAAGCGCACCAGATCCCCGACGGGGGTGAAGTCGGCGTTGGACTCGTTGATGTCGGGCGGCAACACCTCGATCCCCATGTGGCGGGCGTCGGCGACGTACTCGGCGACCTTGTCCGAGTTCGCGCGCTCGACGGTGAGGAGCGCCGCCGCGAACGCCACCGGATAGTGCGCCTTGAGGTAGGCCGTCTGGTAGCCGAGCACGGCGTAGGCCGCCGCGTGGGACTTGTTGAAGCCGTAGTTCGCGAAGCGCTCGAGCAGATCGAAGATGCGGTTGGCCTCGCCGCTCGGGATCCCCTTGGCCGTGGCGCCCGCCTCGAAGATCTTGCGGTGCTTCTCCATCTCCGCGACCTTCTTCTTGCCCATCGCACGGCGCAGCAGGTCGGCCTCTCCCAGGGAGTAGTCGGCGACCGCCTGCGCGATCTGCATGATCTGCTCCTGGTAGACGGGGATACCGTACGTCTCGGCCAGGATGGGGGAGAGCAGCGCTTCGGACTCGGGGAAGTCGGAGTAGTCGACGGCCTCCTCGCCGCGGTGGCGTCGCAGGTAGGCGGGGATGTTCTCCATCGGCCCGGGGCGGTAGAGGGCGTTGACGGCGATCAGGTCGTGGATGCGCCGGGGCTTGAGCTTCTTGAGGGTGTCGACCATGCCCGGCGACTCGAACTGGAACACGCCCGCGGACTCGCCCCGCGACAGCATCTCGAAGGTGGCCGAATCGTCCTGTGCGAACGCGTCGGGATCGAGCTCGACGCCGTGCGCCTCGCGCACGATCTTGACGGCGGCCTCGATGAACGACAGCGTCCGGAGGCCCAGGAAGTCCATCTTGATGAACCCCAGGTCCTCGACCGAGCCCATGTCGTACTGGCACACCACGGGCCCGTCGCCGGCCCGGAACACGGGGGCGAGCTGCTGCACGGGGTCGCGGGAGATGATGACGCCGGCCGCGTGTACCGAGGCGTGGCGGGTCAGCCCCTCGAGGGTCTGGGCGACGTCGACGTACTCCTTGGCGCCCGCCTCGTAGAGCTCGCGGAACTCCGGCACCTCCTCACGCGCGCGCTCGATGGAGACGCTTCGCCCGTACACCACCGGCACCAGCTTCGAGATCCGGTCGGCGTCGGAGAAAGAGGCCTCCATCACGCGCGCCGCATCCTTGATGGCGGCACGGGAGGCCATGGTGCCGAAGGTGGCGATGTGCGCGACCTTGTCGTCGCCGTACTTCTCACGCACGTAGTCGATGACCTCGCCGCGGCGCACATCGGAGAAGTCGATGTCGAAGTCGGGCATCGAGATGCGCTCGGGATTCAGGAAGCGTTCGAACAGCAGCCCGAAGGCCAGCGGGTCGATGTTGGTGATCCGTAGAGCGTACGCCACGATCGAGCCGGCACCGGAGCCCCGGCCCGGCCCCACGGCGACGCCGTGGTCCTTGGCCCAGTTGATGAAGTCCGCGACGATCAGGAAGTAGTCCGGGAAGCCCATCGCGACGATGACGCCGAGCTCGTACTCGGCACGCTGCAGGATCGTCAGGGGGGCCCCGTCGCGCCCGTCGGCGAAGGTGTCCAGGTGGGGGTAGACGTAGCGGTCGTAGGTCTCGCCCTCCGCCTTGGGGCGGCGTCCGCGCTCGCCCTCCTGGGCGAGCGCGAGCAGCACCTCGTCGAGGCTCATCTCCGCCGAACGGGCACCGGGCACCCGCGCCAGGTAGGCGCGGTAGAGCGCTTCGTCGATGTTGGAAGGGTACCGCTGCATGAGGCCCCGGTAGCTCTCGATGCGCAGCTGTTCGGCCAGCGTGCGCCCCTCGGGGAGCGGCAGCTCGGGCATCTGGTAGACCCGCTTGCCCCCGATCGGCAGCTCGACGTTGCACATCTGCGCCACCGTCACGCTGTTGCCGAGCGCGCCGGGATACTCGCTTTCGGGCAGGGCCTGCGCCATCTCCTCGGGCGTCTTGACGTAGAACTCGTCGCACGGGAACCGGAAGCGATCGGGGTCGGAGAGCACCGTCTTGGTCTGAATGGCGAGCAGCGCCTCATGGGCGCGGGCGTCCTCCTTGCGCACGTAGTGCCCGTCGTTGGTCGCCACCAGGCCCAGGCCGTAGCGCTGCGCGAAGTCCTTGAGCACCGGATTGAGGCGTTCCTGCTCCTCGAGGCCGTGGTTCTGGAGCTCCACGAAGAAGTCGTCGCCGTAGATGTCGAGGTACTGCTGCAGCAGCCGCTCCCCCTCCTCGACGCCGACGTCGAGCACCGCTCGCGGAATCTGCGCGCCCAGGCAGCCCGAAAGCGCGATGACGCCCTCACTGTGCTCGGCGAGGAGCTCGTGGTCGACCCGCGGCTTCATGTAGAAGCCCTCGAGGTAGGCGCGGCTGGAGAGCTTGCACAGGTTCTGGTAGCCGGTGAAGTCCTTCGCGAGCAGCGTCAGGTGGAAGTAGCCGCCGTCTAACGTGCTCGAGATGCGTCGCTTCTCGAACCGGGAGCCGCTGGTGACGTAGGCCTCCAGCCCCAGGATGGGCTTGACGCCCTCCGCCTGGGCCGCCTTGTAGAACTCCACCGCCCCATGCATGTTGCCGTGGTCGGTCATCGCCACGGCGGCGTCTCCGGGCGTCACCGAGCGGACCCAGCGCATGAGGTCCTTGATGCGCGCCGCCCCGTCGAGGAGGCTGTAGGCGGTGTGCTGATGGAGGTGGGCGAAGGCGGGGCTCGTCTCGCTCGACATGCCCCATGCTAACGCGGGCGTGGCCCCCCGGCCGGAGGCCGCCGGGGCCCGTTCACGCCGGTGGCCAGTGCGGACGGCGAGGGCGCCCGAAGGCCCGCGAGCGCGTTGACAACGGAAAATCGGCCGTGCTACGCTTTTCTAGCTCGGCGGCCCGACCCCATCGGTCGACCGCCAGTGTGCGGCGCCGTAGCCAAGGGGTAAGGCAGAGGTCTGCAAAACCTCGATTCACCGG
>CAZIBD010000040.1:0-28434 GCA_964536935.1 uncultured bacterium | reverse complement strand
CCGATTCCAGGAAGGTATACTGCGCCGTTGTTGCGCACCTATCATCACGAGGGCCACTCGGGTTGGAGAAAGCATGTTCTTCAGGTTGGGACAGGAGATCGGAGTCGATCTAGGGACGGCCACCGTCCTGATCTACGTCAAGGGCAAGGGCATCATGCTCCGGGAGCCCTCGGTGATCGCCATGGTCAGGGACACCAACGAGGTGAAGGCGGTCGGTGACGAGGCCTACAGGATGCTCGGCCGAACGCCCGGCAACATCGTCGCCGTCCGCCCCATGCGTGACGGCGTCATTGCTGACTACGACCTGACCGAGAAGATGCTCAAGGCCTTCGTCCGCAAGGTCATCACCGGACCGGGTCGGCTCTTCAAGCCCCACATCATGGTGTGCGTCCCGTCCGGCGTGACCGAGGTCGAGCGCCGCGCGGTGCTGCAGGCCACGCGCGAAGTGGGGGCTCGCAAGGCGTTCCTGATCGAGGAGCCGCTGGCGGCCGCCATCGGTGCGGGCGTCGCCATCGCCGAGCCCACCGGCTCCATGATCGTGGACATCGGCGGCGGCACCACCGACATCGCCATCATCAGTCTCGGCGGCATCGTCGTGTCCGAGAGCCTTCGCATCGCGGGCAACGAGTTCGACGAGGCCATCATCCGTCACATCCGCCACAAGGAGAACCTGCTGATCGGCGAGCGCACGGCGGAGGACGTCAAGATGCGGATCGGCGCTGCCGTGGTGCGCACGCCCGAGGACAACCGCGAGCTCGACGTGCGCGGCCGCGACCTGATCAACGGACTGCCCAAGACCATCAAGGTCAGCACCGAGGACACGGTCGAAGCGTTGCGCGAGCCGATCCAGAAGATCGCCGACGGCGTCCGCCGCGTCCTCGAGCTGGCGCCCCCCGAGCTCGTGTCCGACGTCATCGACCGCGGCATCATCATGACGGGCGGGGGGTCGCTCCTGCGAAACTTCGATGAGCTTCTTCGTCAGACCACGGGCATCCCCGTCGTCGTCGCGGACAACGCGACCGATTCGGTAGCGCTCGGGACCGGCCAGGCGCTCGACATGATCCACGTGCTGCGCGACGCGCTGATCTCCGACAACTTCCTCCGCCGCTAGCGATGGCGGGCCGCCGAACGGCGCCGCGCGGATCCCTTCGGCACTCGCCGCCATGCCGGACACGGCGGGGTCCGTGCCGGCCCGGCACCGCTGGCATCGTGCTGCTGCCGTTCGTGCTCGTGACCGCGCTCCTGGGCGCGCTCGCGGTCCCGGCGGCAGGCGCCCGCGCGGCGGCGCCGCCGGCGACGGTGTCCGACCTTCCGCTGGACCAGGTCCACACCGGCATGAAGGGCTATGGCATCACCGCCGGTCCCGGTAACGAGCTCATGAGGTTCCCGGTGGAGGTGCTCTCGATCCAGGCCGACGCCGGCCCAGGCTTCCCGCTCGTGCTCGTTCGTGCCTCCGGTCCGTTCATCGACGCGAGTGGCGGCGTCGCCGCCGGCATGAGCGGTAGCCCCGTCTACCTGTCGACCACGAACGGGCCTGCGCTCCTCGGCGCCATCGGCTACGTCTTCCCGTCCGCCGATCACCACCTGGCGCTGGTCACCCCCATCGGCACCATGCGCTCCGAAGCCGCCGGCACGACGCCCGGCAGCGCAACCGGGCCGGTGGCGGTGGCCGGCGTGGGCCTGGCCGTCCCGGCCGCCACCCCGATCCTGCTCTCGGGCGCCGACGCCCGCACCGCTGCGCTCCTCAAACCGCTGTTCCGGGACGGGCGCGTCGCGCCCTTCCCGGCCCAGGCTTCCGGCTCGCTTCCGGCATCGGCCGAGCCGCCCTACACCCTCACGCCAGGCAGCCCCATCAGCGTGGAGCTCGTGCGCGGTGACGTGACGATCGGGGCGATCGGTACGGTCACGGCCATCGACGGCAAGACGCTGCTGGCCTTCGGCCACCCGCTGCTCGGCCTCGGCAAGGTGGCATTGCCGGTCGCTCCCGCGTTCGTGACCGCGATGGTTTCGAGCTCGGTGGTGCCGTTCAAGCTGGCCAACAGCGGCCAGAAGCCGCTGGGCACCATCTCGCAGGATCGGCCCGCCACCATCTCCGGAAGCCTCGGCGCCGGACCCGCCATGATTCCCGTCAGCCTCACGATCGACGCCCCGAAGACCAACACCACCTACCACGTCGAGGTGGCGCAGGACGAGCGCCTCTACCCCCAGCTCATCGCGGCGGCCAGCCAGCAGCTCCTGGACGAGAGCCTGTCGGAGACCACGGGCGGTTACGCCCAGGTCGGCTGGGAGATCGACCTGAGCGGTGGGGATCGACTCAACCTGGTCGAGCAGGCCGACGACCCGAGCGACATCGCCAAGGCCACCGCCCAGCTCATCGGTAGCCCCCTCGACACACTCGCCGCCAACGTGTTCCAGACGCCCGGGGTCAAGGCTGTGAAGATCAACGTGCAGCTCTCCACCCAGCAGAGCACCGCGCAGATCGTCGACGTGGTCGCGGAGAACCCCAAGGTGAAGGCGGGCACTTCCGTCGTCGTGCACGTGCGACTCCAGCCGTACCGGAAGGAACCGGTGATCAAGACGGTGAGCGTCAAGGTGCCCGCGGACGCCAGCGGCACGCTGACGCTGACATTCCGAGGCGGCGACGTCACGCCCAAGGGCGACACCTCCAAACCGAGCACCAAGAACAAGCCGCGATCCTTCCCCGAGCTGCTCGACGCGATGCAGCAGAAGCCGCAAGCTAGCCAGCTCGTGGTGGAGGCGCCGGGCAAGGACGGCGCGGTGCAACGCCTGACGCGCTTGTCGCTGCCGTTCGTCGTGACCGGAAGCCAGACCCTGGACGTCACCGTGGAGAACGGCACGCCGACCCCACCGAAGACGTCTCCGCCCCAGGGCAACCAGGGCGGGGCCGCGCCGAGCGGCCCCAGCGTCCAGCCCCCCGATCTGAACCAGCCACCCGGAGGAACGCCACCCACACCGCCCGAGGCTCCCAAGCCCAACGGTGATGGCAACTCGGGAGCGCCGTCCGCGGATGCGACGGGGGGCCCTCGATGAACCGCTCCAGCTACGACAGCTACGCTCTCGCCGACGAGCTCGAAGGCGACGCGAGCGGCCCCGTCACGGCCGTGCAACGCCTCTCGACGGTCGACGCCGCGGAACCCGGCAGCGTGGCCGTCGCTGCGGACGCCGACGCCCTGGCGCAAGCGCTTTCGGGCGGCCCCGCGGCCGTGGTCGTGCCGCGCGGGCAAGAGCTTCCCCGCCCTTCGGCCTCCACGCTCATCGCAGTGGACGATACGCGTCGGGCGCTGGCGCGGCTCACGGCCCTGTTCGACCGGCGGCCCATACCCGTCGCCGGGGTGCACGCAACCGCCGTGGTCGCTGCGGAGGCGACGCTCGGCGACGGCGTTACGGTCGGCCCGAACACCGTGATCGAGGCGGGTGCGATGATCGGCCAGGGCACGCGCATCGGTCCGAACTGCACGGTGGGCGCGGGTACCCGCATCGGGCAGGACTGCCGTCTCCACGCCGGCGTCGTGCTCTACGACGGCCTCGAGATCGGCGACCGGGTGGAGCTGCACAGCGGCTGCGTGGTGGGAGCCGACGGCTTCGGGTATGCCCAGGGCCCGCGCGGCGCCGTCAAGATCCATCATCTCGGTGGCGTCGTGCTCGGCGACGACGTGGAAGTCGGCGCCAACACGGCGATCGACCGCGGCACGTTGGAGCCGACACGAGTCGGGCCGCGCACCAAGATCGACAACCACTGCCAGGTGGGGCACAACGTCTCCATCGGAAGCGATTGCCTGATCGCCGGGATGTCCGGCATCGCGGGAAG
Source organism: uncultured bacterium (assembly GCA_964536935.1). Taxonomy (GTDB): domain Bacteria; phylum Deinococcota; class Deinococci; order Deinococcales; family Trueperaceae; genus JASBRS01. The sequence goes on along the minus strand of CAZIBD010000040.1, from coordinate 24,605 downwards.
CTGCGCCATCGGCGACCGCGTGATCCTGGGCGGCTACGTGGCCGTCGCCGACCACCTGACCATCGGAGCGGGCGCGCGGATCGCGGGCCGCGCGGGGGTGACCAAGAACGTCCCGGCGGGCGAGACGTGGGCCGGCTTTCCCGCCCAGCCCTACCGGCGCTGGGTCCGCGGGCTCTATCTGGAGAGCAGGCTCGAGCGCATGTGGGAGGCGGTGAAGCGGCTTGGCGGCGACCGTTGAGGGCATCGGGATCCACAGCGGCGCCCGCTGCCGCGTCACGCTCCACCGCGACCAGGGCCCGATCCGCTTCCTCCGCAACGGCCACGCCATCCCCGCGGACGTCACGTCGGTCGTGGACAGCCGCCGCGCGACGACCCTGGGCTCGGAAGGGGAACGCGTCGCCATGGTGGAGCACCTCCTGGCCGCGCTCTCCGTGCGAGGGCTCTGGTCGGAGGTGGTGGTCGAGGTATCGGGCGAGGAGCTACCGATCCTCGACGGCTCCGCACGTGGCTGGTACGAGCTCCTGGACGAGCTCGGGGCGCCGCCGGAGGCGCCGCCGCCCCTGCGGCCGGAGCGCCCGATCGAGCTCCGCTCTCGGGCCGCCCACGTCCAGCTCGAGCCCGGCACGGCCCGGCTCTGCTACGGCATCGCGTTCGACCACCCCGCCATCGGCGAGCAGCACTGGTGTGGCGGCCCCGAACGCTACGCCGAGCTCATCGACGCTCGCACCTTTGGCATGCTCGCGGACGTCGAAGCGCTCCGTGCGAAAGGATTCGCTTCCGGCGCCAACCTCGAAAATGCTATCGTCTTTGACGAGGTGGGCCCGCTGGTACCGCTGCGTGCGGAAAACGAGCCGGTCAGGCACAAGGCCCTCGATGCTCTTGGGGATCTGTTCTTGCTCGGTCGACCGCTCGAAGCTCGCATCACGATCTGGCGTGGGTCCCACGCTCTCCATGCGGCCCTTATGAACGAGCTCCTCAATCCCACGATCCAGACAGGCTCCAGCCAATGAGGCCGCTTCGAGTGGCCGTCGTGGGGGCGGGTGTGATGGGCCGCTTCCACGCCAACAACTACGCCGCGCTCCCGCATGTCGACCTCGTGGCCGTGGCCGATCCCGACCCCGATCGACGCACGGAGGCGCGGGCCACGTTCGACTGCAAGGCCTACGACTCGCTCGACGACCTGCTCGCCGCCGAGTCGCTCGACGCGGCCAGCGTGGCGGTCCCCACCAGCCTGCACTTCTCGGTCACCAAGCAATTGCTCGAGGCCGGTGTCCACGTGCTCGTCGAGAAGCCGGTCGCTACCGACGTCGCCCAGGCGCGCGAGCTGGCCTCGTTGTCGCGCGAGCTCGGCCTGGTGCTGCAGGTCGGCCACATCACCCGCTTCTACCGCGCGGTGCAGTTGCTCGGAGAGCAGGTCCGCAGCCCCTACCTGATCGAGGCGCGACGCATGGTGCCGTATGCGCGCATCAAGGATGTCGGGGTGGTGTTGGACCTCATGATCCACGACCTCGACATCGTGCTTCGCTTGATCCCCGCCGCGCCGGTGGACATCAGCGTGGTCGGCAGGGCCCTCAACGGCACGCCGCTGGAGGACGTCGCGGCAGCCCAGATCACCTTCGAGGGCGGTTGCATCGCGCGCTTCCTGGCCAGTCGCGTCGCACCCGATGCCGAGCGGAGCCTCGTCGTCGCCGAGCCGCATCAAACGATGCGGCTCGACTTCGCGAAGGAACCCTACACCGAGATCGCCATCTACCGACAGCCTGACGCCAGCTCGGATACCGGTCACGTCCAGCTCGACCGACACGTCGTGCACGAGGACAACCCCTTGCGCAAGGAGCTCGAGCACTTCCTTGCGCGCATCCGGCGCGACGCCGATCCCATCGGCACCCTGGACGACGATCTCCGCTCGCTCGACCTGGCCACCCGCCTGCTGGCGAAGATCCGCAGCGAGCGTCACCCCGTCCTGGCCTGAGCTCCCGCCGCTGCACTGCGACGAGAACCGCATAGGGAACGCTCGAAGCCTGCGATAGACTACCCGCATGACCGTGGACGTTCGCTCCATCCTGCCGCACCGTTTCCCGTTCCTGCTGGTGGACGCCTTCGTCTCGCAGGAGGGCGACGCCTTCGAGTGTGTCAAGAACGTCAGCCACGGTGAGCCCTTCTTCCAGGGTCACTTCCCCGACGAACCCGTGATGCCCGGCGTCCTCATCCTCGAGGCGCTGGCCCAGGCAGCCGCCGTCGGCCTAAGCGTGCGCGAGGGACATGCCGGCTCGGGCGCGGCGGGGTACCTGGCCTCGATCGATGGCGCCCGCTTCCGGCGCAAGGTGGTGCCCGGGGACCAACTGCGGCTCACGGGCGAGATCCTGCTGTTCCGGCGCGGCCTGTGCAAGGTGGCCGCCAAAGCTCTCGTTGGGGACGAGGTCGCCGCCGAGGCCACCCTGTCCTTCGTCTACGCGCGCTGACATCGGAGATGAGGTGACGGTCTCCTCCGCCCGCACCCACGCCAGCGCCCACGTGCATCCCGACGCCCGTGTAGCTCCCGACGTGGTGGTCGGCCCCGGCGTCGTCATCGAAGCCGACGTCGAGGTGGGTGCCGGCACGGAGCTGCTGGCCGGCACCGTGCTGCACGAGGGCAGCCGGGTCGGGGCCCGCTGCCGCCTCGGCCCCTACGCCGTCATCGGGGGCGTGCCGATGGACAGCCACTTCGATGGAAGCGCCTCGCTGGCTGTGCTCGAGGACGACGTGACGGTGCGCGAGTTCGCCACCGTGCACCGTGCCACCGGGGAGGGCGCGCGCACCAGCGTCGGAGCCGGCACCCTCCTGATGAGCTACGTGCACGTGTCGCACAACTGCCGCGTGGGGCGGAGCTGTGTGCTCACGACGGCGGTGCAGCTCGGGGGGCACAGCCAGGTCGGCGACCACGCCGTGCTGGGCTCCGGCGGCCTCGTCCATCAGTTCTGCCGTATCGGCGAGTACGCCATGTTCGGCGCCGCCAGCGCCGCGAACATGGACGTGCTGCCGTTCACCATGGCGCGCGGGAACCCCGCCCGCCACTACCGGCTCAACCGTGTCGGCCTCCACCGGCATGGCATCGACGGGGACCGCTATCGCATCCTGGAGCAGGCCGTCCGCGCTCTGCGGCACCACGACCGCAAGCAACTCGACGATCTCGCGCGGACCAGCGCCGACGTTCGCCGGCTCCTCGAGTTCGTCCGCAGCTCGGAACGCGGCGTGGCACGCTTCGTGCGTGGAGGCTGAGCGTGCCCGCCGAGGCCGTTCTGGTCGCCAACGGGCCCGGTGAGCTCTACACCTGGGTGCGCCCGGTCCTGCAGGAGTTGCGGCGCCGCTCGCCCGAGCGCGGCGTCGGCATCAGCCTCATCCCCTGCCAGTTCGCGAGCGGACACGAGACGGAGATCGCGCGCGGCTTCGGCGCCGACGTGGTCACCTCACCGGCTCAGTACCTGCGGGCGGCCGCCACCGGCGGCCTGCCCTCCGGCCTCGACGGAGCCTCGCAGGAGGGGGGCTTCGTGTTGAGCCTGGGGGGCAACGCGGGCATGGCCGTCACCCTGGCCCGACGTCTGGGACGGCCCGCCTTCCGGTACAGCTTCGAGCCCGGGTGGCACCGCGGACTCCGCGCGCTGTTCGTTCCCGACGAACGGACAGCCCGTCGCGCTCGGCGCTCCGGGGCGCCGGCCGGTCGCGTGCGGATCGTCGGGAACCTGGTAGCCGATGCCGTCCAGCTCGACCCGCCGGCGAGCGACCCGGGGTCGCCCCACATCGTGCTCTTCCCCGGGAGCCGCGACGGCTTCTCGGTGCACCTCATCCCGTTCTTCATCGCGCTCGTCGATCGGCTGGCGGCAGCGCTGCCGCAGGCGCGCTTCGTGTGGCCGGTGAGCCGGCTCCTGAAGGACGAGACCGTCACCGCAGGCATCGAGGGGCGCGAGGCCGCCACGCTCGGGGGCGTCGCCGGCAGACGCGAGCGAGGGCACGTGCTCACGCCCTCGGGCGCCATCATCGAGCTGGTGGCCGAGGAGGAGCGCTACGCCCACATGCGCGCTGCCGACCTGGCGGTGACCATCCCCGGGACCAACACGCTCGAGCTCGGCGTCGCCGGCGTACCCGCCGTGGTCCTGCTCCCGCTCAACCGTCCCGAGGTGATCCCGCTCGAGGGCGCGGGGCACTGGCTGGGCCTGGTCCCCGGCGTCGGCCGCTACCTGAAGCGGTACGCCGTCCGTCTGTGGGTCGAGGGTCTCTCGGTGCCCGTCTCGCTCCCCAACCGCTTCACGGGCGAGGATCTGATGGTCGAGCTCAGCGGTCGCCTCGACCCGGCCTCCGTGGCGGAGCGAACGCTCGAGCTCCTACTCAACGACGATGAGCGCCAGAGGCGCCGCGACCGCCTCCTCGCCACCATGCCGGAGTCGGGCGCGGCCGCCGCCCTCCTCGACGCCATCGAGGCGGACGTGGGCGCGGCCCGACCACCCCATGCGGAGGCCGTGCCGTGAGGCGTCGCGCAGGCGCCGAGCGCGGGCCGCCCAGGCCGCCGGAGCTGCCGTCGTTGTTGCTGCCCTGGACACCAGCCGCGATCGGTGGCATGGTTGCAGCGCTCTTCAACGCGGCGTTGCGTGTCGCCATCATCCCGGCCTTCGTGACGCCGGTCTTCGACAACGTGCTCAGCAGCAACGACCTCGCCATGCTGCCGCGCATTCTGGCGACTGCGGGTGCCGTCGCGGTCGGTGGAGCGCTCGCGCTGCTGGCCCAGGACACCCTGCTGGGTCGGGCTGCCGCGCAGGTCGCGGCCGAGTGGAGGGCCGAGCTCTACCTCCGACTTCTCCGGCGTCCACCGGGGAGCCTGCCGGGCACCAGCGGGGGGCTGGCCAGCCGCATCATCACCGACCTACGAGAGATCGAGACCTACTACCACTACGGTCTGGGGACGCTCGTCGCGGAGACCGGCACGCTGCTCGCCATCTTCGCCTACCTCTTCTACACCAACGCCACGGCGTCGCTGATGCTGCTTGCGCTGGGCTTGCCGACGATCGTGGCTCTGCGCTGGGTCGGCCGGGGCCTGGAGGGGCTCGCTGAACGCTCCCAGGCCGGCAGCGAGGCGCTCGGTCGCCACATCCAGGAGGGCCTCCGGCACCACGAGACCGTCCGCGCCTTCAACGCCGAGGCGATGATGCTCGAGCGCTTTCGACCGGAGAACCTGCGGACGAGCCGCGCGATGGCCCGGCGCAGCCTGGTCAGTAGCGCCCAGATCCCCGTCGCCCAGGTCTTGTTGTTCGCGGCGGTCGGGCTCCTGGTGGCGATCCTTGCGGGGAGCGTGAGCCGCGGTGCGATGAGCGCCGGAGAGGTCGTTTCGTACGTGACGCTGGTCGCCCTTCTCACCACGCCGGCGCAGCTGCTTCCCAAGGGGTACGCAATGTTGCGGCAGGCCCGTGCGTCCGACAAGCGGCTTCGTACCCTCGCGAACGTCCCCGCAACCGCGGTCCCCGCGGGTGCCGGCATCGCCACGGTGCAAGGCACCGGCCTCGAGGTCTCCGGCTTGCGCTTCAGCTATGACGACGGCACCCGCGTGCTCCAGGAGGTGGACCTGCACCTGCCGACGCGGGGGCTCGTCGTGGTGATGGGCGAGAGCGGTAGCGGGAAGACGACGCTCCTGCGGCTCCTGCTTGGTTTCCTCGTACCCCAGCGTGGCTCGGTGTGGCTGGATGGCGCGCCCCTCGCGGCCATTCCGGACGTGGAGCTTCGAGCGCGGATCAGTTACGTTCCTCAGGGGCACGAGGTCCTGTCGGGCAAGCTACGCGACTCCCTGCTGATGGGCCGCCCGATCCCCGAGGAACGACTCTGGCAAGCGCTCGCGGATGTCGGTTTGCACGAAACGGTCCGGGGCTTGACGCACGGCCTCGATCACGAGCTGAGCGAGGACGGCGCCGGGTTCTCGGGTGGCCAACGTCAGAGGATCGCTCTGGCACGTGCCTTGCTCACACAGCCCGAGGTCCTTCTGCTCGACGAGCCGACGTCCAGCCTCGACGTACACAGCGAGACCGAGCTGGTGCGCATGCTGCGGTCGCAAGCGAAGGAACGCCTGGTCCTTGCCGTGGCGCATCGACCCGCCCTGATCGAGGCCGCGGACCAGGTCTACCATCTGCGCGACGGCCAGCTGTCCCCCATGGAGCCTGCGGCGGCCGAGGGACCTCGACGGAGCGCCTAACGGTGTCCATCGGGGTCGCCATCAACACCCTCAACGAGGAGCGCAACCTCGGCTTTGCGCTCAGATCGGTGCGGTCCTGGGTCGATGACATCGTCGTGGTCGACATGGACAGCGACGACGACACGCTCGAAGTGGCTCGCGCGTTCGGGGCCCGGGTGCTCCGGCATGATCGCGTCGGCTTCGCGGATCCCGCTCGAGCCCTTGCCGTAGATGCAGTCCGGGGCGATTGGGTGCTCATCCTCGATGCCGACGAGGTCGTGCCACCGCCGCTCGCGCGGAGGCTCCAGGAGATCGCGGCCCAGGATCGCGCCGATGTGGTGCACATCCCGTATCAGAACTACTTCCTGGGCGCACCGCTCCGCTACACCTTCGTGGGCCTGTTCAACGACAAGCACGCCAGGTTCTTCAAGCGTGGCGCGCTCACCACGAGCGGACGCATCCACCGCTATGTGCGGCCCGAGCCGGGCGCCCGGCACATGACGCTCCCGAGGCGGCCCGAACTGGCCATGCAGCACTTCGGCTATCTCGACCTGGAGCACTTCGCAGAGAAGATCGATCGCTACACCACGATCGAGGCCCGACAGATGCTGGACCGGGGTGAGCGGGCCGGCACCTTTCGCACGCTCCGCGCAACGGTGGGTGAGTTCCTCACGCACTACGTGAAGTATGGAGGGATCCTCGACGGGTGGCGCGGGTTCAGCTACAGCGCCTTCATGGCGCACTACTACGCCTCGAAGTTCAGCAAGCTTCGCGCGCTTCGCGAGGTCGGCGACCGCGAGGCCATCCGCGCCCACTACGCACAGCTGGCCGAGCAATGGCTGTCCGGCTACGAAGACGCGGGTGCGGACCCGCAATCGTGAACATCGGACTCCTCCTCACCTACAACGAGGCCGACGTGATCGACGAGATGATGGCGGCGAATCGGCGCTCGGTCGATGCCATCTTCGCTCTCGACGGGTCCGACGACGGAACCGCCGAGCGGCTGGCTCGCTACCCCGAGGTCGAGATCCTGCTGCGCGACGAGGACGTGGCCGGGGGCGGCGCCGTCCGCGACTTCCACCGCCAGGCGCTGCTCGACGCGGCGCGCGAGCGCTACGGCATGGGACACTGGTACACCCTGATGCATGCCGACGAGATCTTCCACGACGACCCGCGCGCCGTCGCCGGCCTGGCCGAGCGGCGAGGCGCCGTCATCGTCAACTATGCCGTGATGCAGTTCTTCCTCCATCCGGAAGACCGAACGGTCGATCCGGGCGGTCCCGTGCAGGAACGCGTCCGCTGGTACTCGCCGTTCTGGGTCGAGGTGCGCCAGTTCCGGGACCGCCCTGGAGCCCGCTACCGGCCCGGCGAGCACGGGCGCGTCTTTCCCCGGGGCGTGGGATGGCGGCCGCTGAACGCCATGCCGATCCTCAAGCACTACCCCTACCGCACACAGGAGCAAGCGGCGCAACGCCTGAGGGCGATGGCGGAGCGCGGGTTCAGCGGCAGCGACACCGTGCCGGAGGTGTTCCGAACGCGCTACGAGCCTCGCTACCGCATCGCCCGCCACTTCGACGGCGACTTCGGCGCGCTGGAAATGGACCGACAGGGCGGGCTGGTCCGGATGTGGTGGCGCTGGAAGCGCTGGACCCGCTAGGAAAGGCTCAGGCCGCCTGGATGCGCCGCTCCAGCGTCATCTCCGGCCAGCGTACGACCCACGCCTCCGGCATGCGGACCGTGCTCCACAGCTCGTAGGCGTCGAGTCCGCTCGGCTCCGCCACCAGCAGGGTCATGACCGCGCCGTGGGCCACGACGGCAGGGCACTTCCCGGGCGTGCGCTCGAGCACGGTCTCCAACCCGGAACGGAAGCGGGCGCGCGCCTCGTTGGCGGTTTCCCGGCCGAAGACGAGCACGTCGGGATGGCGGAAGAAGCGCCTCAAGGTGTCGTTCCAGGTCGACTCGTCGAGGAGCGGCAGACTCCCCCGTTCGTGCTCGTGCAGTCGCGGCGCGGAGGTGAACGGCAGCTTCAGGTGGTTCGCCAGTCCCCGGCCGGTGGCCACGGCCTTCGGCTCCATGCTGGCGACCACGCGGTGGAGATCCAGCGCCTCCAGCCGATCGGCCAGCACCCGGATGCTGGCCCCCGCGCCCGCTTCGAGGTGCCACTCCGAGGCGGGCCTGTCCCGCTCCTTGCGCGATGGAGCGTGGCGCACCAGCACCACCTCGGTCACGAGGCCAGGCTCTGCAGAGCCGCCGCGGGACCGCTACCGAAGGCGACGTCGCGCCCCAGGGCCCGCAGCGCATCCTCGAGCGCCGCAGCCAGGGTGATCACGTCGAAGCGATCGGCGTAGCCGAGCACACTGGGGCGCAGCAGGTGCGGCTTGGCCGCGTCCTGTCCCGCGCCGATGCGGATGCCGTGCGACGCCAAGCGCGCGATGACCGCGCCGGCCTCGACGCCCTCCGGGGTACGCAGGGCGGCCACCGCCGGGCTGGGGCGGTCGGCGTAGCGCATCAGCCCGATCGCCTCCCCTGCGGCCAGCAGCGCCTCGTTCAGCGACGTGCGGCGCGCCCAGACCGCCTCCATCCCCTCCTCCAGAAGCATGCCGAGGGCGACATCCAGGCCGGCGACCAGGCTCACCGCCGGCGTCGTTGCGGTCTGGTTCTGGGCCTGCCGTTGGCGCTCGCGCCGGAGGTCGAGGTAGTAGCTGGGCACGAGCCTGCCACGCTCCGCCAGCGCATCGCTGCGACGCCATGCACGTCCGGAGAGGTAGGCGAACGCCAGTCCCGGAGGGACCATCAAGCCCTTCTGGGAACCCGAGACGACGACATCGAGACTCCAGTCGCGCGGGCGCAGCTCGGCGGCGGCCAGGCTGGTGACGGCGTCGACGACGACGAGGGCGTCGGGCGCCTCCTGGCGGACCACCGACGCGATCGCCTCGACATCGTGCAGCACACCGGTCGACGTCTCGGAGTGGGTGGTGGTCACGGCGTCGATGCCGGGGGACGACCGGAGGACCTCACGCAGGCGCTCGAACTCGAACGTGCCGCCCCACGGAGCGGCCAGCTCGACCACGGTGAAGCCGAAGCGCTTCGCCATGCTCGCCCAGCGCTCGCCGAACTTGCCGGCGTGGAGGCTGAGCACCGTGCCGCCGGCCGGCACGCACGCCAGCAGCGCCGCCTCGAACCCCGCGGTCCCGCTACCGGTGACGACGAGCACCTCCTCGCCGGGCACCATCGCGGCCTCGGCCAGGCGCGCTCGCACGCCGGCGAAGAGCTGCCGGAACGGCTCGCTGCGATGGTGGATCACCGGCCGGGCCATCGCCTCGAGCACCGCAGGCGGGACCTCGACGGGCCCCGGCGCGAGCAGCCGCGGTTTGAACGCTCCCATGGGCTAGAGCCGCACCAGACGCAGGCTGCGGATGACGTCCCCGAGGTTGCGGAGCACGTCGAGCACCTGGTCGGTCGGCACCTGGTCGAGGGTCAGGACGAACATGGCCAGGCCGTCCTCGCTCGTTCGCGAGAGCTGCATGCTGTTGATGTTCACGCCGGAGTCGCCGAGCACCGTGCCGACCCGACCGACCGCGCCGGGTCGGTCGTAGTTCGTGCACACGAGCATCGCGCCCTCGGGCTTGATCTCGATGGGGTAGTCGTCGATGGCCACGATGCGGGGCTGGTCGGCCAGCACCGTACCCGCGACGCTAGTCCGGCCGTCCGCGGTCACGGCCGTCACCAGAACGTGCGTCGTGTAGCCGCGGCTGCGCGAGGCGGTCGCGCGTGAGACCCGGATGTCCCGGTCCCGCGCGATGGAGGGCGCATTGATGTAGTTGGGGGGCTCGTCCAGGAACGGCTCCAGGAAGCCCTTGGTCACCGCCGTCGCGACGGGGTCGGGATCGATCGGGAAGGTGCCGGCGAACTCCACCTCGAGCTCCTTGACGCGGCCGCGCGTCAGCTGCGCCACGGTGCGCCCGAGGACCTCGCCCAGGATCAGGTGTCTGCCCAGCGCGCTCATCACCTCGGGCGCCAGGGCGGGAGCGTTGACGACGCCGCGCGAGTAGTCGCCGTTGAGCGCCAGTACCGTCCTCTCCAGGATCTCGGTGCCGATACGCGCCTGCGCCTCGGCAGTGTTGGCCCCAAGGTGCGCGCTCAGCACGACGTTCTCGCGCTGGACCAGCGGGCGCTTCGGGTCCGGGGGCTCCGACGCGTAGACGTCCAGGCCCGCACCGAACAGGTGGCCCGACTCGAGCGCTTCCAGCAGCGCGTCCTCCTGGATGATGCCGCCCCGCGCCGCGTTCACCACGACGGCCCCTCGGGGCAGCCGACGCAGCTCGTCCGGCCCGATGATGCCCTCGGTCTCTTCGGTGAGGGGCGTGTGGACGGTGAGGAAGTCGGAGCGGGCCAGCATGGCGTGCAGATCGTCGAAGAGCTCCACCTTCAGCTCCTCGGCGCGGCGCCTGGTGATGTAGGGGTCGTACGCCATCACCGTCATGCCGAGCCCCTGCGCCCGCTTGGCCACCAGCGAGCCGATGCGCCCCAGCCCCACGATGCCCAGCCGCGACCCCTTGAGCTCGCGCCCGAGGAACTTGCGATCCCACGTTCCCGACCGGATGAGCCGGTCGGCTCGAGCCACCCCGCGGGCGGCATTCAGCATCAGCGCGATGGCCAGCTCGGCCGCCGAAACGTTGTTCGCTTCCGGAGCGTTGACCACGAGGATGCCACGCCGGCTCGCCGACTCGAGGTCGATGTTGTCGACGCCGACACCGCCGCGACCGATCACGCGAAGCCGCTCCGCGGCTCGGATCAGCTCGTCGTCGACCTTGGTTCGACTGCGCGTGATGATGGCGTCGAAGGACCCAACGATCTCGAGCAGCTCCGCACGATCGATACCCGCACGGTCGACGACCTCCATGCCGGGGTACTCGCCATCACCGAGCTGGATGGTGTCGGTGACAAGGATTCTGGCCATACGGCGGAGGATAGCACAAGGGCCGGTCGTCAGTGTGTCGAGGACGGCGAGGACACGAAGCCGGCGATCTCCCAGCCCGGAGGAACCGTGAACGAGTCCACGCCGAGGACGTCCATGGTCAGCGTGCCCTTCACCCGCAACAAGGTGGGGATGCCCTGAAGGGCCGCCTGCAACGCGGCCATCGCATCCGAGGAAAGCTTCTTCGGGTCCGGGTAGAACACCAGGTCGATGCGCCCGTCCTGGCCAGCAGCGAGCGGCAGCGGCCGCATGTCCTCGCGTGCCATGGCATGGCCGGCCAGCGTCAGCGCAAGGTCCTTCCCGTACAGGAAGTAACCGATATCGCCGGGGTTCGACACCTTCACGGCTACCTGCACCACCGGCACACCGGGTCGCAGCGTGAACGCCCGTGTTGCGCTCTCGTCGAGGCGCAAGCGTGGCGGCTCGACCGTCTGGCGGGCCAGCGTGGCGCCCGAGACGAGCACGCTCTTGCGCGTCTCGAAGGCGTAGCTGGACGAGGTGAACCGCATCGTGCCCTCGATGCGGAACGGCAACGGCGTGTCCGCGAACGCGCGAACCACTGCGCGCAGCAAGCTCCGCTTGTTCTTCAGATCGCTGTGGATGGGAAACCGCAGCGGGGCGGTCGCACCGGGTCCCAGGTAGAGGCCGGGGCTCAACGTCCCCTTCCCGACGAACTCCCCGTGCAGGACGACCGAATACGTCACCGACTGCAAGCGCACGGGGAAGCTGTTCGGGTTGCGGACCAGCGTCCCGACCGTCATCGACAACCCCGACCCGGCACCCGGCGGGTCGAAGCGCTCGATGCTGGTCTGGCCAGCTACGAGCTCGAACGACGGCGGCCGGATCTCCCCGAGCGGCCGAGCGCTCCTGATCGCGGTGCCGGGAGCACACGCGGCCAGTCCGAACACCAGGACCACTCCCGCGACGACCAGCGACCACGGCCAGCGACCGGCGGAGCACGAACGGCAGTGCACGACTGCAGTCTAGCAGACCCCGGGAGCGCCCTCGCAGACGGCTATCAACGACGTCGCAGGAGCCGGCCGACCCAGCCACCGCCCCCGCCGCCGCCCGGGGCGAAGGGCAGCAGCAGCGCCGACCCGAACAGGCAGACGCCCAGGAAGATGGCGGTCGGCACGACATCGAGGTCGATCGCCTGGCGCCGCAGCGACAACGAGTACAGCGCGAAGGGGAGGACGCCGTAGGCCGCCCCGGTCGCCACCGGCGTCAGGGCCGCCCACAGGCCGCGACCGTCGACCCAACGGCGCCCGAGCCACCACCCGGACCCCACCACCAAGGCGGCTCCGACCAGGTAGGCCAGCAGCCCCAGCGGAGCGGCACGGTGGCCGAGGGCCTGTACGCTCACGTAGCCGGCGTGAAGCACCGCGGGCACCAAGACCAGTACCGTCAGCAGCATCCGGAAGCGCCTGCGGCCGACGGTCCAGCGCAAGACCAGGCCCACGAACAGCCCGGCCAGGAGCAGCCCGGCCGCGAGGCGCGTCAGCACGCTCATATGACCTCGCGGAACACGAGCGCGCCGCTCCGCCTTCCCAGCTCCAGGCGCAGCCGCTCCGCCCAGGGCGCTTCGAGGGCGGGATCCTCCGCCAGCATGCGCTGGGCCAGATCGCGCGCGCGCTCGATGATCGACCCGTCCGTCGCGAGGTCGCCCACCACCAGGTCGGGGACCCCCGACTGGCGCGTCCCGCGCAGCTCACCGGGGCCCCTCAGCTCCAGGTCGTACTCGGCGATGCGGAAGCCGTCGGAATTCCTGGCGACGATCTGCAAACGCTTCTGGGTCTTGCGACCGCGCTCGCCGGCGACGAGGATGCACGTGCTGGCCTCCGTGCCGCGGCCCACCCGGCCCCGGAGCTGGTGGAGCTGCGACAGGCCGAAGCGCTCGGCGTTCTCCACGATCATCATCGTCGCGTTGGGGATATCCACCCCCACCTCGATGACGGTCGTGGACACCAGCATGTCGAACTCGTGCCTTCGGAACCGCTCCATGACGGCGTCCTTCTCCTCGCCCGGCATGCGCCCGTGAAGCATCGCGATGCGGCAGGCCTCGGGCATGAGCTGGCGCAGGTCTTCGCTGAGCCCGGTGGTGGAAACGACCTCGTCCAGCGCCTCGCTCTCCTCCACCAACGGCGTCACCACGTACACCTGCCGGCCCTTCCGGATCTCGTCCCAGGCGAGGTGATAGACCTCGCGCCGGCGGTTCGCGCTCACCAGCCGAGTTTCGACCGGCTTGCGCCCCGGCGGGAGCGCATCGATCACGCTCAGCTCCAGGTCGCCGTAGTAGGTCAACGCGAGCGAGCGCGGGATGGGCGTCGCGCTCATGACCAGCACGTCGGGAAGCCCGTGCAGCAGCTTGCGCCGCTGCTCGACCCCAAAACGATGCTCTTCGTCCACGATGGCGAGCCCCAGGTCGGCGAACGCCACCCCTTGCTGGATGAGCGCGTGCGTGCCCACCGCGAGCTGCGCCTCGCCGGAGCCCAGCCGGGCACGGGCCTCGCGTCGCTCGCGAGCGCTCATCGCACCCGTGAGCAGCTCGCTTCGGACGCCGAGCGGGAAGAGGTAGCTCCGCAGGTTCAGGTAGTGCTGCCGCGCCAGGATCTCGGTGGGTGCCATGAGGGCGGCCTGTGCTCCGCTCCGTACCGCAACGTAGATCGCGGCCGCCGCCACCGCCGTCTTGCCGGACCCGACATCGCCCTGCAGCAATCTGGCCATCTGTCGTGGCTCGCCCATGTCGGCCAGGATCTCCGCCAGGGCCCGCTCCTGGGCGTCGGTCAGCCCGAACGGGAGGCTCGCCCGGAACGCCTCGACGTCCTCGCCGCGAATCCGGAACGAGCGTCCCGTCAGCGAGGCGTCGCGGCTGCGCAACACGGCCAGCTCGAGGAACAGGAAGTCGTCGAACTTGAGCCGGCCGAGGGCCGCGGCGAGCGCCTCCTCGGAAGCCGGAAAGTGGGCGTCACGCAGCGCGCGGTCGAGCGACACGAGCGCAAGCCGCTCCAGGAGCGACCTCGGCAGATAGTCCGGCAGGTTGGGTAGCGCCTCCAGGAGCCTGTAGATGGCTCGCCGCTGGTACGCCTGACTGAGCCCCTGCGTGCCCCGGTAGATGCCGACGATCCGGCCGAACGACAGGCTCTCGCTGTCATCGTCCACCTCGAACCCGGTCACGTTGATCTCGAGGCTGCGACCCTTCCGTTTCACCTTCCCGCCGAGGATCACGCGCTGGCCCGGGAAGAGCTGCTGCTCCACCCAGGGCTGGTTGAACCAGACGGCAGCGGCACGCTCGCCCGCGGCATCCTCCAGCAGGGCCCGCAGCACGTGCATGCCCCGCCGGCTCCTCATCCCCTTGCGGCTCACCACGGTCGCCGTGACGGTTGCGGTCTCATCCGGCCGAAGGGCCGCGAAGCGGGGCAGCGCCCGGCGGTCCTCGTAGCGGCGGGGCAGGGCCCAAAGCAGGTCGCGGTAGGTGCGCACGCCGACGTCGGCCAGCTTCCGCGGTGCCTGCGCGCCTACGTCGACCAGGCGATCGGCGAGCGCCCGGTCGAGGTCGTCGGGGTGCAGCAGAGCCGCTCCCGACTCCACCGAGGCGGAGGGGTCGCCGCGGCCCGGCGGGCCTGCGCGACGCGGTTGCGGACCTGCGGAGGACGACTGCGTCGCCACTCCGGCCGTGCCCGCCACGCCCGATCCGTCCGGACGGCGTCTTTTCGCCGCCGCGTTCCCGTTCGCCCCGGGCGCTCCCGCTCGCGGCCGCGCCTCGCCATCGAGGAGCGCCAGCACCTGCGTCAACCGCTCGTGTCGCGCCTCGGGCGTGAGCTCGCCATAACCGGCGAGCAGCTCGGCTACGCCCGCGAACGGTCGGGCGAGTGACTCGGCGAGCCGCTCGATACCCCCCACCACGACCTCGTCGCGGCAGCCGCTGCGGAGCTCCTGCTGCAGCGGACGCCTCAGGCGCTCCCGCATCTCGGACACGCTGGCCACAGGCTCAGTCTACCGTCGGCGAAGGGTTATTCGTCCTTTACCCCCCTCCCTACCGACGCTATGCTGATCAACGAGCAAGGGCGCCTGTACGCCGCGTACGGGGGTGCTTCCGGACGTAGCGGGCGCGAAGGCGTCGGGTGACGGGCCCCACGAGGGGTGGGCCCGCGACATCGTTGGGCGGACGCTCGCTCCGCCGAGGAGGTGACGCTCGTCGGACGATCACGCTCATAGAGGGTAGAACCACCACACAACCCATTCCTTAGGAGGAAGGACGTGGCGATGAAGAGACTGCTCACGCTCGTAGCAGCTCTCGGCTTGCTGGCCGGTATGGCCCAGGCCCAGGGCAGGCTGGAGATCTTCTCCTGGTGGGCCGGCGACGAAGGCCCGGCCCTCGAGGCGCTCATCAAGCTGTATCAGCAGCAGCACCCCGGTGTCGACGTCATCAACGCCACGGTCACCGGCGGCTCGGGCGTCAACGCGCGCGCCGTGCTGAAGACCCGCATGCTGGGCGGGGACCCGCCCGACAGCTTCCAGGTCCATGCCGGCCAGGAGCTCATCGGCACCTGGGTGGCGGCGAACCGCATGGAGGACCTCACCTCGCTATTCCAGGACCAGGGCTGGACGAGCGCCTTCCCGAAGAACCTGATCGACCTGATCAGCACGCAGAACGGCATCTGGAGCGTTCCGGTCAACATCCACCGCTCCAACGTGCTGTGGTACGTGCCCGCCAACCTCGAGAAGTGGGGCGTGACAGCGCCCACCTCGTGGGACGAGTTCCTGGTGCAGTGCCCGGCGTTGAAGAGCCAGGGCGTCACGCCGCTGGTGGTCGGTGAGAACTGGACGCAGCAGCACCTGTGGGAGAGCGTCGCCGTGGCGACGCTGGGCGCCCAGGGATGGAACGATCTGTGGTCGGGCAAGATCAAGTTCACCGACCCGCAGGCCGTCAAGATCTGGGACACCTTCGGCAAGGTCATGGCGTGCACCAACGATGACGCCTCCGGCCTGTCGTGGCAGCAGGCGACCGACCGGCTGGTCCAGGGCCAGGCGGCGTACAACGTGATGGGCGACTGGGCCGCCGGTTACATGACGACGACCCTGAAGCTCGAGCCCGGCACCGGCTTCGGCTGGGAGGCCTCCCCCGGCACGCAGGGCGTGTTCGTGATGCTGGCGGACTCCTTCGGGCTGCCCAAGGGCGCCCCGGATCCCCAGAACACGATGGACTGGCTGACGCTGCTCGGCTCGAAGCAGGGCCAGGACACCTTCAACCCGCTCAAGGGCTCGATCAGCCCGCGGCTCGACTCCGATCTGAGCCTCTACAACGCCTACTCGCAGTCGGCGGCGAAGGACTGGCAGAGCAACACCATCGTCGGCAGCCTGGTTCACGGTGCCGTCGCCAAGGAAGCGTTCATGAGCCAGTTCGCGGACGTCATGAGCATCTACCAGAGCTCGCAGAACAGCGAGCAGGCGGCCAACGCCGCCCAGGCCATCGCCAACCAGGTGGGGCTGTACGACTGACCGTCGCTATGCGAGGGGGCCCGGCCCGTCGGGCCCCCTCGCGCTTCCGTGTGGCGCCGCCCGGCCCCGCCCGGTCGGCGCCCTCGGACGGGTCGACCTGGCATGAAGCTCACCCGCGACCGCCTCACCGCCATCGTGATGTTGCTGCCGTCGATCGTGCTGCTGGCGATCTTCGTCTACGGCTTCATCGGCCGCACCCTCTATGTTTCGATGACCGACTGGGGGCAGGACCCGAGCCAGGCGCTCGCCCTCAACCCCAGGCTCCACTGGCTGGGCCTGAAGAACTACACTGATCTCTTCACGAACTTCATCGAGACCCGCTTCCGGCAGGACCTGGTCAACACCTTCTTCTTCACGATCCTGTTCCTGGCAGGCTGCCTCGGGCTCGGGCTGGGCCTGGCGGTGCTCCTCGACCGCGACGTCAAGGGGGAGGGCCTGTTCCGGACCATCTTCCTGTTCCCGTTCGCGCTGGCCTTCATCGTCACCGGCACCATCTGGCGTTGGATGCTCCAGCCGCAGGGCGGCCTCAACGTGCTGCCCTCCCTCGTCGGCCTGCCGAGGCTGCAGTTCCGGTGGTTGACGAGCCGGACGCAGGTACTGCAGTTCAACTGGAACGACCTGCCGTTCGCCCTCGGCCTGGTCGTGGCGGCCGTCCTGGCCCTGCTCGCTTGGCGCGCCTTCCGCAAGGGCCACGGCCTGGGCGGAGCCGTGAGCATCCTGGCAACCGGCCTGGTTCTTCTCTGGGCGTTCGCCTTCGGACGGCATAGCCGCCCCCTGCCCTACCCCGAACGGCACGGCTTCAACCTCGCGTTCATCGGGATCATCATCGCGGCCGTGTGGCAGATGTCGGGCTACACGATGGCGCTCTACCTGGCCGGGCTGCGCGGCATCCCGGAGGAGCTCCGCGAGGCCGCCCGCGTCGACGGCGCCAGCGAGTGGCAGCTGTACCGGCACGTCATCCTGCCGCTGCTCGGCCCCATCTCGCTGTCGGCGATGATCATCCTCGGGCACATCAGCCTCAAGATCTTCGACCTGGTGTTCGCCATGGCCGGCCCCGACCATGCCGCCACCGATGTACCGGCCTTGCTGATGTACCTTCGCAGCTTCCGTGCCAACCAGTTCGCGCAGGGCGCCGCCATCGCAGTGGTGCTGCTGATCATGGTGGCCGCCGTGATCATCCCCTATCTCTACTCGAGCCTCCGCGGCGAGGTCCGGCGATGAGCGCCGAGGCCTTCTCGCGCACGGCGCGTGCGCCGAGGCGGAAAGGCGGCACGCAGTGGCTCACGTATGGGCTGCTGGTGGTTGCCGCCGTCTTCTTCCTGCTGCCCGTCTACCTGGTGCTGGTGACCAGCCTGAAGGTCCCGGCCGAGATCAACCTGGCCACGACCTGGCAGCTGCCGAGCCACTGGAACTGGGCAAGCTACGTCACGGCCTGGCACGCCTTCGCCCCCAAGCTCCGCAACAGCCTGTTCCTGGCCGTGGTGGCCACGGCGGCG
Source organism: uncultured bacterium (assembly GCA_964536935.1). GTDB lineage: Bacteria > Deinococcota > Deinococci > Deinococcales > Trueperaceae > JASBRS01. Next base: position 6,442 of record CAZIBD010000040.1, on the reverse strand, counting down.
TCGGCGCTGATGGGTTCCATGAACGGCTACATCTTGTCGAAGTGGCGCTTTCCGGGCGCGAACATCGTCTTCCCGCTGATGCTCTTCGGCATGTTCATCCCCTACCAGTCGATCCTCATCCCGCTGTTCCAGTTCCTGCGCAACATCGGCCTGTACGGGTCGCTGTGGGGCCTCATCCTCACCCACGTGGTCTACGGGCTCCCCATCACCACGCTGATCTTCCGCAACTTCTACGCCGAGATCCCCGACGAGATGGTCGAGGCGGCGCGTATCGACGGTGCGGGCTTCTTCGGCATCTACAGCCGCATCGTGTTCCCGCTGTCGATCTCGGGCTTCGTCGTGGTGATCATCTGGCAGTTCACCCAGATCTGGAACGAGTTCCTGTTCGCCGTGACGCTGACGCGGCAGAGCACCCAGCCGATCACGGTAGCGCTGGCCCAGCTCGCCGGCGGCGAGGCCGTCAACTGGAACCTGCCGATGGCGGGCGCCGTGCTGGCGGCGCTGCCGACGCTGATCATCTACATCGTGCTGGGTCGCTACTTCATCCGCGGACTCCTGGCGGGCTCGGTCAAGGGCTGACGTCCCGCGCCGGAGCGAGGGCCTTGGCCTTCGGCCCGCGCCCTGCCGACCCGGGGCCCGCCGCGTCCCGAGAGCAACGACCACCCGGTCCATCGTGTGTGTGCGGCGCACGCGCGCTCCACCGCAACTAGCATCCGCCTAGCCCGGGAATGGTATCGTTCCGGACACAACGCCAAATTCGCCCGCGCTGTTCTCGATCCCAAGAGCCAGTGCTGGCGGGTTTGATCCGCGATGGAGAGGGGCAGGACGATGCACTATCCCGTGAGCATGAAACCCATTGCTGCCATGTTGGCTGCTGTGATGGCGCTGGGGCTGATCCTGGCGGCCGCGAGCACTGCCGATGCGCAGGCGAAGGTCTATACGGTTTGCTCCGACATTCCCTGGCCACCGTTCGAGATGGGCGACCAGGGGCCCTCGTCCTACGGCTTCGACATGGATGTGATGCGCTCCGTCGCGGCGGTCGAGGGTTACAAGGTCAAGATCCAGAATCTCTCCTTCGACTCGATCATCCCGGCGCTGCGGACGGGCAAGTGCGACATCGGGGCCTCCGGCTTCACCATCACGGACAAGCGCAAGGAGGTCGTGGACTTCTCCGACCCCTACTACCTGTCCAACCAGGCCATCGTGATGCGCTCGGACGGCAAGGCCAACATGATCACCGCCCTCGCGGGCCTGGGCCCGACCGGCGCCGTGGGCGCTCAGCGCGGCACGACTGGAGCGTCCTGGTTGAAGGACAACCTGACCGACAAGGGCGTCAAGGTAAGCATCAAGCTCTACGAAACGTATCCGCTTGCGATCCTCGATCTCGTCAACGGCCGGATCGATGCCGTCGTACAGGACGCCCCGGCATCCGAGGCCTCGGTGGCCACGTACCCGAAGAAGCTCACGATCGCCGGCATCATCAACACCTACGAGTACTTCGGCTTCAACGTTCCCAAGGGCGATCCGGCCGGGCTCATCCCCAAGATCAACGCCGGGATCAAGGCGCTCGGTCTCAACGACGTGTCCACGGCCGCCGGGACCGAGCTTCAGATCCAACCCGGCTCGCCCTGGGCCGAGCTGTCTGCCGCCTACTTCGGTCCGTCGGACAACGCCATCACGGCCGCCTGGCAGAAGTGCAAGGCAGACATCCTCAACGCCAGCAGCATGCAGGACGTGAAGACCTACGCGCAGTGCATGGCTCAGGCGACCAAGTAGGCGGGCATCGCAGTTTGGCCCATCGGACGGCGGCGCGCCGTGTCACGAGCGCGCCGCCTGAGTCCGTTCGCCTGGCTGGCGCAAGGATGGGATGAGCGTGGCGGGACTAGAAGTGGTCGCTCGGCGGCTGCCCGAGTTCCTGCAGGCCACGCTCATCAATCTGAGCGTGTTCGCCGCGCTGATCGCCATCGGTTTCGTGGTCGGTCTGCTGGTGGCGCTGGCACAGGTGTACGGCTCACGGCCCCTCGCCAGCGCGGCGGTGGCCTGGGAGTGGTTCTTCCGCGGCGTTCCAGCGTTGGTGCTGCTCTTCCTGTTCTACTACGGGTTCCCGCGTTTCGGCATCGAGACGTCGGCCTTCCTCGCTGGCGCGTTGGCGATGGGCTTCCGCTCCTCGGGCTATCAGTCGCAGATCTTCCGCGGCGCCCTCCAGTCGGTGCCAGCGGGCCAGGTCATGGCGGCCCGCTCGCTGGGCATGAGCCGCGTGCAGACCGTGGGCTCCATCGTGCTGCAGCAGGCGCTGCGGCTGGCAATTCCGGCCTGGTCGAACGAGTTCTCCTCAGTTCTGAAGGATACGACGCTCGTGTACGCCATCGGCATCAACGAGGTGATGCGTTACGCGCGCACCGTCTACGTCTCGCACGCCCAGCTCGCCATCGCCACGTTCCTCACCGTCGCCTTCATCTTCTGGGCATTCACGTCGATGGGAAACGCTTTGCTGGGCCGGCTCGAGAAACGCCTGGCGGTCCCAGGACTGGAATCGCGGGACGGCGCGTCCCGACGCGTCGCGAAATGAGGAGCCCATGGACTTCGTCTTGAGGGTCGAGGACCTGCACAAGCGCTTCCGCGCCGAGGAGGTCCTGCGGGGCGTTTCCTTCGACGTCCACGGCGGCGATACCATCGTGGTCATGGGACCGTCCGGAACGGGCAAGAGCACGCTCTTGCGGTGCCTCACCCGCCTCATCGAGCCGGATCAGGGAAAGGTATGGCTCGAGGCCACCGAGATCACGGACCCCAAGACCGACCTCAACAGGGTCCGGGCCTCCATCGGATACGTCTTCCAGGACTTCAACCTGTTCACGCACCTGACGGCACTCGACAACATCCGGATCGGCTTGCGCAAGGTCAAGAAGGTCGACAAGCACCAGGCGACCGAACGCGCCCACGAGATGCTCGCCCGCGTGGGGCTCGCCAAGAAGGCCGACGCCTATCCCGCCGAGCTCTCCGGCGGACAACAGCAGCGCGTCGCGATCGCAAGGGCGCTCGCCATGGAGCCCAAGGTGATGTTCTTCGACGAGCCCACCAGCGCGCTCGACCCGGAGCTGACGGGCGAGGTGCTCAAGGTCATGGACGAGCTGGCCGAGGAAGGCATGACCATGCTGGTGGTCTCCCATGAGCTCGGCTTCGCGCGCCGCGCGGCCGACGAGATCATCTTCATGGAGCACGGGCGCGTCGTCGAGATGGGCCCGCCCGACCAGCTGTTCCACCACTCGCAGCAGCCGCGCACTGCGGAGTTCCTTCGCCGCATTGCGACCGTGTAGGGGAACGGATCGATGGGTCTGAAGTTCAACCTGGCGCAATGGCTGCCGCAGCTCGCCCAAGGACTGGTCGTGACGCTCGAGATCACGGCGCTCTGCATCGCCATGGGGATCGTGCTCGGCCTACTGCTGGCAACGGCGCGCGTCTATGGGCGACGTCCCGTGTACTGGCTCGCCACCGTCTACGTCAACTTCTTCCGCGGGACGCCGATCCTGGTGCAGCTCTTCCTCGTCTACTACGGTTTGCCCACCCTGGGCGTGCGGCTCTCGCCCTTCGTGGCGGGGGTGTTGGCGCTCGGCCTCAACACGTCGGCGTACCAGGGCGAGTACTTCCGCGGCGCCATCCAGTCGTTGCCCGCAGGCCAGATGGTGGCGGCGCGCTCGATCGGGATGGGGCGCCTCCAGGCCATACGCTCCATCATCCTCCCGCAGGCGCTGCGCCTCGCCATCCCTCCCTGGTCGAACGAGCTCATCCTCATGCTCAAGTACTCCTCGATCGTGTTCTTCGCGACCGTGACGGACCTCATGGGGGCAGGGCTGGTCATCGCGAGCGACACCTTCCGCTACTTCGAGGTCTTCATCGTGGTCGCCCTGATGTACCTGGCGGTCGTGCTGGTCCTCTCCTGGCTGCTGCGACGGCTCGAGGCCCGCCTGCGCATTCCCGGTCTCGGCAGCGCGAAGACGGGCAGTTGAGCTCCGCGGGATCGTAGCCGGGCCGACCTCGGCACCCCAGCTTGGCTTCCGTTCGTCGTCATGGTGCACGACCACCGCACCACCTGGAAACGCTGACCTTTCCCTGGCGAGCAAGACGCGTCTGCCCGGTATGCTTGACGGCATGCGCGACGGATGGACCGGTACCGGCTCCGTGCCCCCGAGCGACGGGCCCGTCGCCTCGGTGGATCTCGGCGCGCTGGAGCACAACCTGGGTCGTCTGCGTAGCCGACTGAAGCCCGGCACCGCCGTGCTGGCGGCCGTCAAGGCGGATGCCTATGGACACGGCGCGGCGCGGGTAGCCGGGCGCCTGCTCGCAGCCGGGGTGCGCTGGTTCGGGGTGGCGACCGCGGGCGAAGCCCTGGCCCTCAGGGCGGCCGGGATCGACGCCGACATCCTTCTGTTCGGGCCCGTCCACGACGCGGCAACCCTCCGCCGCCTGGCGCACGCCGACGTCGCCCTCACCCTCGTCGACGAGGCGAGTCTCGAGGCGCTCCGGGCCGCCGGGGCCGGGCGCGGCGTTCGCGTGCACCTGAAGGTCGACACCGGCATGGGCCGGCTGGGGTTGCCGTGGGCGCGCGCCGTCGAGCTCGCTCGAGCCGTCGATGCCGCTCCCGAAGTCGAGCTGGAGGGCGTCTGGACCCACCTAGCGCGGGCCGACGAGCCCGGCCGCGCGCCCACACTGGCGCAGCTCGAGCGCTTCGACCGATTGCTGGATGCGCTGCGCGAGGACGGCATCGAGCCCCGCTGGCGGCATGCCGCCAACTCGGCCGGGGTCATCGCCTACCCGGAAGCGCACTACGACCTGGTGCGACCCGGCATCGCGCTCTACGGCTACCCTCCCGGCGACGCCGTGGCCGCGCTGGAGCAAGAGCTTCGACCGGTGATGCGCCTCCAGGCCCCGGTAACCTTCGTCAAGCGGGTCGCCGCGGGGACCCCCGTGTCCTACGGCGGCACCTGGGCCGCGGACCGCGACACCACCATCGCCACGGTCCGCGCCGGCTACGCCGACGGCTACCCGCGTCTGCTTTCCGGCAAAGGGTTCGCCGCGTTGCACGGTCGGCAGGTCGGCGTGGCCGGGCGCGTGTGCATGGACCAGCTCATGCTCGACGCAGGCGATCTCGCCGTCCAGCCGGGGGACACCGTCACCCTGTGGGGGCCGCCGGGCCCGAGCGCGGAGACGCTCGCCCGCAGCATCGGCACGATCGCCTACGAGCTTCTCACCCGCGTCTCGGCGAGGGTCCCGCGCCGCTACGAGGGCTGATCCTCAGGCTTCGGCCTCGTTCACCGTCTCCTGCGTCTGCGAAAGCTCCTCGCGCCAGGCCAGCACGGTGATCACGCGGCGTTCGTCGGCCTGCTCCACGATGAAGCGTACGCCCTGGTGCCGAAGCGACTCGCCGACGTGGGGGATGTGACCGAACTCGTCGATCAGGAACCCGGCCAGCGTGTCGTACTCGCCGTCGTCCTCGAAGGTGAGGCGGAGGTCGTCGGCCACGTTCTCGAGATGGGCGGAGCCCTGGATGCGGTAGTGCCCGTCCTCGAGCAGGACGATGTCCTCTTCCTCCTCCTCGTCGGTCTCGTCGTAGATCTCGCCCGTGATCTCCTCGATGATGTCCTCGAGCGTGACGATGCCGGCGGTCCCGCCGAACTCGTCCACGACGATCGCCATGTGGTTCTTGCGGATGCGCATGTCGCGCATCAGGTTGAGGATGGACAGCGTCTCCGGCACGTACTGCGGCGGTGTCATGAGGTCGGCCACGCGGGTCTCCTCGAGCGCCTCGGGCCGGGCCAGGTAGGGCAACAGGTCGCGTGCGTACACGAAACCGCGGATGTTGTCGATGGTCTCGCCGTAGACCGGCAGGCGGCTGTAGCCGTGCTCGGTGGTGAGACGCAGCAGCTCCATCATGCTGGCGTCCTCGGGGATCGCCACCACGTCCACACGCGGAGTCATCACCTCGCGGACCACGGTCTCCTCGAGGTCGATGATGCCCTTGATCATCTCCTCCTCCTGCGCCTCGATGACGCCGGACTCCTCGGCGCTGCGCAGCATGAGCCGTAGCTCGTTCTCGGTGAGGAGGGGGTTGCCGGAGGGCTCGAGCCGGAAGAGGCGCAGCACGGTGCCGGTGATCCAAGCGAACGCCAGGCCGATCGGGTAGAGCACGATCGACATCACGTAGACGGGTCGGATCACCGCCCGCGAGAAGCCCACCGCGTGATGGACCGCGATCGACTTGGGGGTGATCTCACCGAAGATCAGCACCAGCAACGTGGTGATGCCGGTCGCATAGCCGACCGCCAGCGATTCGCCGAAGCCGTAGTTCGAGTCGATGACGATGACCGAGCGGTCGCCCGTGGCCGGATTGAGGGTGAACATCACCCCGGCGGTGAAGGAGTTGGCCATCTTCTGGACGCCGACGCTG
>CAZIBD010000039.1:0-28927 GCA_964536935.1 uncultured bacterium | reverse complement strand
ACCGCGTCCGCGACCTCGCCGCCATCGTCTCAGGCCTCACCGGCGCCACCATCGAGAACGTCCCCAACCCCCGCAACGAAGACGCCGAAAACGAACTCCACGTCAAGAACGACCTCTTCCTCGACCTCGGCCTCAACCCCACCACCCTCCAACAAGGCCTCCTCGAAGAAGTCACCACCATCGCCAAGAAATACGCCCACCGCGCCGACCTCGACAAGATCCCCTGCACCAGCACCTGGACCCGCAACCAACAAGCCGGCAAACCGCGCCAGGAATCCAAGACACCGGAAACTGCCTAGCGCGCGGGCCGACCGGGACCGGGTCGGAAGCGGCATCCGCACACTCCAGCACCATGCGAATCGCTTTCTTCACCGAGACCTTCCTCCCCAAGATCGACGGCGTCGTCACCCGGCTGGTCCGCACCCTGGAGCAGCTCCGCGACCTGGGCCACGAGGCCCTGGTGTTCGCTCCCCACAATCCCCCCGAGTCCTACGCCGGCCACCGCGTGGTGCGCGTGCCAGGGGTACCGTTCAAGCCCTGGTACCCGGAGCTCTTCCTGGGCCTGCCTCGGCCACGCCTGGGCCGTGAGCTCGACCGGTTCCGGCCCGATCTCGTCCACGTCATCAACCCGGTGGTGCTCGGGTTGTGGGGGACCGCGATCGCCAAACAGCGGAACCTCCCCCTGCTGGCCAGCTACCACACCGACGTCACCCAGTACGCCGAGGCGCTGCGGCTACGCTTCCTGTCGGAGCCGTCGCGCATCTTCCTGCGGGACGTCCACAACCAGGCCCACGTCAATCTCTGTACCAGCATCCCGATGGTGAACTCCGCGCGGGGCCTGGGGATCCGACGTGTGCGCCTCTGGCCCAAGGCGGTCGACACCGATGTGTACCGCCCCGACAAACGTTCCCACGCGATGCGCGTTCGGCTGACCGACGGGCATCCCGATGACCCGCTCATGGTGTACGTGGGTCGGCTGTCGTTCGAGAAGCGGCTCGACTGGCTCTACGCTCCGATCACGCAGCTGCCGGGCGTGCGGCTGGCGATGGTCGGCTCCGGCCCGGCGGAGTCGGTGCTCCGTGAGCGATTCAAGGGCACTCGAACAGTCTTCACCGGGTACATGTCGGGGGAGGAGCTGGCGGCCGCCTATGCGAGCGCAGACGTGTTCGCCTTCCCGTCCGATACCGAGACGCTGGGTTTCGTGGCGATGGAGGCGATGGCCTCCGGCGTCCCGCCGGTGGGCGCGCGAGCGGGCGGCATCCCGGACGTGATCCACGAGGGCACGACCGGCCTCATGTTCACGCCAGGTGACCTCGGGGACCTCACCGACAAGCTCCGCACGCTGCTGCTCGATGCGGCCCTTCGCGACCGCATGGGGGAAGCTGCGAGACGCGACATGGAGCGCTTCAGCTGGCGCGCGGCCACCGAGGGGCTCGTGCGCTTCTACCGTCTCGCCGTCCGCGTCCGCAAGCGCTTCGACCCACCCAGCGCCGCCTGAGCCCGCCGCCCGCCTCAAGCTCGATCGAAGCGCGGCACGATCAGGGGGCGGGTCCCCAGGGCGTGCACCTCCACGTCCGTCCCGTAGACGCGCGATACGAGCGGCGCCGTCAGGACCCGGGCGGGTGGCCCTTCCGCCACGTTGCGACCCTCCTGGAGGACGACCAGCCGGTCGCAGGCGCTCGCCGCCAGATTCAGATCGTGCAGCACGACCAGCGCGGCCATGCCGCGTTGCACTTCGCGCCGGGTGAAGGCCAGTACCTCCACCTGGTAACGCAGGTCGAGGTGGTTGGTGGGCTCGTCGAGGAGCAGGTAGCGCGGGCTCTGCGCAAGCGCCCGGGCCAGCACCACGCGTTGACGCTCACCCCCGGAAAGCCGGGTGGCCGGCCGGTCGGCGAGGCGGAGCGTGTCGGTCGTCCGGAGCGCGGCCTCGACCGCCCGCCGGTCTTCGTCGCGCTCCGGCCGCAGCAGGCCCAGATGCGGGGTGCGGCCCATCGATACCAGCTCGCGCACGGTATAGCCGGCCGGCAGCTCCGGGAGCTGGGGCACGACCGCCATCTTCCGGGCGAGCTCGAGACGCCCGAACCGGTCCAACGGGCGCCCGTCCACGCTCACGCTGCCGCCGCGCACGGGGAGGCGTCGCGTGAGCACGCGCACCAGCGTCGACTTCCCGGCGCCGTTCGGACCGACCACCCCAACGACCTCGCCCGGCTCCAGACGAAGGTCGCACGATCGCAGGACGTCCTGCTCGCCGTAGCCGGCCCTCAACGCGCGGATCTCGAGGCTCATGGGTGCATCAACTCCCCGAGCGCTGCCGCCTGAGCAGCAAGAGGAAGAAGGGACCACCCACCAGCGCCGTCACGATGCCCACCGGGATCTCGGCCGGCGCCAGGACCGTGCGCGCGCACAGGTCGGCGAGCACCAGGAAGATCGCTCCCCACACGGCCGACAGCGGGATCAGACGGACGTGCCGGGGGCCGAAGGCAAGCCGTACCGCATGCGGCACGACCAGCCCTACGAAGCCGATCACTCCCGCCACGCTCACGGCCGCCGCCGTCGCCAGCGTCGCCGTGGCCAGCAAGATCAGCTTGACGGCCTCGACCGGCACCCCGAGTTGCGCTGCCGACTCGTCCCCAAGCTGCATCACGTCCAGCGCGCGTCCTGCCAGCAACAGCACCAGCACCGCGGGGACGAGCAGCGGAAGCATCGCGGCCACGCGGTCCCAGCTCGCGAAGGCGAAGCTCCCCAGCAACCAGCTCAGGATGCCGGCCGCCCGGTCCCGCGCCGCCAGCATCAAGAAGGAGGTGGCGGCACTGAGGCTGGAGCCAAGCACCACCCCTGCCAGGATGAGCGACACCGCCGGCAGTCCGCGTCCCTGGCGCGCCAGAAGCGCCACGACGGCGACCGTCGCAAGGGCGCACGCGAAGGCGGCCCAGCCGACGCCGACATGCGCCAGCCAGGGCACCGCTCCCGCGAACACGAGCACGACGCTGGCTCCGAAGCCGGCGCCGCTGGCGGCCCCGAGGAGGTAGGGATCGGCCAGGGGGTTGCGGAACACACCCTGGAACGTGGCCCCGGCCAACGCGAGCGAGGCGCCGACCAGCGATGCGAGCAGCACCCGCGGCAGCCGTAGCTGCCACACGATGGTGTCGACGGTACCGCTGTGGTGGCCGCGCACACCGTCCAGCAAGGCGCCGAGCACGGCGCCCGGGAGCACCCGCACGCTCCCTACCGAGATCGCCGCCACCACCACGATGGCGAGCGCGAGCCCCGAGACCAGCAGCGGACCCGGACCCGTGCGGCGAGCGGCGCCCTGCCGGGCGAGTGCGCGTGCCACGGCTCAGAAGTGTCCCGGATGGAGGAGCTTGGCGAGCAGCACCACCGCGTCGCCCATCCTCGGGCCGGCCCGGCTCAGGATGTCCACCTGCTGCTGATCGAGGGGGAGGACCCTCCCGTCCCGAACGGCTCGCAGCCCCGACCAGCCGGGCCTGGCCTCCGCCTTCGCCACGGTCTGGCCGTAGGGCGCGTCCATCAGCAGCACCACCTGCGGATCCTGCTGCACCACGTACTCGGGATCGACCTGCGGGTACTCGCCCATCGCCCGCGTCACGATGGTTCGGCCCCCAGCCTTCTCGAGCAGCGTCCCCAGGTACGAGCCCGGACCGACGCTGTAGGGCGTCGCATCCAGTTCGACGAATACGCTCACGCGCGGGAGCTTGGCCACCTTGGCGGCCACCGCCGCCACCTGCCCTTCGATCCGGCCCCGCACCAGCGCCGCCGCCGTTTGACGGTCGAGCAGACGGCCCATCACCCCCAGGAAGTCGAGCGCGCCCTGGTAGGTCTGGGGGGTGCCGGCGTAGACGGGGATGCCGAGCTGCTCGAGCCTCGCGGCAAGCCCGCTGTACTCGTCGGTAAGCACCAGATCGGGTTTCAGTGCGACCAGGCGCTCGATGTCGGGAGCGTTGGCGTTCCCGAGATGCGGCAACGACGCCACCTGCTTCGGCCAGTCGCTGAACGCATCGACCCCGACCAGCGCATCGCACGCGCCCAGTGCGCACACCGTCTCGGTGTCGCTGGGGATCATCGACACGATGTGCGTCGGCGCCCGCGGCAACGTGAGCTCGTGCCCGAGCTGGTCGCGTACGGTAAGGGGATAGTTCGTCGCCAGCGCCGCCTGGAACGCCAGCAGCAGGACCACGAGGACCATCGCGCGCTTGATCACCAACGCCTCCTCAGCTCCTGCGATCGGAGAAAAAGAGATCCATCCCGGAGGGGATGGACGCCGTTGGCCGCGCGGGCGGCTTCTGGGCAGCCCTTCCTCGTCCTCGCAAGGGGGTGCTTCGTCGGATCGCGGTACTCGGGCTTCGGCCGCGGTGGGCGGCTCCTTACCGTTGCGGGACAGCGCCGGGATTGCACCGGACTTCCCCGTGAACCGACACGCCAAGCCTACGACGCCCTCTCGGGGGTGTCAAACCGTCGGCGGGCTCTTCCCGGACTGCGGGCACCGCGCGGCTTCCATGGTAGTCTCCCGCCTGTGACGCCACTGCGCCCCCTCTCGGAGCTCGCCGCCCCGGCGGCCGTGAGCGCCGAGCGCCTCGTGCCTCCTCCTCGCTTCGAGCGCGTTTCGTTCGAAGGGTACCGACCCCAGCATCCGAGCCAGACGGAGGCGCTGGCCACAGTGCGGGGTTTCGTCGAGGAAGCGGAGCGCAGCCTCAAGAGATCGCCCGCACGGCCCTTCCCCTGGCTTCGGCGGCGTGCACGTCCGCACGGACGGGGACTGTACCTCGATGGCGGCTTCGGGGTCGGCAAGACCCACCTGCTGGCGGCCGCCTACTTCCACGCCGACCTCGAGGACAAGCACTACCTCAGCTTCCAGGAGCTCGTCTATCTGATCGGGGTGCAGGGCATGGACCGTGCCCGCCGGACGCTCGGCGGAGCCCGGCTGCTCTGCATCGACGAGTTCGAGCTCGACGACCCGGGCAACACCCTCATCGTGAAGACCTTCCTGGGGTCCGTGGCGGACGCGGGCGGTTATGTCCTCACGACCTCCAACACCGAGCCGGAGGCCCAGGGCAAGGGGCGCTTCAACGCCGAGGATTTCCGCCGAGAGATCCAGTCGCTCGCGGAGCGCTTCGAGACGGTTGCCATGGACGGCCCCGACTTCCGGCACCGCACGCGCATCGGCACCCTCGCCACGCGCCCCGCGTTCGAGCGTGCGTGCCGGGAGGACGACGCCGCCGGGCCCCGCGTGTTCGCCGAGCTCGACGCCCTGCTCGAGTTCGTCGGATCGATCCACCCGTCACGTTACGACGGCCTGCTTCGCCAGGTAGGTACCCTCTACCTCGCGGAGATGCACCGCATCGGCACCCAGAACGATGCCCTCCGTTTCGTGCACTTCATCGACAAGCTCTACGACCTCGGCGTCGGGCTCCGGGCCAGCGGTGACATCGCTCTCGGCGAGCTGTTCGACACCAGCTACCGCGACAGCGCCTACGCCAAGAAGCACTTGCGATGCCTCTCACGGCTCAGCGAGCTCCTGAGCGAGGCGATGCCGCAGGAGGCCGTGGACGTCGTCGCTTCCCGCGCCTGAGCCTCTCCGGACGCCGTCGCGTATCCGGAATCCCTCCCGATGCGCGCGCTAGGGGATCGCCCGCTCGAACGCCGGCACCCTCTGGCGAAGACGCCCGAGCAGGTCGCGCGCGATGGCCTCGCTCCCCCCAGGCCCCCCCATGCGGTCGACTCCGGCGCGCGAGGCGCGCTCCCGGGCCCGCTCGTCGGTGAGGAGGCGGCGTGCCGCCGCGGCGATCGCCGACGGATCGGGCGCGGTCACGGTCAGTGCCTCGCCCAGCAGGCGCCGCTGGTTCTTGAGGAAATCGAGACCGTAGCCGGGCTCGACCGGGAAGGAAACGACCGGAACTCCGAGCGCGGCGGCCTGCTCGTTACCGGTCCCGGCCGTGCCGAGGGCCACGCGGGCGCTGGCGAGGACGTCTCCGAACCGTCCCTCTACGACCCACAGCCGGCTGCTGCCGCGCCGGAGCGCCACCGTCCCGCCTCCTGCAGGCACCGCGGCGCCGTCCTCCTCCCAACCGTCCAGCGCGGGCAACGTTCCCCCCGGCCAGGCGACGAGACCGGTGACGCCCGGAAGCAGGGCGAGTGCCTCGGCCATGCGTGTCAAGGCCGCCGGCGTGTGGGCGCGCGTGCCCGGAAGCAGGGCGAGCGTCGCCTCGGCCGGCGCGCCCGCGATTCCATGCCCCGCGGCCAGATCGACCACGGGGTTCCCCAACGCCAGGGCATGGCGGACGCCACGGGCGCGCAGCCACGTTGCGGTCGCCTCGTCCCGTAGATAGACGACCGCTGCGAGATGGCGCATGAGGACCCGCTCGGGATAGCTGATGCGCTCCATGAAGAAGCGGTTGGGCCGGGGCGACCCGGACCCTGCGCGGTGGTAGCTCGAGACCAGCGGCTGCACCACGGCCCGGATGTGCGCCCGGGCGAAGGCTGCGAGCACCTGGGCGTAGATGTCGCCCACCACCACGATGGCGTCGCTCCGCAGCCGCACCAGCGCGGCCACCTGGGTGAGCGTCATGCCCACGAAGCCGGCCCGTACATCACGGAGGAAGTTCGACCGTGAGTGCATGGTCAGGCCACCGCTGGGCATCGCGCGGCAGGGCCCGAGGCGTTCGATGTTCTCGGCCTGGTACGGCCCTCCCTCGTCGACCAACGGGAACGCCCGCATCCGCACTGCGGGCGCCATCGACCGGATCGACCGCGCCAGGGCCGCGCCGATGACGTCCTCGCCGTGGCCGTTGGAGACGATGGTGATGGTCGGCACGTCCGCCCCTCCGGCACGCCGGCCGGTGGTCAACCCTCGCGCATCCTCGGCGGAGCCCCCCAGCCGAGCTTGAAACGCAGGATATCGAAGAAGCTGTGCCGCCCCGACGACACCAGCATCAGGTCGGTGGGAGCGGCCGCGATCGTGAATCGGTCTCCCTGACGCAGGTCGATGCGCTCCTGCCCGTCCACCACGAGCGCCAGCTCGTGGGCCTCGCTCTCCACTCGGAAGCTCACCAAGACACCTCCCTCGATGACGATGGGGCGGTTGGTCAGCGAGTGTGGCGCGAGCGGCGTGATGACGAAGGCGCGCAGCGACTGGCTGACGATCGGCCCACCGAGCGAGAGGGAGTACGCGGTCGAGCCCACGGGTGTCGAGACCACCAGACCATCGGCCCGGTACTGGGTGGCGTGCGCGCCATCGACCTCCATGGCGATGTTGACCAGTCTGGCCACCACACCCTGCGAAACCACCACGTCGTTGAGCGCGAAGGTCGGTTCGCCGCCGCCGTTCAGCCACACCTGCAGCATGATGCGCGGGTTGATACGCCAGTCTTCCGGCGGGTGCCCGTCGAGGTAGGCCCGGACCTCGTCGGCGCTGAACTCCGCCAGGAACCCGAGCTTCCCGAGGTTCACGCCTACGACCGGCGCCGAGGACCCGACCAGCCGACGCGCCGTTCCCAGCAGCGTGCCGTCGCCACCGACCGAGAAGACCACGTCCGCGTCGCGCGAGCACTCGTCGAGAGGCTGCGTCCCCTCGAGGTCGAGCTCCACCGAAGCTCCCAGCTCACGGAGGCGGTCGGCCAGCTCCTCGGCCAGGGCGTGGGCCTCAGGCTTGAAACGGGTGCTCGTGACGACCGCTCGCCGGAGGTCGGCTGCCGGCGTCACGAAGGCCCGGCCGGAGGAGATCGACAGGCCCGAGCTCAAGCCGCGCCCACCCCGGAGAGCGCTGCCATCACCCGGTCCACGACCTGTTCGAGCGTGAGATCGCCGGTCTCGATATGGATCGCGTCCGCGGCCGGCACCGATTGGGCGGCATCGAGGCGGTCGCGGCGTCGGATCGCTTCCGCCACCGATGCCAGGTCGGCCGCGCGCTCCCCGACCCGGCGACGCGCACGGACCTCGGCCGGCGCGGTAAGGAAGAACTTGCGGGCTGCGTCGGGAAACACGGCCGTGCCCATGTCGCGACCATCGATGACGAACGAGCCGGGGATCTCGCGCAAGCGCTCCTTCACCCAGGCGCGCACCTGCGGGTGCCGCGCGATCGCCGACACCGCGGCGTCGACCGCGTCTGTATGCAGGGCCTCGGTGACCTCGTGTTCGTCGACGAACACGCGGTCACCCTGCAGCGTCGGAAGCAACCGGACGCTACGCGCCTCCAGGCATCGCAGCACGCTCGGCTCGTCGTCGGGGTCGCCCGCTTGCTCTTCCACCACCCAGGTAGCTACCCGGTACAGCAACCCGCTCGACACGAACGGAATGCCGAGCCGCTCCGCCACCCGGCGCGCCACGCTCGACTTGCCCGAAGCCGCCGGACCATCCAGCGTGACCACCGTGCTGGTCGACGCGCCCGTGCCTGTTGCGGGTTCCGCCATGCTCGCGCCCGCCCCTCCGTATCCACCGCTCATGATAGCCTCCCGGCCAGCAGCGCGAGGAAGTCGTCGAAGAAGCGGGGATAGGTCTTGGCCACACAGCCAGGATCGCGGATCGCCACGCCGGGTCGCCGAGCGCCGACCACCGCCATCGCCATCGCCATGCGATGGTCACCGTAGGTCTCTACCACCACCTCGTGCGTCACCGCCCGGTCGAGCGGAAAGACCGTGAGGCTGCTGTCCTGCTCCTCGACCTCGGCTCCGAGGCGCCGAAGCTCGGTGGTCAGGGCGGCGATGCGGTCCGTCTCCTTGATTCGCAGGTTCCAGACGTTGCGGATGCGGACCGGCCCGTCCGCGAACAGCGCCAGGGCGGCGAGCGTCTGGGCCTGGTCGGGCATGTCGTTGAGGTCGAAGTCCCCGCCGTGTAACCGCCCCGGCCGCGGTCCCCGTACCTCGGAGAAGGTATCGCCCCAGCGGACCTCGCACCCCATCGTCTCCAAGACCTGCGCGAGCCGCGCGTCCCCTTGGCGCGTATGCCGACCCAGGTTGGCGACCCGTACCCGCCCGCCGGTCACGGCGGCGGCCGCCCAGAAGTAGCCCGCGGCCATGGCGTCGCCCTCGATGGCCAGATCCCGTGCCCGGTAGCGACCCCGCGGCACGACGAAGCGCCGGTATCCGTCGCGCTCCACAGCGACGTCGAAGTCGGCCATCAGGTCCAGCGTCATGTCGACGAACGGCTTGGACTGCAGCTCACCCACGACCTCGAGCGTCACGGGGGCTGCCGCGTACGGCGCCACCATCAGCAGGGCGGAAAGGTACTGCGAGCTCCGAGCCCCCTCGATCGGCGCTGTGCCGCCTGCGAGTCCCCTCGCCCGTACCAGCACGGGCGGACAGCCGTTGTCCGACTCGCTGGCAGCGTCGGCGCCCAGCGCGCGCAGCGCGACCACCAGATCCTCGATCGGGCGCTGCCGCATGCGCGCGTTGCCGTCGAGCCGGTAGCGGCCGCGGCCGAGCGCCACGAGCGCCGTGAGGAAGCGCATGCTGGTTCCCGAAAGGCGCAGGTCCAGTTCGGCCGTGCTCGCAGGCACCCGGCCCCCTGCGCCGTGTACCACGATCCGCGGCCCGCTGGCTTCCAGCCGCAGGCCGAGCGCGCTGAGTGCGCGTACCAAGACCTCCGAGTCTTCCGCCACGAGCGCGCCCTCGAGGTGGCTGACACCGTCGGCGAGCGCCGCGATGATCAGGGCCCGGTTGGTCAGGCTCTTCGATCCGGGGATGCGAACCGTACCGTCGACGGTCCCCTGAGGACCCACCGTCACGATCGAAGGCAGCGTCGACATCGCCCTGAAGGATACCACCGGCTCCGACGGCACGGCCCCCCACGCGCACGCAGACGACGTCGGGTGCGTGGTCGGGACGCTACGCTGCCAACCGTGAGCGTGCCCACTTCCCTGCAAACGATCGTGGATGCCTTTCGCACCGCGCCTCGCAGTTTGCGGCTCCCGCTGCTCCTCGAGTACGCCGGCAAGCTCCCGCCGTTGCCGGACGGGATGACCGCCGAGCTGGAACGCGTCCAGGAGTGCCAGACGCCGCTGTTCCTCCACGCCGACGTCGGCGAGGACGGCGCCGTGCGCCTCGCCTTCGACGCCCCCGAAGAGGCCCCGACCACGCGCGGCTTCGCCGGCGTGGTCTACGAAGGGCTCTCGGGAGCGAGCGTCGACGAGGTGCTGGCGACGCCGGACGACTTCTACGAGACGATGGGGCTGGCCGAGCTCATCTCGCCTCTCAGGCTGCGGGGGATGGGAGCGATCCTGGCTCGCGTCAAGCGCCAGGTCCGCGAATCCCGGAGCACGGACGGTGCGCCCCGGGCTAGCTAGGGAACGCCTTCATCTGCTACAGTGTCAGGGTTTCTGGCGGAACCCGCTACCCTCCTCGGGAGGAACCGGGCGGAGGACGATTGATGAAAAAGGACATTCACCCGAAGATGGTGCCGTGCAAGGTGATCTGCGAGGGCAAGGTGGTGCTCGAGACGTACAGCACCAAGCCGGAGCTGCACGTGGACGTCTGGTCGGGCAACCACCCCTTCTACACCGGCCAGCAGCGCTTCATCGACACCGAAGGTCGGGTCGAGAAGTTCCAGAAGCGCTTCGGTGACAGCTACCGCAAGAACAGCAAGCGTTCCTGATCCTCGCGTCCGAGGGCACGTAGCGCTTCTGCACACGAGCGGCCGCTCCTGCGGGGGCGGCCGTTCACGTCTCCGCCGGTCATTCCGGCACGGCCGCGAGCACGCGCGTCCCCTCGCCCGGCGCGCTGTCGATCTCGAAACGGCCACCGTGCGCCTGCACCCGCTCGCGCATCTGTCGCAGGCCCAGCCCTCCGGCGCTGGTGACGCGGTCGCCGACGGCAACGGGATCGAAGCCCCTGCCGTCGTCCTCGACGCTGACGAAGGCCATGGACTCCCCGTCGGAACCGACCCGGACGTCGACGGTGCGTGCCGAGGCGTGCTTCGCCACGTTGTTCATCGCCTCCTGGAAGATCCGGAACAGCACGGCCTCCGCCTTGATGCCGAGCTCGGGCAGGTCGCCGAGCTCGAGCCGCACGTGCACGTCGTTCTGCTGCCCGAAGTCGATGGCGTAGCGCCGAACGGTCTCGAGAAAGCCGAAGCGCTCCAGGTCGACGGGTCTGAGCGCGAAGATGCTGCGGCGCACTTCCTTGATCGTCTCGCGCACGGTGTCCTTGGCAGCGTCCAACTCGGCGATGGCCTTGCTGGTGTCGCGCGAAAGCAGGCGCGTCACCAGGTCGAGCTTGAGGGCGGCGAAGGCAAGCGACTGCGCCACGCCGTCGTGGATCTCCCGCGCGATGCGGGCACGTTCCTCGGCGATGGCGAGCTCCTCGGAGTGCAGGTAGGCGTTCGCGTTGCGCACCGCCAAGCTCACCTGACTGGCGAGCAGACCCAGGAACGGCAGGGTGGCGTCGTCGAAGTGGTCCGGGTCCGGATGGGTGAGGACGACCAGGCCGAGCAGGCCCTCCTCGGCGTAGACCGGGAGCGTGGCGGCGCTGCCGGTCCCGGCAAGCAGCGGTCCGCCCCCGGCCAGGTCGGCATCGGCCAGTCGGCTGACGATGCGTGGCTCGCGCGACTGCGCGCTGCGACCGACCAGTCCCTCGCCGAGGCGCACGGGGGGGCTGGGAACGCCCTCGGGCAGGCCCTCGAACGAGCGGAGCTGCAGCAAGTTGCCCTCGTCGAACAGGTAGACGCCGCCCCTGCGGGCCTCCACGCGCGCCATCATCTGCGACAGGAGCGTGCCGAGCAACCGCTCCAGGTTACCTTCGGCCCGGATGGAGCGGTCGACGTCGAACAGCGTCATCAGATCGCGCGTACGGCTCCGCGTCGCTTCGGCCGCTGCGGAGAACTCGGAGGCCAGGATCGAGAAGGCCTCGCGCTGGCGGTCGTCGGGGTTGCGATCGTAGTAGGCGTGCAGCGAACCCTCGAGGTTGCCGCCCCAGGTCAGCGGCATGGTCAGGACCCAGCCGTCGTGCCCGCTCAGACGGGCCCGTTCACTGCGCCGCTGATGGCTCCGGAGCCCGAGGTCCCGATGGAGCGCGTCGCGTTCGAGCTCGTCGGTCAACCCCACCCCGCTGGTGACGCCGAACTGGGTCGGGCCGACCAGCACGGCCACCGCCGTCGCTCCGGTGACGTCGCGGATGCCCCGCGAGGCCGCGCCGAGCGCGGCCTCCAGGTCGGTGGCGGCAGCGAACTGCTCGGTCACCTTCTGGATGGCGGTGAGCAGCTCGTGGCTGCTCCGGAGCTGGTCGAACAGACGAGCCAGCTCGTCCTGCGCCTGCTCGCGCAGTCGGACCTCGGTCGCGATCCAGTTGAGCGTCACGAAGGTCGCCAGCGGCCCGAGGATGCTGTAGAACAACAGCTGCGCCCAGAACTGGTAGCGTTCGCCCCCCAACGGCACCACCAGGAGCTGGTGCAGCAGCACCACGCCGACGATCATCAGCGGCAGCCACAACCTCGCCAGCCGGACCTGCTCGTAGAGGCTTCCCGGCCGTTCCGCGTCCGGCGCGTGTCCGGCGCCGCGGATCACGCCTCCTCCTCGGCGCTCCTTCGCTTCTTCCGGGGGCGGAACTCGCTCATGAGGATCGGGTACACCAGCAGGTAGGCTCCGAACACGAGCAGCATCTGGACCCAGAAGGTCTTCAGCCCGGGCACGCCCAGCATGGTGAGGATCATCACCACGACCGTGAGCAGGATGGCAAAGACGAGCGACTTCGCGAGCAGGCGCAGCATCTTCCCCACCGTGACCTTGCGGGCCTCCTCCACGTCCCGACGCTCGGCCTTGCGTCGTTGGTTCTTCTTAGACATGCCTCATTGTAGGCCGTTGGCGCCCTGGACCCGGTCGCCGAACGCCAGGGGCCCCCGCCCACTTGCCAGGACACGCCGACGGGGCGACACTGGCTCCCGTGATCCCTCCGTTCCACTCCGAGCTGAAGGACGCGTTCGAGGCGGCGGGCGGGCGCCCGCTGGCGCAGGCGGCTACCGTCTCGCCAAGCGGCATGCCGGAGGTGCGCACCGTGGTGCTGCGGCACCTGGGCGAGGCGGGCGATCCGTCGTTTGCCAGCGATGCCCGCAGCGCCAAGTTCCAGTCCCTCGCAGCGCGCCCGTACCTCGAGCTGTGTCTGTGGCGGCCCGGCACGGGGGTGCAGCTCCGGGTCTTCGGCCGCACCCGACTTCACCGCGACGATGCCCACGCCCGCTCGATCTGGCAGGCGCTGCCGGCACAGACCCGCCGGCTCTTCCACTCCGAGGCTCCCGGTGCCCCTCTGGTGAACGGCGGACCGGGCCATCGGCCCGCCGTCAAGGAGGGCGGCCACCCGGCGACGCCCGCGCCGGCGTTCATCGTGGTCCGCCTCCTGCCGGAGCGCTGCGATCGGTTGGAGCTCGGCCCACCGTTGCGCCGCCGTCAGTGGCGGCTGCACGAGGGCCTCTGGCGGGCGTGCGACGTCGTGCCCTGAGCCGGCGGCGCGGCCCGGGGGGCGCGCCGGCCACGCCCTGCCATACTGGTCGCGTGCAGACCTTCGTGCGGCGCCGTCCCTCGAGAGCGCTCGTCACCGGCTCGCCCGGTCGGTGCGGACTCCAACGGTGATGCCCATGCCCTCCCGCCGGCCCAGCGAGTGGGCGCGCTTCCTCGCCAGCGTTCGCTACCCGCTGGTGCTGTTCGCGGCCGTGGTCTTGCTCGGCACGGTCGCCTTCCGGTTGGTGTGGTGGCGCTTCGGCGCGTCGTGGATGGACGCGCTCTACATGACGTTCATCACCGTGACGACGGTGGGCTACTCGGAGCTCTATCCGCTCGGCACCGTCGGTCGCGTCGTGGCGATCGTGGTCGCCGTCGCCGGCATCGGTAGTCTCTTCTACCTGCTCGCCGCCGTCATGGAGTTCCTTGTGGCTCAACAGGTTCGCGACCCCCTCGGGAGGAGGACCATGAGACAACGCATTGCCGCGCTGCACGATCATGTGGTGGTGGTCGGGTACGGACGCATGGGGAGGCGCTCCGCCGAGGAGCTGTCCCACGAGCGCGTGCCCTACGTGGTCGTCGATTCGGACCCGGCCGTGGGGAGCGCCCTGCAGGAGGCCGGCGTGCCCTTCGTGATCGGCGACGGCGACGAGGAGGAGGTGCTGCTCGAGGCGGGGCTGGACCGGGCGCGCGGCCTCATCGTCGCCACCAACAGCGATGCCACCAACGCCTTCGTGGTCATGACGGCCCGCTCCATGAACGCCGCTCTCACGATCGTAGCCCGGGCCGACGACGCCGCCGCGGTGCGCAAGCTCGAGCGGGCGGGCGCCGACCGCGCCATCGACCTCTACACGCTGGGGGGCCGGCGGCTCGCCAACACGGTCGTTCGCCCGGCCACCGTGGATTTCCTCCATGGCACCCTGCGGGAGCGACGCGGCGAGCTGGCGATCGAGGAGGAACCGGTGGCCGAAGGGAGCGAGCTGGCCGGACGCACCCTGCGGCAGCTCGACCTGCGTCAACGCACCGGCGCCAGCGTCCTCGCCGTGTTCCGGGGCAACGACACCCACCCCAACCCGGAGTCGGAGTTCGTGCTGCGAGCCGGCGACCGCCTGCTGGTGATGGCCACGGTCGAACAGATCAGCGCACTCCGGCGCTTGACGCGCCCCTGAGCGCTTCCCGCCGGCGCCCGCACACGTCCCGCGTATCCCGGCGCTCTCACCTGCGGTTGGGTACACTCGCGCCATGACGTTCCAACCCGATGGCGATTCCGGCGCCGACGTGCGCGAGGAGGACGCCCCAGCGCAGACCACCTCCGCTGCTTCGTCCACGGATGTCGGCGGCGGCTCCGACGAGGGGCGTGCGGCAGGCGGCGAGACCGACCTGGCCGCCCTCGTCGCCGATCAACCGGTGGTGGAGGTCGACGCCCATGGCGTGCGCTTCACGTTGCTGGGTACCGCGCATGTTTCCCGCTCGAGCGCAGAGGTCGTCACGCGACTCGCGGCCAGCGGCCGCTTCGACGCCGTGGCGATCGAGCTCGATGCCGGCCGGCACGCGGCTCTCACCGACGCCGACCGCTGGGCGAAGATGGACCTGTTCCGCGTCTTCCGCGAGGGCAAGGCGGGCATGGTGGCCGCCAACCTGGCCCTGGGCGCCTTCCAGCAGCGCCTCGCCGACCAGCTCGATATCGAGCCCGGCGCCGAGATGAAGGCCGCCATCGAGGGCGCGCGCGCTGCGGGCCTCCCGTTGCTACTCGTCGATCGCGACATCGGCGTCACGCTTCGCCGTGTCTACGCCAGCGTCCCCTGGTGGCAACGGATGACCATCCTAGCTGGGCTGGCAGCCAGCGTGCTCAGTCGTGAGGAGATCAGCGAGGAGGAGATCGAGCGGCTCAAGGAGGGCGACATGCTGGAGGCGACCTTCACCGAGTTCGCCGAGCGCAGTGAACGGCTCTACCTGCCGTTGATCACGGAGCGCGACCGCTACATCGCTGCCCGCCTCGAGCAGGAAGCGGCCGGCCTGGCCCATGAGGAGCGCCGTCCGAACATCCTCGTCGTTCTCGGCGCCGGCCACCTTCAGGGCGTGTCCTCCACGCTGCGCGATCCCCCGACCGCGCCGCCGGCCGAGCGGATCGCCACGCTCTCCGAGGTCCCTCGCGGTCGGCGCTGGGGCAAGATCGTGCCGTGGTTGATCGTGGCCGTGGTGCTGGTGGGCTTCGCTCTCGGCTTCGCGCGGAGCCCATCGCTGGGCCTGTCGCTGCTGGCCGACTGGGTCATCATCAACGGCGGTCTGGCGGCCATCGGCGCGCTCATCGCCCTGGCCCACCCCATCACCATCGTGGTGACGGCGCTGGCCGCGCCGCTCACCTCCCTCAACCCGCTGATCGGCGCGGGCTTCGTGGCGGCGGGTGTGGAGCTGTGGTTGCGCAAGCCGAACGTCGGTGACTTCGCGACCCTTCGCCAGGACGTGACGACGGTCCGGGGGTGGTGGCGCAACCGCGTCGCCCGCACCTTCCTGGTGTTCCTCTTCGCGACGCTCGGCTCGGCGGTCGGCACCTACCTGGCAGGCTTCCGGATCTTCGGTCGTCTGCTCGGCTGAGGCGCCGGCCGGGCACCGTCCGGCACGGCGATTACTGCGACGTCGGCTTCGGCTTGGCGGGGGTCCCGTCCAGCACCCACTGGGCGTAGGCGTCGACGAAGGTGAAGCTGGTGTCGTGCGCGCCGGAGTCCAGGAGGTACTGAAGGAAGTCGCTGACGTCCTGGGTCGTGCTCTGGCGGAACACTTCCGATCCCGACAGACCCTGGAACCGTCCCGACGTCGCCTTGGGCAGCGCCTGCTCGGCTTCGCCAGCGGTGGCCCGCAGCTCCTGCACGAGCACATCGGGCAAGGCCGCGGGGTGCTGGAGGTCCGCCTGCCCGTAGAGCGAAGCGCCGGTGTCGAGCGACGTCATGACGATGCCGCGCCCCAGGAGTTGCCGCAGCAACACCGGCCCTCCGGCCACCTGGACCGGCGCTCGACCGCTCACGCTCTGGCCCTCGGACGACGCCACGTGGACGTCGAGTTGGAAGGTTCCGGGCGTGAGGTCCGTTGGCAGCCGCAGGGCCAGATCGTCGACCACGAACCCTACGGCATTGCTTGGGATGCTCACCTGCTCCGTGGCCTTCGCCAGCTGGCTCCCGTCACCGCCGAGCAACCGGTAGGTCACGTCCACTCGCGGCGGCAGGGAGTCGCCGGGCGTGCTCAGCTCGAAGCTCGGATAGACAGGATCGCCCGGGTGGTAGGGGCTGGCGTGAGCGCCGCGCTTCCCTAGGGTCAGCATGATCGCCCCGCGCAGCTCCATGGGAGGCGGGGGCGCGCTCAGCACCTGCACGCGATGTTGCGCCTCCGCCCGGAGCGGCGCTCCCGGCTTGGTGGCCTCGACGTAGGCCCGGTACGCGTCCCTGGCTGCGGTTCGCCGGCCGTCTGCCTCGTACAGTCGCGCCAGCGCGAACTGCACGGCAGGCTGGTCGGGGAAGCGCGCACGAGCTCGCTCCAGGTCGTGGATGGCCTCGGCGTCGACCTTGGGATTGACCCGCAAGGCGGCAGAGTAGTCGGCCAGGCCCTCGGCCAGGTGGCCCGTGGCCACCTTGACCAGCCCCAGGTTGTAGTCGGCGATCGACTGGCTGGGATCGAGATCGAGCGCCTTCTGCGACGCCTGCTGGCTACGGCCGTAGAAGCCCAGCAGGTAGTACGACCAGCCCAGGTTGGTCCAGTACAGGCTGCTGGCGGGGTCGAGGTCCACCGCCACGCGGAGCGCCTCGGCAGCCGCCAGTGGGTCGTTCTGGTCGAACGCTATGTACGACAGCCGCTCGAAACTGTAGGTCAGGTATGGGTCGGCATGGGTGAGATCCTGCAGCGCCTTCTTCTCGCGCTCGACGTCCTTCAGCTGCTGCGCCGCGACCGAGGCCCCCAACAGCGCCGCGGAGCCGGACGTCCCCTTCGACCAGCCACTTACAACCGCGTCGATATCCGCCGTCGCGCCGGGCAACCCGCGCTCGTTGCGGAAGGCGGCGCGGGCCGCCAGCCCGAACGAGTAGCGCTGTGCCGCTCGGTCGAAGGCGGCGGTCGCCCCCTGCTTGTCGTTGACGCTGCTATCCAGGGAACCGATCCACACATCGGCGACCGGAAGGCCCGTGGCCCGGCTCATCGCCTGGAACAGCTGGACGCTGCGAGCGGCATCGAGCTGCGTCACGCTCAACGACGCGACCGCCACACGAACGCTGTCCTTGCCCTCGCCGCCGTGCAGCACCGCGTCGAGGTCGTCGGCGAGACCCTTCGCTCGCGACGACAGCGGCCCCTTCTGGGCGAGCTGCGAAAGCAGATTGCTGGCGTCCTGCGGCAGGCCGGCCGAGACGAGGGCGAGCGCGCGCACGTAGTCTCCATAGGGGCCCGACAGGTCGATGGTCGCGTCGACCTTCGGCACCTTCACACCAAGCGCGGCCGCAACCGGCGCGGCTGCCTCCTGCGCCAGGAGGCCGGGCGAAGCCTTGGGGGCGTCCAGCGTGAGCTGCCTCAGGCCGGCGGCCGTCGCCAGATCGAGCGAGAGCCGATAGCCGGCGTCGGTGATCGCGATCCGCCCCGTCACCGCCACGTCGGCGCCGGTCGCTCCCCGGATCAAGGGAGCCCCGCTCGGGCCGGTCATCGCCTGATTCCCCACGAGGTTGACCAGGTTGATGAAGCCCCCCTGCGTCACGAGGGGAGGCACGAGCCCGGGAGCCACCTCTGGACCCACCACGATGGCCCGGCCTTCGAAGGCCTGGGCCACCCGGTCCGCTACCGCCACGCCCAGCAACGTGTCCTGACTGTCGAACGGGTACACCACCACGCTCGACGCCATGGCTCCGGCGCTGAGCAGGAGAACGAACAGGACGAGCAACCACCTTCGCATGCGGGCCTCCTCTGGGAGCAAAGGCTAGCACGCGTCACCGAAGCCGGCCGCGTGGCAACGCCCATTCGAGGTACGCGCCGTGGCTGGCGCCGCAGCGGCGCCGGCGACCTTCGCACCTCACTCCAACAGCGCTTCGAACTCGTCCAGCAGTTGTGCGGCGCGCTCGCCGCTTCGCGCGATCACCAGGATGGTGTTCTGCCCGGCGAGCGTGCCCACGATCTCCTCGCGGTCGAGCTTGTCCAGCACGAATGCGATTCCCGAAGCATGGCCCTCGTCGGTGGTGATGACGATGATGTTCTCACCACGATCGAGGTCACGAACGAAGAGGCGGAAGCGCTGGCTCAGCTCGCCGACGACGTCCTCCTGAGCCGTGAGCGGCGTCGAACGGTAGCGGTGCTGTCCGTTCCCAGCAGGTAGCCTGACCAGCCTCAGCTCGTTGACATCGCGACTGATGGTGGCCTGCGTGACCTTGATCCCACGCCGGGCAAGGTGCTCCGCGATCTCGGCCTGCGTCGAGATGAACTCGTTCTCGACCAGCTCCGCGATCAGTCGTTGTCGATACTCTTTACTCGGCATATTTATTCATTATACACGGAGCGATGACCCGCGGCGTGGCCTATCCGACGGCCTCCGGCAAGAGCGCCTTGGCGCGGTCCAACAGGGCGTCGGCGAGATCGCGCTTGGTCATGCGGGGCAAGCTCTCGGACGAGCCGTCGGGCATCACCAGCGTGACCTCGTTCTCCTCCGCGCCGAACCCAAGCCCCGTACGGGCGGGGTAGTTGAGCGCGATGAAGGCCAGGCCCTTGTCCCGCGCCTTTCGCGCGGCACGTTCGACACCCTCGTGCGTTTCCATGGCGAAGCCGAGCATCACCTGGTGCCGGCGTCGGCTCGCCAGCGTGCCCAGGATGTCGGGGGTGCGCACGAGCCGCAACGCCCGCTCACCCTCGACCTTGGGCTCCTTGCGGTCCGACCGCTCGGCAGGACGCCAGTCGCCCACCGCAGCCGTCATCACCAGCAGGTCGCAATCCTCGAAGCGCGCTGCCAGGGCCGCCAGCATCGACTCGGTGTCCTCGACGCGCACGATCTGGACGCCGGGCGGGTCCGGCAGGGAGGCGGGGCCCGTCACCAGCGTCACCTCCGCGCCGCGCGCACGGGCGGCCTCCGCCACGGCGAACCCGGTCCGGCCGCTCGACGGATTGCTCAGGAAGCGCACGGGATCCAGGTACTCTCGCGTCGGACCACCCGAGACGAGCACCCTCACGCCCCGCAGGTCGCGGTCGAAGGGGAGCCCCAGAGCGGCCGAGGCGATCTGCTCGGGCTCGGCCATGCGCCCCACCCCCTCACCCTCCTCGGCGCCGGCCAGCGCTCCCTCGACCGGTCCGATGAAGGCGTGCCCGAGTTCCTGGAGCACCTCGACGTTCCGTTGCAACAGTGGGTGTCGCCACATGGCGGGGTTCATGGCGGGCGCCCACAGCACCCGCGGTACCGCCGCCGCGATCAGGGCGGACACGACGTCGTGCGCTCGACCTGCGGCCGCGTTCGCCAGCGCGTCCGCCGTGGCCGGTGCGACGACCAGGCCGTCGGCCCAAGCGGCCCACTCCAGGTGCCGGATCCGACCGTCGGCGGCGAACCAGCGTCCCCGGTCGAGCACCTCGCCCCCGGCGGCTACCGCAAGCGACAGCGGCGTCACAAAGGCGTACGCATCCTCCGTCGCCGCAACCCGCACCTCACAGCCCGCCTGGCGCAGGCGGCGGACGACGGTGGGCGTCTTCATCGCCGCCACGCCCCCGCTGGCGGCGACGATCAGGCGCGGCCTAGTCCTCGTCGATGGACTCGGATCGGGCGACACTGAAGCTCGGATCCTCCGGGCGTCGCTCCACCAGCCTCCGCAGCTCGTCGGTGCTGGGCAGCTCGTCGCCCCACACGATCTCGCGCCCCGACTCCAGCTCCTTCATCGCAATGCTCACGGTGTTGCTGGTATGCGGCGCCGTATCGACGTCGAGCGTGTTGGGGATGCCCGCCTTGAGCTGCGCCGCACGGCGCGCCACGATCATCGACAGGCGGTAGCGCGAATCGGTCAGTGCCATCAGGGTGTCGTAGCCTTCCTGGGCCACCTCGTCCTCCTTCGCGGGGCGTGTCCCGCCGCCGCCCCCGGGGCGGCGCATGTCAGCTCCCTCGTGCCGTCCCGCGCATCGCGGTGGACGGCCTCCGAACAGGTGATTCTACACGACCTGCAGCGCCATCGACGTGCACCAACGCGCGTCTGACGCCCTGGGGGCGCTACCGGCCGTCGGGTCCGGTCTCACGCAGGAACGCGTTGACCTGATCGTCGGTGAGATGGAACGCGCGCGCGCGCTCGGCGGCGATGACGGTCTGGAACAGGCGCACCGCGTCCTCCAGCTGGTCGTTGACGATGGCGTAGTCGAACTCGCGCACGGCGCGGATCTCCTCGCGCGCACGCCGCAGCCGCTTCTGGATCTTCTGCTCGCTGTCGGTGCCCCGCCCTCGCAGCCGCCGCTCCAACTCGTACAGCGACGGCGGAGCGATGAACACCATGACCGCATCGGGCACCTTGCGTTTGACCTTGCGGGCTCCGACCAGCTCGAGCTCGAGCAGAACGTCGCACCCCTCGGCCAGGTTCTTCCGGACAGGCCCCGCCGGCGTCCCGTAGTAGTCGCCGACGTAGTCGGCGTACTCCAGCAGGTCGTCTCGCGCGATCATGTCCTCGAAGGTGTCCCGGTCGTAGAAGTAGTACTGCTCTCCATGGGCCTCGCCCTCGCGCCGACCCCTCGTGGTGGCGGAGATCGAGTAGCTGAGGTTGGAGATGCCGGGGAGGGCGGCCCGCCGGATGGTGTCCTTGCCGACGCCCGAGGCGCCGGTCATGACGAACAAGATGCCCTTCCTGTGCGACTGCTCTTCCACCGTGCGCTCCATGCCCTCGGCGTTGGGTCCCGCGCGCCGCCGGCCCCTCGTCCGGGGGGCATCTCCCGCGGCCCTCGCGGGGCCGCTTCGTCGGGCTGGACGCGACTCTACCACGGCGCCGGCGTGCTTCGGCTAGGACTCGGCGTCGTGCGGAGTGGCGTGGAAGGCGTGGAGTCGCAGGCGCTCGAGGGTGGCCAGTCGGCCCCAGCGGTCGAGCCGGGCGACCTCCTCGTCGACGAAGCGCGCGAGCCGCTCTGGATCGTCCACGACCTCGACCACCAGCGGCTGGCGTTCCGGCCGATAGAGCTGCACCGACAAGGCGTGATCGAGGCCGTGCCGTCCGAACCCCGCCAGACCGGGCAGCACCGTGGCCCCACGCAGCCCGCTCTCGCGGGCCGCCCGGACCAGGGCCTCGGCCAGGCTGACCTTTCCCACCTTGTCGCCGGCGAGCGTGTAGACGCGAAGCAGCGAAGCGCCCTCGAGCCCTGCGCGGTGGAGAACGTTCAAGGGGTCCCGCCTCGCGACGCGGGCGCCCGGCCGAGGACCGCCACCCGTTCGACCGTGACCAGTCCGCCGCCCGTCAGGAGGCCTTCCAGGTCGGTCACGAAGCGGTCGATACGCTCGACCTCGTCCACGATCTCGAGCACCATCGGCAGATCGCCCGAGAGCCGGAAGGGGTGGGGCTGGTGCACGACCGAGCCGGCACCGAAGCCGAGGCTTCCGCGGAAGAGCGTGGCCCCGCCGAGGCCGGCATCGTGCGCGGCCGCCAGCAGCGCCTCCGCTGCAGGTCGGCCCGCCACCCGGTCGGACTCGCCGAAGTACACCCGCAACAACGAGGCCCGGCCGGGCACCGTTCGAGCGGGGGGCGTCACGGCGCCGCCGCCAACCGGAGCGCGGCCGCCCGCCCGGCCAGGATGGCCAGGTAGCCGACGAAGAGATTGGCCATGACGTACGCACCGGCCCGGACGAACTCGCCTTCGCGCAGCAACAGCTGACTCTCCAGCTCGAACGTCGAGAAGGTGGTGAGCGCGCCGAGGAAGCCGGTGCCCACGGCGACCCGGGCGGACGGGGACATCAGGCCACGGAGTCCGAGCTCCGTGACGAAGGCCAGCAAGAAGGATCCGGCCACGTTGACGAGCAAGGTGGCCAGCGGGAAACCGGCGTACGTGGTGCCCTGCAGTGCACCCTGGACCACATTGGTCGCGAGATAGCGAGAGAGGGCGCCGAGAGCGCCCCCGATCATGACTCCGAGGATCAGCATGCAGACCCCTCGCGTTCCGGAGTGGAGGATTAGGCGTCATCAGCCGAACGCGTGGCAGTTGCTCTGGTGGGCGAACGCCATCACCCGCGCGGAGTGTATCATCCGGCGCGGCCATGCTCCCGCGGCGCCTCTAGGCGGAACGGGAGCGGATGGTAGCATGAAGTCCCGGGAAGGTGATGCATGGAGCGCAAGTACATCTTCGTCACGGGCGGGGTGGTTTCGAGCCTCGGCAAGGGCATCGCCACCTCGAGCATCGGCGCCCTCCTGCGGGCACGCGGGTACGCCGTCACCGCGGTCAAGATCGACCCCTACATCAATGTGGACGCGGGCACGATGCGCCCGTACGAGCACGGCGAGGTGTTCGTCACCGACGATGGCGCCGAGACCGACCTGGACATCGGCACCTACGAGCGCTTCCTGGATGTGGACCTGTCGCGCGGGAACAACATCACGACGGGGCAGATCTACCAGAGCGTGATCGAGAAGGAACGGCGTGGGGCCTACCTGTCGCAGACGGTGCAAGTGATCCCACACGTCACCGACGAGATCAAGCAGCGCATCATCGATGCGGGCGAACGTGTGGGAGCCGAGCTGGTCCTGGTCGAGGTCGGAGGCACGGTGGGCGACATCGAGTCGCTGCCGTTCCTCGAGGCCATCCGGCAGCTCCGCTTCGAGATGGGGCGCGAGAACACCCTCTACCTGCACGTCACACTCCTCCCCTACCTGGGCACCAGCGAGGAGTACAAGACCAAGCCCACCCAGCACTCGGTGGCCACGCTGCGTGGCGTCGGCATCCAGCCCGACGGCATCATCCTCCGGTCCAAGACGCCGGTGCCGGAGGAGGCGCGCCGCAAGATCGCTCTGTTCACGAACGTCGAGGCCGATGCCGTGTTCAACGCCTTCGACGCGGACTTCGTGTACGCGGTGCCGGAGATGCTCGAGCAGCAGACCATCGGTCGCTTCATCGAGCGCATGCTGGGGCTCGAGCGCGTCACGCCCGAGCTCAGGGTGTGGCAGGAAGCGGTCCGCGTGCTGCGCCAGCCCGCTCGCGATGTGACGATCGCGGTGGTCGGCAAGTACGTGGCGATGCCCGACGCCTACCTCAGCCTGATGGAGGCGCTCAAGCACGCCGGCATCGCCAACGATGCCCGTGTGACCATCGAATGGGTCAACGCCGAGGCGCTGGTCGAAGCGGACCTGACGCCACTCAAGGAGTTCGACGGCATCCTGGTGCCCGGCGGCTTCGGGGTGCGCGGCATCGAGGGCAAGGTGCGCGCCGCTCAAGTGGCGCGCGAGCACGCCGTCCCCTACCTGGGTATCTGCCTGGGGATGCAGGTCGCCGTGATCGAGTTCGCGCGGCATGTCGCGGAGCTGGAAGCGGCGAACAGCACCGAGTTCGATCCCTACACCCCCCATCCGGTCATCGACCTCATGCCCGAGCAACTCGAGCTGGCCGACATGGGGGGCACCATGAGGCTTGGGAGCTGGCCGATGCAGGTGACCGGCGGCACGCTGCTTTCCGAGCTCTACGATCCTGCTCCCACCACCCACGGCATCGTGTACGAGCGCCATCGTCACCGGTACGAGGTCAACCCGGCCTACGTGGACCGTCTCAAGCGGGCGGGCCTGAGCGTTTCGGGGATCACGCCGGGCATGGCGGGACGCGGCGAGGGCCTGGTCGAAGCGATCGAGATCGCCAGCCACCCCTTCTTCCTGGGCGTGCAGTCCCATCCGGAGTTCCGGTCGCGCCTGATGCGGCCCAGCCCGCCCTTCCGTGGCTTCATCCGTGCCGCGGCCGAGCGCGCCGAACAGCGCACGGGCTCCGTCCCGGTCGCCACCTCGGCGTCCGAGGATGCGCCGTGATGAGCGTGGAGGCACGCTGAGTGGAGCGCGCCGAGCCGCTCGTCATCGGTCTTGCGGGCGGCGCCGGTTCGGGCAAGACGACGGTCGCGGAACGGATCGTCGAGGCCGCCGGCGCTGAGAACGTGAGCATCGTCCCGCAGGACGCCTACTACCTGCCACAGACGGGCATCCCCTTCGAGGCACGGGCCGTGACCAACTACGACGAGCCCACCGCCTTCGACAACGACCTGCTCGTCGAGCACGTCGACCGGCTCATCCAGGGCAAGGCCGTGGCGTGCCCCGTCTACGACTTCGTGCGCTACGACCGCACCGGCGAGACCGTGCCGTTGGCGCCGGCGCCCGTGATCGTAGTCGAAGGGATCCTCGTACTGCACGAGCCGACGCTTCGCGAACGGATGACGCTCAAGGTGTTCGTCGACGCGCCCGCAGACGAGCGCTTCATCCGTCGCCTGGAACGTGACGTCCGCGAGCGGGGCCGCCAGGCCGAGAGCGTCATCGCCCAGTACCGGCGTACGGTGAAGCCGATGCACGACCTCTTCGTCGAACCGACCAAGCAACACGCCGACCTGATCATCCCCGAGGGCGGGCGCAACCGCGTCGCCCTCGATGTTCTGGCGAGCTACGTGAGCCGCTGCATCGCCACCTGGAACGGAGGCTGACCCCGTGCTCGATCCCCGGCTACGCCGCTTGCTCTGGTTGCTCGTCGTCCTCAGCCTGATCCCTGCCGGCGTCCTGGTGACGCGCCGCATCCGTGCCGAAGGCGTGAGCGAGCACGTGACCCTCATCATGGACGAGCAGGCGCTCGCCGACCAGGCGAACCAGATCGGGATCGCTCCCATGCAGCTTGCCGAGCGCTACCGGAAGCTGGGCCTCACGGGTATCGCGCTCTATGAAGACACGATCGACAGCCTCGTCGCTCAGGGGGATGCGGTGGCCCTGCTCGGGAGCGAGGCGCGCTCGCAGGCGGCGGCCCGCGGAGAAACGCCACCGGACGTGCCCGGCGACTCCACCCTGGTCTCGGCGCTCAAGCCCGGCGCCCTCCACGCTCTCATCGCCAACAACGTGCCCGCTCCACAGACCCTCCAGTGGCAGGGCCGCACCTGGTACGTCTACCCCGGCGACGTGCGCAGCAGCCTCCCGGCAGGTCCCGACCTCGCGCAAGTGAAGGCCTGGCACGATGCCGGCTTCGACATCGCCTACCGTCCTCGCAACGCTCCGTACCATCTGCTTCACCCCGGGGCGGACTACCCCAAGCTGGCGCACTACCTGATCTACGCAGGCACGCAGGTGGCCGGCTACCCGAACGACCTTGCGCCGGTGGTGGCCGCGTCCAAACCGTACCTGACGGCGTTGATCGAGGGAACTCCGCAAGCCGGTCTGGACGCCCTCCTCAACAAGGTGCCCACGGTCCGCCTGCTGTCGTTCAACCAGGACTACGTCAATCGCCGCCTCAGCCCGCACGACCTCATCGACAAGTACATGCTGGCGGTCACCGAGCGGAACATCCGGCTCCTCTACTTGCGCCCCTACACCACCAACGACCAGGGCAACATGCTGGCCAACACCGACCGGCTCGTGCGGGGCCTGTCCACGGCCCTGAGGAGTGCGGGGTATCAGGTGGGCCCGCTGCAGTCACAGACCTTCCACTACCACACCAGTGCGCTCCTGCGCGCACTGTCCGGGATCGGCGTGGCGGCCGGGGTGCTGCTCCTGATCGGCCTGTTCCCGGCACCGTGGGGAGTGCTGGTCGCCGCTCTGGTCGCCGTTCTCGGGCTGGCCGCGGGCGGCCCGCGGTGGGACGCCCTCGCGTTGATGGCCGCCCTGAGCTTCCCGGTCCTGGGCTTCGGCCACCTCAGGCGGAACCCCTGGAGCGTGGTGCTGGCCACCCTGATCAGCGTGGCCGGCGCAGCCCTGCTGGCCGCGGTCGGCAGCGACCGCGACACCATGCTGGCCATCCGTCCGTTCGCGGGTGTCGGCGCCACCCTGATCGTGCCGCCGGCCCTGTTCCTGTTCCAGTACGCCCTGCGCTACCGCAGGCCGGCCGCTTGGGTCCGCGAGTTCTGGAACGCGGAGATCCGTGTGGGCCACGTGGCCCTGGGCCTCGTCGCGGTGGCTGCCCTGGCCTACGCCTTCATGCGCCGCGGCAACACCCCCCTCATCGGGGCCAGCCACGCCGAGCTGGTGCTCAGGCAGTGGATGTCACAGATGTTCGTGCGCCCGCGCTTCAAGGAGCTCATCGGACACCCTCTGGCCGTGCTGGCCCTCGCCAACCCGCGCTGGCCCGCCTGGTTCCGGGGGCTGCTCCTCACCGGCGGCGTTCTGGCGCAGGCGAGCGTCCTCAATACCTTCAGCCACTACCACACACCCCTCGTCATCTCCGCCGAGCGCACGGGCATCGCCCTGGCGATCGGTCTGGCGATCGGCTTCCTTCTCGTCCCCGTAGTCCGGGGCGTGGTGGCGCTCGGGCGCGCCTGGCTGTCGAGCACGGGCGATCGCCGCGGCGCCTGAACGTCACGGGAGCCGTGCGGGTCCTGCTGAGCGGCTACTACGGGTACGGCAACGTCGGTGACGAGGCCTTGCTCTCCGGGATCCTGACCGGTCTACGCAGCCATGGCATCGAGCCCGTCGTGCTCTCGGGCGATCCCGCTGCGACCCGCGCTCTCCACGGGGTCCGGGCCGTCGACCGCTATCGCGGGCTGCCGGCCGCGATCGCCACCTGCGACGCGCTCGTTTCGGGCGGCGGCGGCCTCCTGCAGGACGTGAGCAGCGGGCGAAGTCTGAGCTACTACCTGACCGTGATCCGACTGGCCCGCTGGCTGGGCAAGCGTGTCGTGGTCTACGGTCAATCGGTCGGGCCGTTGAGCCAGGGCGGGCGCCGCCGCGTCGGGCGGGCCCTCGCCGGCGTGCCGACGGCCGTCCGCGACGCGCCGTCCGCCGCCCTCCTGGCCGAGCTGGGAATCGAGGCCGAGCGTGTCGCCGACGCCGCGCTCCTGTTGCAGGCACCGGAAGGCAGCGCAGGGGCCCGCCCCGTGGTCCTCGTCCCCCGAGCTGGCCACGACGACCTCAACCAGGCCCTGCTGGAGGCGGGACGCCTGCTCCAGGCGGAATCGCTCCCGCTTGCGGTCCTGGCCCTGCACGAACGCGAGGACGCCGACGCGGCGGAGCGACTGAGCGAAGGGCTCGGCGCAGCGCGCCTGAGCGCGCCGACGCACCGCGAAGCGCTCGTGCGGATCGCCGGGGCGCACTTCGTGCTGTCGGCCCGCCTCCACGGCCTGATCTTCGCCGCAGTGGCAGGCGTGGGCTTCGCCGGCCTGGTCTACGACCCCAAGGTGGCCGGCTTCCTCGCCGACGCTCGGGCGCCCGCGTTCGGGCGCCCGGTCGACGTCGGTGCGCTCGCCGCTGCCGCCATCGAGGGCCGGCCGCCCGATACCCAGGCCGTGGCGCTCCTCCGCGCGCGTGCCCGAGCCGGCATCGAATGGCTCGTGCTCCACATGCCTGGTTAAGCATTCCTCATTCGCTCGCGCTATCGTGAAGCCGTGCTTCGGTTCGCACCCATCGTCCTACTGCTCCTGGCGCCTCTGGCGTCGGCGCAGAGCGCCTTCCAGCAGATGCAGGATCTGCTCGATCGCGGGTACTACAACTCCGCGGCGCAGCTCAACGGCCCGGAGCTCATCAAGACGTACCCGGATCAACCGAACGCGCACTACCTCTACGCCGAATCGCTCTACCTGACCGACAACATCAAGGCCGCGCAGACGCAACTCGACGCGGCGACGAAGTTGGCGAAGGGCGAATCGGATCCTCGGTTCCTGCACCTGAGCGGCCTGCTCACCGCAGCCGAAGGCAACCCGACCCAGGCACTGCCTCCCCTCCAGACCGCGTTCGAGCGTACGCACGAGTACACGTACGCCATGGACTGGGGGCGCGTGGCCTGGCAGGCGGGCTCCTTCGACGAGGCCCTGCAGGCCTTCCAGGCTGCCGCCGGCACCGACAAGGGTAAGACGACGATGTGGCCGCTCCTGGACCAAGGGCGCATCCTGATCTACCTGGGGCGCTACCAGGACGCGATCCAGAAGCTGAACGACGCAATCGACGTGTTCGAGGCCACGGATCCGGGCGGCTCACGCCCCGGCTCCCCCGCCTACGTCGAAGCCTACTACCGTCTCGGCCAGGTCTACGAGAAGTTGGGGAACGTGAGTCAGGCCGAGACCAACTACCGGTCCGCACGCACCGCCGACCCGAACTACGCTCCGGCGATCGACGCGCTCGACCGGTTGTCGCGCAGCTTCCCCTAGCGCGACGACACGGTTCTTGCCGGTCGGCCCACCTCCTCGCGAGGAACGGGGCGTCCGGCGAAGGGAGGCACCTATGTCGACCCTCAAGGCTCCTACACTGCACCCGACGGCCTGTGAACCCGCGGCGCCCGTGCCCGATACGCTGGCTCTTCCGACGCGCACGCTGGAGCCTGGGCAGGTGCTGTTCGAGGCGGATCGTGAGGCGAGCAGCCTGTACGTGGTGAACT
>CAZIBD010000038.1:0-29856 GCA_964536935.1 uncultured bacterium | reverse complement strand
CACGTCTTGTTCCTTCGATGCCGACACGCTGGCCGACGCTGGCGCCGAGCGGACGATCCCGCCTCACCGCAGCTACTGCCCCATCGACGGCGTTCGTCAGCGCTAGGCGGAGGGCGAAGCCGTAAGAAGCTGTGACGGAGACTCGGCCTCAGCCGAGCCGGCAAGATGCAGGTCAGCGGTGACGGGGTCGAGTATCTGGCGTCATCGCTGGAGAGCACAGACGACGCCGGCGCCAGCATGAAGGGCCTCGACCACCCAGCGAGCGTAGCGCTCGACCCGCCCCCGTACCCGTTGCCGCTGTCGCACGGAACCTCTCCGTAACCCCTGTCGGACCTTCGCGACTCCACGTCGTAGCGTCAGAACCCCCCGTGTGCTTCGATGAAGGCGAGTGCCTCATCCTCGTAGGCATTGAAGTTCGCGCAACCATGCCGCGTCACCACGATCGCCCCACACGCATTCCCCATACGCGCGCTCCGGTACCAGTCCCAACCCCTCGAACGCCCATAGATCACACCCGCAGCGAACGCGTCACCGGCTCCCAGTACGTTCATGACCTCGACCGCGAAACCCGGAACCCGCGTGACGCTTCCGTCCTCCTCGTGCACCGTGCACCCCTCCGCACCACGCTTCACGATCAACGCCTCCGGACCCGGCCGGCGCTGCAGCATCGCGGTGATGTTCGCCTCCACGTCACCATGGATGATCGGAGCCGAGACTTGCTGATCCCGAATCTCGACATCCGCAGGATCCACCAGCATCGCCGCGTTGATCTCCTCCTCCGTCCCGAACGCCACACTCACCAACGGCAGCAACGCACGCACCGCCAACCCGAACGCCCGCGGGTCAAACCACTGATCCGCCCGGAAATCCAGATCCAAGTACACCGTCACCCCCGCCCGCGACGCCTGCTCCGCTGCGAAGAACACCGCCGACCGACTCGGCTCCGCATACAGAGCCGTCGCCGAGATCTCCAACGCACCCGCCTCGGCAATCGGCGCCGCCGCCACGTCATCGATCGACAGCGCCATGTCGGCGCAGTTGTCCCGGTAGTAGACGAGCGGGAAGCGGTCCTTCTCGATGCCGAGCAGCACAGCGCTCGTACGCTTGCCCGGCTTGACCGGAATGAACCGCGTCTCCACCCCTTCCTCGTCCAGGAAGTGCCGCACGAAGTCCCCGACCTTGTCCTGCCCCACCGCCGTCAACAGCGCCACCCTCAACCCCAGCCGCCGCGCCCCCACCGCGATATTCGTCGGACTCCCGCCCACATACGCCGCGAAGCTCCTGATCTCCTCGAACGGCGCCCCCACATCATTGCTGTACAGATCGATCGACGACCGACCCAAGGTGATCAAGTCAAAGCTCCTCCTTGACCGCTCCATTCCCATCCCGACCCTTCATCCCACCAAGCCCACGCGGCGGACGAACACGCCCACCCTGGCACCTGGCACCCCGTCGCACCATCGACGGAAGGCCGGGGCCGAGCCTCCATGAACCAGCGGCGGGGCCGCAAAGGCCCCATCGACGCCGGCCCCCGCAACCTCATCCTGACGGCGCGGGGGCCGGCCCGACACGAGCCCCTCGATGTGTACCCGACCAAGAGCCAGATCCCCTCACCAGGACCATCCTGCCGGACCCGCCGCAGGGGATCTACTCCTCAGCCGCCCTCAGCGGAGATCGAAGCGGTCCGCGCTCATCACCTTGTCCCAGGCCGCCACGAAGTCCTTCACGAACTTCGCCTCGGCGTCGTCCTGGCCATAGACCTCTGCGATCGCGCGGAGCTGCGAGTTCGACCCGAAGATGAGATCGACGCGCGTGGCGGTCCACTTCCGCTTGCCGGTCGCCCGGTCGCGCCCTTCGAACACGTCCGCGTCGTCCGAGGTCGGCTTCCATTCGGTGCGCATATCGAGCAGGTTGACGAAGAAGTCGTTGCTGAGCGTCTCGGGGCGGTCGGTGAAGACGCCGTGACCGGACTGCCCGACGTTGGCGTTCAACATGCGCATCCCGCCGACCAGGACGGTCATCTCGGGCGGGGTCAGCGTCAGGAGCTGCGCCTTGTCGACCAGCAACACCTCGGAGCGCACCTCGAAGGCGGCCCTCTGGTAGTTCCGGAACCCGTCGGCGGCCGGTTCGAGCACAGCGAAGGCGTCCACGTCGGTCTGCTCCTGCGAGGCGTCGGTCCGACCCGGCACGAACGGCACGGTCACGTCATGGCCGGCGTTCTTGGCGGCCCGTTCGACGGCCGCGCAGCCGCCCAGGACGATCAGGTCCGCCAGAGACACCTTCTTGCCGCCCTTCTGCGCGGCGTTGAAGTCCTTCTGAACGCCCTCGAGGGCCTTGAGCACCTTCGCCAGCCGGTCAGGCTGATTGACCTTCCAGTCCTTCTGCGGCGCCAGGCGGATGCGCGCCCCGTTGGCGCCTCCCCGTTTATCGGAGCCGCGGAAGGTCGAGGCCGATGCCCAGGCGGTCGAGACCAGCTCGGAGATCGACGGTCCCGAAGCGAGGATCTTCGCCTTGATGTCGGCGATGTCGGCTGCATCGATCAGCTCGTGGTCGACCGCCGGCACGGGATCCTGCCAGATCAACGCCTCGTCCGGAACTTCCGGGCCCAGGTAGCGGGAGCGCGGGCCCATGTCGCGGTGGGTCAGCTTGAACCAGGCGCGGGCGAAGGCGTCGGCGAGCTCCTCGGGGTGCTCGTGGAAGCGCCGCGCGATCGGCTCGTAGATCGGATCCATGCGCATCGCCATGTCCGCGTCGGTCATCATGATCGGGACCCGCTTCGAGGGATCGTCTGGGGCCGGCGCCATGTTGCTCTCGGTCGACTCCTTGGGCACCCACTGCCAGGCCCCCGCCGGGCTCTTCACCGACTCCCACTCGTTGCCGAACAG
Organism: uncultured bacterium; assembly: GCA_964536935.1. Taxonomy (GTDB): domain Bacteria; phylum Deinococcota; class Deinococci; order Deinococcales; family Trueperaceae; genus JASBRS01. The sequence goes on along the minus strand of CAZIBD010000038.1, from coordinate 26,971 downwards.
CATGTCCAGGTAGCTGTTGTCCCACTGCGTCGGGGTCGGATTCCACGCGCCTTCCAGACCACTTCCGATGGTATCGGCGCCCTTGCCGCTCCGGAAGCTGCTCGTCCACCCGAGGCCCTGCTCCTCGATGGGGGCGGCTTCGGGTGCGGGGCCGACCAGCGCAGGATCGCCGGCGCCGTGGGTCTTGCCGAAGGTGTGGCCGCCGACGGTCAGCGCCACGGTCTCATAGTCGTTCATCGCCATGCGCGCGAACGTCTCACGAACGTCCTGGCCGGACTTGATGGGGTCCGGCTTGCCGCCCGGCCCTTCCGGGTTCACGTAGATGAGACCCATCTGGACGGCGGCAAGAGGGTTCTCGAGATCCCGGTCGCCGGAGTGGCGCCTATCGGCGAGCCACTCGGTCTCGGACCCCCAGTACGTGTCCTCCTCCGGCTCGTAGACGTCCTTGCGTCCGCCGCCGAAGCCGAACGTCTTCACACCCATGGACTCCAACGCGCAGTTGCCGGCCAGGATGTAGAGGTCGGCCCAGGAGATCCTGTTGCCGTACTTCTGCTTGAGGGGCCAGAGCAAACGGCGCGCCTTGTCCAGGAGCACGTTGTCCGGCCAGCTGTTGAGCGGCGCGAAGCGCTGCTGCCCCGAGCCCGCTCCCCCGCGGCCGTCACCGATGCGGTAGGTGCCTGCTCCGTGCCAGGCCATCCGGATGAACAGCGGCCCGTAGTGGCCATAGTCCGCCGGCCACCAGTCCTGCGAGTCGGTCATCAGCGCGAAGAGGTCCTTCTTCAGCGCCGCGAAGTCGAGCTTCGCGAACTCCTCGGCATAGTTGAACGCCTCGCCGTTGGGATCGGAACCGGGGCAATTCTGCCGGAGGATGTGCAGGTCCAACTGGTCCGGCCACCAGTCGCGGTTCGACCTGATCTCGGTACCCGTGTGCGCGACGGGGCACCCGCCTGTGTCCGTTCCAGACTTCTCTGTCATCGTTGCCTCCCATCTCCAACCGCATGCTGGTCACGCGACGAGTCCGTCGCGCCAGGATGCGGCGAATGCGAGCTGTGATGGTCCCGTCGAAGACAAGGACAGCGCGTGACACCGCCCCGGTCCACCTCGAGACCGGCCTCGATCCATGGGTGAGGCGCCTGTCCCACGGTGCCCCGTGGACGCAGCCTACCTCCCCCTGATCGGCGTTCTTGTAGGGCTCCATGAGGCACAGCGCCTTCCGCGGTTCGGTGCCCGTGGGTAAAGCGCCGGTCTCCAAAGCCCATGCCCTGATCACAGCACGTCGCTTCCCCTCGCACCGTGTCGAGCACGTCAGCCGTCGCGTGCGGCACCCCGCGAGCGGTGTGCCGCACCCGCAGCAAGCGTCCCGGGAACGTCGACCTTCGCCTTCCTTGGCACGGTTTCCTTCACACGTGGTACGCGGACGAGCCGTACCCTACGGCCGTGCATGCATCGGTCATAGGTGCCCTCGTCGGCGGGGCCGTTCTCCTGTTCATCCTGTGGCGGCAGCGGCAGGCGCGCCCACTGCGGAGCGGCTTCACGGTGCCGGTGGTCCTCGTCGTCCTGGGCGCCGTCAACCTATCGAGCTTCGCGCGGGCCACGCCCCTGTCCGACGGGCAGATCGCCTGGATCGCCGGGATGCTGGCGCTCGACGCCGTGGGTCTCGGCGCCGTTCGAGCGCTCACCGTCCGGGTCTGGACGGACGACCAGGGCCGAGCCTGGCGCCAGGGCACCTGGTGGACGATGTCGCTGTGGGTGGTGGGCGTCGCCGCCCACGTGTTCGCCGAAGGTGCCTCGGACGTCGGCTCGGCAAGCACCCTGCTCTACCTGGGGATCACGCTGGCGGCGCAACGGTTGGTCCTTGGTGCCCGGCTGGCCTCGACACGACGCCCGACTGGATGAAGGCTCCCGTGCGGCACCACGCATCGCGGCGGGTTCCGCACTCTTCATGCGGCTGGCATCTCCGAGGCGTTCCATAGACCAGACCCGGTCGACACGCCTAATCCTTGACGTCACGGCGGGCGAAGAGCACCACGCCGACGACTCCGAGCACGAGCATCCACACAACAGCGACGGGAATCGCGTGGGCGATGCCGACCTCGGTGCAGGTATGGGCCCCCACCGGGTTGCAGGCGATGACTCCGTCGAGACGGTCGAGCGTGGCGCGCAAGTGGTGCGGTAGGGAGGCCGCGTACAACGCGTTGACGTTGGGCGTGAACATCAAACGCACCAGGTCACGACCGATCAAGCTGTGCACGGACGCCCCTACCACCGGCAGGATCTGCGCGGCGATGTCGCCGCCGATCAGCCACGCGAAGCTGGCGGCGATGCCGAATGCCGCCGAGCGGGCGACGAGCGCCAGGCCGGCCCCGAGCAGCAAGCACAGCACGTAGTTGCCCAGCGTACCGAGGTAGAGCCCGCCCAGCTCGCCCAGGATGCGCGGGGTGATGTCCGCCCAGGTCGGCGCCATGGGGCTGATGAGAGGCAGGAACAGGCTCAACAGGGCGCTCATGAGGATGCCGACGAACACCAGGACGATGCAGGCCAAGGTGAGCGCCCCGAGCTTCGCTACGATGTACGCCAGCCGCTTCACACCGCGACTGAGGGTGAGGCGAATCGCTCCGGTCGTGAACTCGCCGCCAACGAACAGCGCCCCCAGGGCCGCCGCGATGAACTCACCGGAGCGGCGGCCGAGCGTCATGGGCTGGCCGATGGCGTCGAAGATCCCCTGGGTCCCCCCCAGAAGGTGCCCCGCCTGGAAGCCGTCCGGGCTACGCAGGGCGTAGTAGATCTGCACCAGCCAGGCCGCGAACACGAACAGCAGGTTCGCCGCCAGGAGCGCCCACACCAGACGCCGGCGCGTGATCTTGAGAAGCTCGTTGCTCGTGAGGCGAGCGAGCGGCGCCATCACAGGCCGACCTCACGCTCGGTCAACGCCAGGAAGATGCTCTCCAGGTCCTCCGCGGACCGCCGGACCTGGTCCGGGAAGAGCTCGGCACGCGCCAGATGCTCGATGATGACGCGGCCCTCCAGGCTCGTGTCGCGGATGGCGATCCCCTGGTCGTTCGGCTCGATGGAGCCCTTGCGCGCCACCCCGTCCAGCGCTCGCCTGACGCTGGCCAGGTCGAGGCCAAGCACCTCCCAGTGGGTGCTGCTGTGCAGGATGTCCCGGGTCGCGCCGTCGGCGATGAGCCGTCCGGCCCGGATGATGCCGATGCGCGTGGCGACCTGTCGGATCTCGGCGAGGATGTGGCTGGAGACCAGGACGGTCGTGCCGCTCCGGCCCAGCGTTCGGATCAGCTCGCGGATCTCCACGATTCCGGCCGGGTCGAGACCGTTGGTGGGCTCGTCGAGGAGCACCAGCTCCGGGCTCATGAGGACAGCCGCGCCGATGCCCAGCCGCTGTTTCATGCCCAGCGAGTACGAGGCGAAGGGGTCATCCGCGCGGCGCGACAGGCCCACGAGGTCGAGGACCTCATCCACGCGCGCAGCGCTCACCGGCCCGGTGTACTGGCCCGCCACGCGCAGGTTCTGCCTGCCCGTGAGGTAGGGCTGGAACGACGGCGACTCGATCAGCGCGCCCACTCGCCGCAACAGCCCGGAGGGGTCGTCGTGCAGGCGCCTGCCGAACAGCCAGACCTCCCCCGCCGTCGGCCGCACCAGGTTCAGCAGCATGCGGATCGTCGTAGTCTTGCCGGCGCCGTTCGGGCCCAGGAAGCCGAACACTTCGCCCGGGGACAGCGAAAGGTTCAGACCGTCGACCGCGAGGCGGTCGCCGTAGCGTTTCGTCAGGTTCCTGGTCTCGAGGATCGCGTCCTGCACGGGGCACCCCACGGCCTTTCAACCTAACTGCAGCGCTGGTGAAGATTCTTAGGCCGCAGCGGGGTGGGTCCACGACGTCGTGCTTCGCCGAGCCGACCCATAACCGCCAGGCGACCGCGTACACGCTCGGAGCGGCCGTCCATGCCCACCCGTTGCCGTCGGGACCGTGATGGAGGGTAGGCGGGGGCGGCTCGACTACTCGTCGAGCAATCGCTCGACGATGACGACATCGTGCCAGACGCCGTCGAGCAGGCCGTGCCGCCGATACGCGCCCACCTCCCGGAAGCCCTTCCGCGCCAGCAACCGGCGCGAGGCGACGTTCTCGACGAAGACCCGTGACACGAGCTTGCGCAGCCCGGCTGCCACGGCCGCCTCCGCGAGCCCGTCGAGGGCGATCCCCCCGAGCCCGCGCCCGCGCGCCTCCCGTGCCACGTACACGGAGAACTCCGCGATGTCCCGGTAGCACGCACGTGGGCGATACTCCGAGCAAGCCGCAAAGGCCCGTACCGCGCCGTCGTCCCGCACCACGACCACCGGGTACCTCCCGCCTAGCCAACCCTCGACCTCCGCAGCGCTGCGAAGGCGCGTCTCGAAGGTGGCGAGGCGGTCCTCGATCCCCTCGTTGTAGATGCGCGCGATCGCGGCGCAGTCGCTGGCCGTTGCAGGGTCCGCCCGTCGGTCCATGCCACTCCTCACGGTGAGCTGGCACGAGCATGACGCTTGCGAGCGAGCTGGGCAAGCGCGACCTCCGGAAGCTCGACGCTGCGCCCACCGCCGGTCGTGTGGTTCCGGCTCACGACCGAACCGTTGGCATCGAACACCGGGCCGCTCACCGCCATCTTCGAGCTCCCCGGCACCATGGCTGCCATGGCGGCGCCCACCTCCACCGGAACATGTGAAGGAGGTGTGAAGCAATCTACGGAAACGCGGCGGCTACCGGTGCATCCTCCAATGCGAACGCACAACCTAGGGAGGTCCCGATGGGGAACTTCAACCCCTTCAAGTTCGGCGGGCGCATCGGCCGCCTCGAGTACTTCATCTTCGGCATCATCTGGGGAGCCATCCTCCTGCTCGTGAAGCTGGTCCTCACCAGTGGCACGGGCAACGTAGCCAACGCGTCTGCGGGCGGAGCGCTCGTGCTGCTCCCGCTTACAGCGGTGTTCTTGATCGCCACGCTGAGCTATGGCGCGCGAAGGCTCCACGACTTCAACCAGAGCGCGTGGCTGTACCTGCTCATGTTCGTCCCGATCGTCAACGTCATCATGGGCCTCGTCCTCCTCTTCGTTCCGGGAACGCAGGGAGCCAACAACTACGGCCTGAGAACCCAGTAGGAGGCCAAGCCGAGGTCCGGGACCAGGCACGAGCCAGCGAGCTCGAGTCGAAGTGAAGGGTCCGCTTCAGCCGACCTCTTGGCCCTGTTCAGCAAGCCAACCTGGCCACGAAAGGCCGACCCAAGGTATCGGGCGGGAAACCACCGTCGAAGCCCACCTTCCCCAGGTACTCTCCGCGGTGGGTACGGCGGCCTTGCTCTTGGGAGCAAGCACCGCCAGGGGTGGATCGAGGCGCCCGGAGATGCCAGCGGAAATGCGGCCGGGAACGTCCTCCTCGCCGGGGGCGCGCGGAGGCACCCGCCCTTCGCCAACGTGCGCACGTACGCGTCCCGGCCGAGACCCCGACGCGGCGCGCCGGTTCGGCCCGCCAGCAAAGAACATGCCCGCCGACGGAGCGGCGGGCATCCATGGCATTGGGCTGCTTTCTGCTACGGCTTCGTAGCCGGAGGAGTCAAGCCGCAGTGCGTTGCGATCCACAGCCCCACGGTCGCGTTCTCGGCGGGGTACTTCGCCTTGAAGTTCTGGATCCACTGATCGGGGTTCTGGTTCGCGCCAAAGCCCAGCTCTGCACTGTGCTCACGGATGTACCGGAACACCGCGCCCGGGTTCTTGAAGTACTTTCCGGCGGCTCTCAGGTAGCAGACCTGGTTCCCCATGCCCGGCTTGCCTGTCGTGCTGCTGTGATCGTTTGGCGCTGGAGCCGTCGCAGGAGCGGCCGCAGGCGTGGTCGTGGGAACCTGCGCGTGCGTTCCGCTGTGTTCGTTCGGGGCGTGAGGCGATCCGACTGCGAGCGCTCCGCCAAGGAACGCCATCGCTGCAACGAGCATGACGAAGAGAACAAGACGCTTCATCGAAGGCACCTCCATCGTGCTGGGCCGGGCACTCGATCTGCTCTAGCCTGAGCGTATATACGTCATCGATTGCTGAGAACTGTTGGCGAATGCCACACCGGGACGTGGCACTGGTGCCGGTACCATGGACTCGCAATGCAAATCGTGACGGCCGCCATCATCGTGCAGGACGGATCCGTGCTTCTTGCGCGGCGCGGTCCGGGCGACCCGCTTGCCGGCAAGTGGGAGTTCCCGGGCGGGAAGCTCGAAGATGGTGAAACCCCCGAAGCGTGCCTCGCCCGCGAGCTCCACGAGGAACTGGGCGTACGCGCCTCGATCGGCGAGCTCTTCGCCGAGAGCGCGTTCGACCACGGCAGCGGCCAGCTTCGACTGCTCGCCTACCGGGCCACCATCACGACGGGTACTCCGACGCTGTCGGTCCACAGCGAGCTCGCCTGGGTCGACCCGCGCAGCCTTCCCCTCTTCGACCTCCTCCCGGCCGATGTGCCGATCGCGCAGAAGCTGGCCGATCACCATGCCACCGTTTGACGTCTGGACTCCGCCCTTCGGGTCCCGTGCTCAGATCGCGTGCTCCGACGTCGCAGCCTGACCTGCCCTAGCTCCCTCGGCCGAGCGCTTCGCGGATCATGCGCGCCGTCGCTTCAGGATCCTCCACCTGCACGATGAGCTCGGCATACGACTCGTGGTCGAGTTCGACCACCACCGTCTTGTCGGGGTCGTGCACGTCCCAGAACACCTGCCGGCCATGCTCCCAGAACGTGCCTGTCGTCACCACGCCCGGTATGTTCGCTCCCACCAGCTTCACCTTTCGCCACTCCCGTGCGGCGGATGGGTCCAACCGTACATCTCGCACGTGTCGAAGCGGAACCTCGAGGTGGCCTCGAAAGGCCAAAACCTTGTCGAGCCCCTCGACCTCGAACACCAACCTGCTTCCGTGCACCGAAACCTCGACCACGTCGACACCTCCTCGCGTGTGCGCGACACCGCGATCAGGGCCCTTCTGCTCCACCAAGTATCGCCGCTCCTGAGGGCTCGGGTCGAGGGGGGAGCGGCGCCCCATCGAGGCCAGGTTGGAGACCGACCGGCCAGTCGGGTCAGGGACGTCGATATCGCGTTCACCTCCCGAGCCGTGCGTCGAGGACGGATTCGATTGCAGCGTCGCGCACCCCGCGCTACAATCAAATGCAATTCCCCCGCGTGGGTGCCGCAGGGAGGTCGCGACCGGGTCGCGCAAGCCGTTCCATGGTCGGGAGCGCTCGTTCCTCCATGGCGGCCGACCTGCCTTCCTCCCTCAACCAGGCGAGCGGGGGCGCGCACCTTGGGCGCGTTCCCTTTCCTATTCCCAGAAGACCTCGAGGCTGCGCTGACGCGGAGCCTGCTGCGGTGGCAGGCCCGGGGCCTACCTGGCTCCGGCGGTCGGCCCTGAGTACGGGCCGGACGGTTTGGTGGCCCCGCTACGGCAAACAGGCGCGTCCATGGGGGGAGGTGAGACGAGGATCGTGCTCCGGTCAAGCATCACGCTCGTCACATGCAGCCTCGCCCTCCCGGGGCTTCCCGAGGGGCAGCAGGAAGGAGCTCACGGATGCGGCGCCTCGCGCTGACTCTTGCCGTACTCGTCCTAGGCGGTCTCGCACTCGCACAGACGCAGCTCACGTTCTGGGTTCCGTCGCTGATGAACCCGGTGGAACGCGAGTCCATCCAGAAGGCCGTCGACTCGTTCAACACGCAGAACCCCGACATCAATGTGAAGGTACAGGTGGTGCCCGGCAGCGAGACCGAGGCCACCAAGCTCATGACCGCGGTCCAGAGCGGCACCGGTCCCGACATCTACTACCTCGACCGCTTCACGGTGGCGCAGAGGGCGGCCAGCGGCCTGCTGACCGACCTGACGCCCTACCTCCAGAAGGAGGGCGTGGACCTCAGCAGCGACTACCTGCCCTTCGCGTGGGCCGAGGTCCAGTTCCAGGGGGACGTCTACGGACTTCCGTTCGATACCGACGCGCGCGCCCTGTACTACAACAAGGACATGTTGCAGGCGGCCGGCGTCGATCCGTCGCAGCTCGACCCGAGCAACGGCCCCATCAGCATCGACCAGCTCATCCAGATCTCCGACAAGGTCAACAAGACCGATGCCTCCGGCGCCTACACGCAGCTGGGCTTCGTACCGTGGCTGGCTCAGGGCTGGGGATACACCTGGGGCTTCGCGTACCATGGCAAGTTCTTCGACGCCGCCAAGTGCGAGGTCACGCCCACCGACCCGGGCGTGGTCGCGGGCTACCAGTTCGTCTACGACTGGGCCAAGCGACTCGATCCCCAGAAGGTCGCAACGTTCGTGAACACCTACTGGGAGTGGCCGGACAAGGGCGACATGCCCGACTCCCAGCGGCCGTTCATGACGAAGCACGTCGCCATGACGGTGCAGGGCAACTGGTACCTGTCGACGCTGGCCAGCGTCGATCCCGGATTCAACTGGGGCGTCACCTACATCCCCACGCCGGACAAGAGCAAGACGAGCTGGTCCGGCGGCTGGTCGCTGGTGATCCCCAAGGGCGACAAGAATCCCGACGCAGCGTACAAGTTCGTGCGGTACATGGCGGGCGAGCAGGGGCAGCGCTTCGTCGTGGAGGGCGTGAAGCTGTTCCCGACCTGGAAGAGCCTGCTCGCTGACAACTCGCTCTACTCGGGTCAGCTCGTGTTCTTCAAGGACCTGCTGCCGTTCTCCAACTCGCGTCCGCCGCTCCCGGTCGGAGCGCTCTACTGGAATCAGCTTGCGACGGCGTTGCAGGCCGTGTTCCTGAACAGCGAGACGCCCGAGGCGGCGTTGCAGGCCGTGAAGAGCGCCGTGCAACCTCAGATGGCCACCTTCTGCAAGTAGCGGAGGCCTCTGCCACAGGAGCATAGCGAGTGGGAAGCGGCCCACATGCGCCGCTTCCCACTCCCCGAACCACCGAAAGGGGCCTCCGCCATGAGGCTGGGTCGTCTCCAGCGTCGCAATCTCCGCACCGGCCTGCTGTTCATCAGCCCCTGGATCGTGGGGTTCGTCCTCTTCCTCGCCTACCCCGTCGTGTACAACTTCCGGCTCGGCCTGACCCGGTTCTCGGGATTCACCACCCCGGTGTGGGTGGGCCTCGCCAACTACCGGGCCATGATCCACGACCCACTGTTCTGGACGTCCATCTACAACACCATGTACTACGTCGTGCTGGCCGTGCCGATCGGCGTGGTGGTGGCCATCCTCATGGCGCTGGCCATGCACCAGCGGGTACGCGAGGTGCCCATCTACAGGACCGCGCTGTACCTGCCTGCGGTGGCGCCCGTCTTCGCGCTGTCGCTGGTGTTCATCTGGTTCCTGAACCCGCGCTACGGCATGCTCAACTATCTGATCACGCTGGTCCACCTGCCGTCCATCAACTGGCTGGGCGACCCGACGTGGACCAAGCTCGCCATGGTCATGCTGGCCCAGCTTCAGGCGGGCCAGTACGCGCTCATCTTCCTGGCGGCGATCCGGGCCGTGCCGAACGCGCTGCACGAGGCCGCCGTGCTCGACGGCGCCAACGGCTGGCAGCGCTTCCGCAACGTGACGCTGCCGCTCATCACGCCCGTGATCCTCTACGACATCATCATCGGGCTCGGACTGGGCCTTCAGATCTTCGTGCCCGCCTACATCATGACGGGGGGCGGGCCGCTCAACGCGACCATGTTCAATGCCCTGTACATCTACACGAACGCCTTCGAGTACAGCCGCATGGGGTACGCCGCGGCGATGTCGGGAACGTTGTTCGTGATCAACGTGGTGCTCGCCGTGCTGGTCTACTGGTCCGCGCGCTACTGGGTCCACTACGAGGTGACGTGATGGCGGCGCCTCCTATCTCCCGCGCCCGGGCGGCCGCCTGGCAACGCGCGCAGGCCGTGGTCAACCGCCACGTGGTGCCGCGCGTGTTCCTCGTGGCGATGTCCCTGATCTACCTCTCGCCGATCTACTGGATGGTGATCACGGGCCTGAAGTCCAACCAGGAGCTCACCGCCTTCCCGCCGCACTTCTGGCCGCACTCCCTGGCGTTCAGCAACTACGCCGCCGCGGCCACCAACTTCCCGTTCCTGCTCTACCTGGTGAACTCCACCATCTACGCCGTGCTCACCGTAATCGGCAGCGTCCTCTCGAACTTCCTGATCGCCTACGGCTTCTCGAGGGTAGAGTGGCCCGGCCGCGAGCTGCTGTTCTACCCGGTCGTGGCCTCGATCTTCATCTTCATCCAGTTCCCGGTCAACCCGATCACCATGATCCCGCTGTTCGCGATGTTCACGAAGCTGCACTGGGTCAACACCTTCCTGCCCCTGGTGCTACCGGCGTTCTTCGGCAACCCCTTCTTCATCTTCCTGCTGAGGCAGTTCATGCTGCAGATCCCCATGGAGCTCTCCGATGCCGCACGCATCGACGGGGCCAACGAGGTGCAGATCATGGCGCGGGTGATCATGCCCCTCGCACGGCCCGCCATCGCGGTCGTCGCGCTGCTGGCCGGCGTCAACGCCTGGAACGACTTCCTCGGCCCCCTCATCTACCTCCAGAAGGACTCGCTGTACACGCTGTCCATCGGGCTGCAGTTCTTCAAGACGCTTCACGGGATCCAGTTCAATCTGCTGATGGCAGCCTCGACACTGGTCGTGATTCCCGTCATGCTGCTGTTCCTGTTCTTCCAGCGCTACTTCATCGAAGGGATCACCGTGGGCAGCATCCGATGACGTACGCTCCATCGCACCGCACGGCCGCCATCGCGAGCGTCCCGTGCACCGTCCGACGATGAGTCATGATGTCGGGACGGATCCACCCACCCAGGGCTCGTAGCCGCGCCACCCTAGGAGAGTTCGAGGACGCCATGCCTGAAGCCAAGAGCCGCCCGTATACCGCCTACGTCGTCCCTCACACCCATTGGGACCGCGAGTGGTACGAGCCATTCGAGGTGTTCCGCGCCCGTCTGGTCGATGTGGTCGATCAGGTCCTGGACATCCTTTCCCAGGATCCCAGCTATCGAAGCTTCACCCTGGACGGTCAGGCCATCGTGCTCGAGGACTACCTGGCCATGCGCTCCGAGAAGCGGGACCTGCTGATACGTCAGGTACAAGAGGGCCGGCTTCGCATCGGACCCTGGTACGTGCTCGCCGACGAGTTCCTGGTGAGCCCCGAATCGCTCGTCCGCAACCTCATCCTGGGCCAGCGCATCTGCCGGGAGTTCGGGCCCATCATGCCGGTGGGCTACACGCCGGACTCGTTCGGCCACATCTCGCAGCTCCCGCTCATCGCCCGCGGCTTCGCCCTCGACAGCATCGTGTTCGAGCGCGGGGTGGGAGACGAGGGAGAGCGCCTGCGCGGGGAGTTCCGATGGGTGGGCGCCGACGGTCGGAGCGAGATCTTCGCCGTGCATCTGTTGGGGACGTACTCGGCGGCCGCTGCCCTCGGCCACAGGGACTGGGAGCTACGGGACGCCTACGACCGCCAACACGCCGTGAATCAGATCGGAACCGTCCTGTACGGTGCCGACGATCAGGCGCGCGACCTCCCCATCTGGCTCCGGGAAACCTTCGAGCGCCTGTCGGACGGCATCCTCCGGTACGCCACGGACGGCGCCGTGCTCCTCCTCAACGGTTCGGACCACCTGTTCCCACAGCCCGACCTGCCCGCCATCCTGCGTGACCTCAACGAGGCCTTCCCCGAGGTGCAGTTCGTCCATGCCGACATCGAGGACTTCGTCACGGCGGCGAGGAAGCCGCTGGAGGAGCTCGAGTCGTACCAGGGCGAGTTCCGTGGGAGTCGCTATCAGCACGTACTGTCGGGGGTCCTGTCGAGCCGCGTCTACCTGAAGCAGGCCAACGAGCGGACACAGACCTTGCTCGAGCGCTACGCCGAACCGCTGGCCGCCCTCGCTTGGTTGTCGGGAGCGCCGTACCCCGGTCGCCTCCTGTGGCAGGGTTGGCGGCAGCTACTCCAGAACCACCCGCACGACTCGATCTGCGGCTGCTCCGTCGATCCCGTGCACGAGCAGATGATGGTGCGCTTCGCCAGCGCCACGCAGATCGGCCGCACCGCTGTGCGCCGTGCGCTCCAACGCCTCGCGGGCCCGCCCGGCATCGATGCCGTCACGGTCTTCAATCCACTTCCCTACCCGCGCGAGGCCGTGGTGGCCTGTACCCTCGAACTGCCTGCCGGCGGCAGTCAGGACCTGGGCGTGCACGACGACCAGGGGCTCGTCGTGGCCTCACAGCTGAACGCGCAGCAAGACTACGCAGCGGGGCAAACGGACCGCAGGGTCGACCGGGCCACGGTCCGCTTCCTCGCAAGCCTGCCGCCACTCGGCGTGCGCAGCTTCCGGCTGGTCCACGGCGCGAGGGCAGCGGCACCCACGAACCTGCGGGTGGCCCAGGAGAACGGCGCCGTCACCATCGAGAATCGGCAGGTGCGCCTCGAGGTCGGGTCCGACGGTGCCGTCACGCTCGTTCACAAGCCGACGGACCAACGGTACCCGCTCCATCTCCGCTTCGAGGACGAGGCCGATGCGGGTGACGAGTACGACTTCTCGCCCGTGGTGGGCGATGAGGCGTGCTCCGTGTCCACGCCGAGCTCGGGGCCCGTGATGGTCGAGTCCGGCCCGGTGGCCGCGAGCGTCCGGCTCACGTACGCATGCGCCCTGCCGGAGCGCCTGAACCGGGACCGGTCGAGCCGCGAGGGAAGCGTGAGCGTGCCCATCGAGCTCGAGCTCTCGCTGGACGCCACCGCAGCCTTCGTGCGGGCGACGGTGACGGTGGACAACCGGGCCGAGGATCACCGCCTCCGCCTGCGCGTCGGCAGCGGCTGCCACGCCGACCACGCCTGGGCCGACGGCCACTTCGACGTGCTGCGCCGCCCAGTGGAAGGCGCAACGGGCGATGGCTGGTACCAGGAACCCCAGGCGACCAGCCACCAGCGGCGCTTCGTCGCCGTGTCGGACGGCGACCGGGGGCTGGCCATCTTCAACCACGGCCTGCCCGAGTACGAGGCGATCCCCGGCGAGGCCGGGGTCGACGTGGCCATCACGCTGCTGCGGTGCGTCGGATGGCTGTCCCGCGAGGACCTGCGCACTCGTCCTCAGGCAGCCGGCCCCAGCCTCTCGACGCCGGGCGCGCAGTGTCCGGGGCACCACACCTTCGAGCTGGCGTTCTTGCCGTTCGCGGGCGCCTGGGATGAGGGCGACACGTTCGAGCAGGCGCAGCGCTTCGACGCGGCCCCCGAGGTGTGGCCGGCGGCGGAAGTCAGCGCGGCCCGGAGCTGGATGGCGCTCACGGCGCCCCTCGAGCTCACCGCCCTGAAGCGAGCCGAGAACCGCGAGAGCCTGATCGCACGCATCTTCAACCCGGCGACGCACCCGGTCCACGGCGAGCTGAGCCTGTGGGAGGCACCGCGGGACGTCTTCGAGGTGAGCCTGGGCGAGGAGCGGGAGCGCCATCTGGAGGCTCCGGGGGCCGAGCTCCCGCTGACGTTGACCCCGAAGCAGGTCCTCACGCTCGAGATCGTGCCGGCGAAGCGGAACGGAGGATCGGAGGAGCCCGCATCGGGAGGACCCCAGGATTGATTCTTGGCGTCGATCTGGGCACCAGCTCCTTGAAGGTCGTGGCCATCGATGCCGATGGCTCGCTGGCGGCCTGGCACGAGGCCAGCTACGCTACGGCTTCACCGCAGAGAGGCTGGGCGGAGACGCATCCGGACGCGTGGTGGAATGCGGCTCTCGAGGCCGTCCGAGCCGTTCCCGCCCACGTGCGCTCGCAGGTACGAGCGATCGGGCTGTCGGGCCAGATGCACAGCCTGGTTCTCTGCAGCGACGTCGGCGTTCCGGTGCGCCCGGCGATCCTCTGGTCGGACTCCCGGTCCAAGACGGCGCTAGCCGCCTACCGCACACTCGACGAGGCACAGCTCAACCGACTCGCCAACCCGATCGTCGCCGGCATGACCGGCCCCACCATGGCCTGGCTGGCCGAGCACGAGCCGGCCGCCCTCGCTCGAGCTCGGTGGGCCCTCCAGCCGAAGGACTGGCTGCGGCTCCGCCTTACCGGGGAAGCCGCTACCGACCCGAGCGATGCTTCCGCAACCCTGCTCTACGACATCATCGAGGATCGGTGGGCCATGGAGGTCGTCCAGCACCTCGGTCTGCCGGCGTCCCTTCTCCCCCCGATCCGGCCGTCGGCGGCGGTGGGCGGCACGTTGCTGGCACGCCCGGCAGAGGCCCTGGGCCTCCAGCGTGGTCTCCCGGTTGTGACGGGTGCAGCGGACACGCCGGCCGCAGCCTACGGCAGCGGGCTCGTCAGCCCCGGCAGCGCCCAGCTCAACATGGGTACCGGCGCTCAGATCGTCGTGATCGGTGATCCACAGCGGCGCGCCGTCAACCCCACCACGCACTGGTTCCGCTCTGCGCTGCCGTCGCAACGCTACACCATGGCCGCCATGCAGAACGCCGGCCTGGCGCTGCAATGGGTGCGCTCCGTCCTCGACATGTCGTGGGAGGAGCTCTACGGGCGATTCGATCCGGAAGCTCTGCCGCGTGATCTTGTCTTCTTACCGTATCTCTCGGGCGAGAGGACGCCCCTGCTGAACCCTGATGCGCGTGCCGCCTGGGTCGGCCTCGGGCGCCATCACGGACGCCAGGACATGGCCGCTGCTGCCCTGGCCGGAGTAGCTCTGGCGGTTCGCGACGGCTTCGAGGCCTTGCGGTCCATGGATCTGCATGTCGAGCGCATGCGCTTCACAGGTGGCGGGTCCTCCGACCCCGTGTTCTCGCAGTTCGTATGCGACGTGCTCGGGGTGCCCCTGGACTTGACCGACACGCCGCACGCCTCGGCCCTCGGGGCAGCCCTGCTCGCAGCGGAGGGCCCATCGGGGCCTCAAGCCGACGCGGGGCCGGGGTCGAAGCGTGCGCCGGTGCGACGCGTCCTGACCCCGAGATCCAGGACCAAGGCGGCACGGGAACTCATGGCTCGGTACGCCGAGGTCAGAGAAGAGCTGTACCCGGGCGCCGACGGAGTGGCTTCGAGGGAAGACGCCTAGGATCCCGAGCTCGTTGGCGGCTGGCTGGGCTCGAGCGAAACGATCATCTCCGGCTCGAGCCCTCCTGCCGTCCGAGCCGCACCATCACCTCCAGGCAGCGCTCCACGTCCTCGTCGGTGGTCGCCCAGGAGGACACCGAGATGCGCATGGCGGTGTGGCCCTGCCACACGGTGCCCCCGCACCAGCAGGTGCCGTCCTGCTGCAACGCGCCGATCACTTCCCGGGTCCGCTCGGGCGAACCGAACGACACCAGCACCTGGTTGAGCACCACCTCGTTGAGTACCTCGAAGCCCGCGGCCCGCAGCCCCTCGGCGAAGCGCCGGGCCTGGCGGCAATTGCGCTCCACCAGCTCCCGCACTCCGGCCTGGCCCAGACGCTTGAGGGCGGCCCACACCTCCACCCCGCGGGCGCGCCGCGACAGCTCGGGCGTGAAGTCCGATGGGTCGCGGGGCCCCGGCTCCGGCAGGTAGGCGGCGGTGACCGCCATCGCGGCCGCCAGCGCCGCCGGATCCCGCACCAGCGCGATGCCCGAGTCGTAGGGCACGTTGAGCCACTTGTGGAAGTCGGTCGCCCACGAGTCGGCCTCCTCGAGCCCGGCGGTGAGGTGGCGTAGCTCGGGGCTGACGCGCGCCCACAGCCCGAAGGCGCCGTCGACGTGCACCCAGGCGCCGGCCTCACGCGCCGCAGGGATCACCTCCTCGAAGGGATCGAAGGCGCCGGTGTTGACGTTCCCGGCCTGCAGGATCACGATGCAGCGGGCGTCGAGCTCGGGCAGCAGGTCGGCGCGGAAGCGCCCCTGAGCGTCCGCCTCGACCATTTCCACGCGGTCTTTGCCGAGCCCGAGCAGTCCCAGTGCCTTGCGTACGCTGGGGTGCATCTCGCCGCCCACCACCACGCGGATGGGCGGCGCGCCGAACAGGCCGTCGGCCTCCACGTCCCAGCCGGCGCGCTCGAGAACACTGTGGCGCGCAGCCACCAGGGCGGTGGCGTTGGCGACGGTCGCGCCGGTGACGAAGGCGCCGTCCGTGCCCGCAGGCAGGTCGAACAGCGTGCGCAGCCAGTCGAGCGCCACGGCCTCGAGCGTGGCGGTGCCGGGCGTGATCTGGTGGGCGACGGAGTTCTGATCCCACGCTGTGGCCAGGGTCGACGCCGCCAAGGTCACCGGCAGCGCCCCGCCGATCACGAAGCCGAAGAAGCGCCGGCCGGCCATGGCGGTGGTGGCAGGCGACACCAGCTCGTCGAGCTCGGCCAGCACCGCGGCCGGATCGGTCCCCCGCTCCTGCAACGGTTCCCGCAGCCGTTCCAGAGCGGCCACGGCGGCGCTGTCCGCTTGCACCGCGCGGCCGTCCAACCCCTCGAGGTAGGCCGCAGCGCGCGTCGCCGCGTCCTGCAACAACCCCGCGGTCGCGGCCGGGTCGAGGTCGTACGCCTGGGCCGTCGACGACGGCGACCGCCCGGCGCTTCGCCCCGGCACGGACATCTCTCCTCCTGCGCGGTTCTCCTCGGTCACGGTCGCACTCCCTTCGAGAGCTCCGGCGAGGCGCGCCTCCCTCCGGGATCAGCCGGTCGGGTTCCGGAACGCCACGCGCTCAGGCTAGCGCGAGACGCCGGGCGGGGGTCCGAGAGCTTCGGGCACGCCGAGTCGTACCGGCCGGGCGTCGTCGGGCAGCCCGGGAAGGAGCCGCGACCGGGGGCGCCGGGCTCGTGCCATGGACGTCATGGCCCCGCGACGCGCGAGGCGCACCTTGACCGGAATCGAGCCATGCCCTAGGCTTGGTCCGACCGGCTCGCGCGAAACGTCATGCCTGGCTCGCGGTCCAGATCGTTCACTGGATCGCGGTCCAGATCATTCCATCGGATGGGGAGGAACCTGATGAACGAGTTCACCAACGACGAGGTCTTGCAGCAGGCCAAGGCGAACGCCCAGGCCCTTGGTCTCGTCTCCACGGCCTACGTCAAAGCGAAGGGGCTGCCCGTCAGCGACTACTGGAGCTTCGTCGGCGAGAAGTTCACTTCGGGATGGGAAAGCCTGCAGGGCAAGGGCGCGCTGGCGGCGATGCGCATGTTCGCCTTGAACATGGTCTCCGTCGGTGGGGCGCTCGATTCGCTGTCGGGGGACGAGCGGCGAGCCGAGGCCGTCATCTCCGGCTGGCCGTCGACCGAGATGGCGGAAGGCTTCGGAGTCGACAATGGTGACGCCGACAGCGCCTACGCGGTCTTCGATGCCATCGCCGGGCTCCTCGGCCTGAAGTACCAGTGGAGCCGGCAGGGCGAAAGGGTCACGCTCGTCCTGTCCCAGTAAGGACGCTGGGCTGCGTGCGTGCCCGCGCGGGCGCGCACGCAGCAACGTCTCAGACGTACGTCGCAGTCATCATCGGGCGTCTGCCGCGGGCCGGTCATCGGTCACGGCGATCACGCCCGAGGGTGCCTCGAGCGCCGCCACGGTGCGGCGAGCCGCCTCCCCCACGTGGATCCTGGGACGGGGCGGCAAGCTCCCGTCGTAGTAGGTGCCGGGTCCATAGAAGCGCCCGTAGCGCAGCACGACGCCCCCAGCGGAAAGCACGGCCCGCTCCAGGGCCTCGACTGCGGCGGCGCCGGCCACGGGCAGCTGCCAGGCGACGCTCTGCGCCAGAAGACGGCGCGCCCCGGCGGCTCGCGCCGCCGCGACGAGGTTGGCCGTGCCCTCGCGACGGATCCGGTTGTTGGCTTCGGCCCGCTCCGCGATCTGCGCCACTGCGTCCGGCAGGTCGGTGAGCTGGTGGACGACCGCGTCGGGAGCATACGCAGCCACGGCCGCCTGCAACGCCGGAACATCGTAGACGTCGCACACGACGGGCGTCGCGCCCAGCGCTCGTAGAGCCTGCTCCTTGGCGCTCGAGCGGGTCATCCCGGCCACCTCGTGGCCGGCCTTCACGAGCAACGGAACGAGGCGCGTGCCGATCATGCCGCTTGCGCCCGCGACGAAGATACGCATGCTGCCCGCCCCTTCCTGGGCGGCCACGAGCTCAGAACTCGTGCCCGCGGACCTTCGCGTACACCCGCGTATCCGTGAACGTTCCTTCCACACCGATCCTGGCGGACCTCAGCGTCCCTTCCAGCGTGAACCCGGCCCGCTCGGCGACTCGCCAGCTCCGCGTATTGCGGGCGTCACAACGGATCTCGATACGGGTGGCGCTCAACCGTTCCACAGCGAACCGCACGATGCCGTCCACCGCCTCGGTCACGTAACCCTTCCCGCTCGATCCGGTGCGCACCCAGTAGCCGATCTCGAACCGTCGCGCTTCCCAGTCGATGTGGTGCAGGCCACTACTGCCGACGAACTCCCCGTCCTCCTTGAGCGTCAGGTAGAACCGCAGGTCGGTGCGCTCCAGGAAGCGGAGCCTGGCCTGGCGGCAGATCGCCTCGCTCTCCTCCGCCGACGGAGCGTCCTGCACCCAGGACATCCACGGCCTCAGCTCGTCCAGGCTCTCGCGCAGCGCCGCGGTCACCGCCGCCCCGTCCCCCCAACGCGGAGCCCGCACGAGGAGACGCTCGGTCTCCAAGGACTCGGGGAACTCCAGTAGGATCGGTGACGGCTCCATCGTCATGCTCGCCCCTTCTCGATCCACGCCGCCAAGGCCGTACGACCCTCTCGAGGCGACGTGCGCGCAACGCGGATCCCCCGACGACGCACGACACCGGGGAGCACGCGGCGCGTGCCGCTCGCCCGGGTCGGTTGCGGCCCCAGGTCGCGACAAACCTCGGCCACCACCGGAAGCGCGTCCATGACGGACCCTATCACGACGGCCCGGGCGGCGGCGGCGTGGGCGCCCAAGCCGTCGGCCCGGGGACGATTGGCCCTGCACGGCATCGCGAACCCTACCTACCATGGCGCGCGAGGGGTTCGCCGCTGCTCGAACGTACATGTGGGGAGTACGCGGCCATACGCGTCAGATGCGTCGACCGCAGCCTTTCGCGATCTAGGAGGGGTCTATGGCATCGTTGAAACGAGAGGGCTCGGGCGCGGCGTTCAGGCAGACGATCGACCCATCGTGGAAGTCTCTGGTGAGAATTGGCGGCATCGCTGCGCTGCTGGCGGCGGCCGTGTGGATCGTCGCGACCGTCCTGGTCTTCGTGACGACGCCGCCGACCTCGGGTGGGGCGGCGACGCTGGAGTACATCGCGGCACATCGAAGCCTGTACATCCTCAAGCAGGTGCTGTGGCTGGCGCCGCTGGCCCTGGCAGCGGTGATGTTCCTGGCGTTCTACGCGGTGCTGGAACGCGTCAACCGCAGCCTGGCGCTGCTGAGCGTCATGCTCGGCATCATGGCGTGGGGCATCAGCCTGGCGTGGCCGACGACGGGAGAGGGCGCCCCTGCCCTGGTGGTCCTGAGCGACCAGTACATGGCGGCGCAGAGCCCGGCACAGCAGGCGCCGTTCGTGGCAGCCGCCGAAGGGTTGATTGCCACCAACGCCACGCCGGCGGCGCCGGGAGTGCTGGAGACTATCAGCATCCTGGTCGTGTCCCTGGCGATGCTGAGCGGCGGCCTACCGCGCGGCGTGGCCTTCCTCGGGATCATCACGGGAACGCTCGGCGTGGTCGGCGAGGCCCTCCGCTCGGTGCTCGGCAGCGCCTACGCGGTCTACGGCGTGCTGCTCCTGGCATGGCTGGTGGCCGTCGGGTGGGCCCTGCTACGCGTGGCGCAAGAGGCCGGGCCGGTTGATGCGATCGAGCGCTCGCCGTCGACCTTGCGGTCGTGATCACGCGGCTTTGGACGCCCCGGCCCGCCCACGCGACGTCCGGGAGGTGAAGGCGCGCCGACGTGTGCACTGGAGCCAGCTGGTGGGTGAGCGAGCCACCTGGGCCTCGCCTTGGACGCCCTAGCTGGCTACGCTCCGAACTGCCGCAGGTGATGGTCGAGGTGCTTGTAGCTCAGGATCGCCCACTCGTCGGGGGTCAACGGCCCGAAGAAGCTGTGCGGATGCCTCGTACACCGTTCCGGGCCCCCCGCCGCGAACCGGTCGATCCCAGCAAGAAGGTTCTGAAGCTCGTCCGCGAAGTCGCGCACGTCTTGGACCTTCAGCTCCTTCATGGTGGGCATATTGCGGCCAGGCGGCCGTTCGCCCAGGACCGACGCCTTCGCGAACCGACCCACCAGGCGGCCGAGCAGACTCCGTGGAGGGTGACTCAGCCCCGTGGCGATCTCCATCCACGCGGCGCAATGCGCAAGCATCTGCGCCACGCTCATCCGGCCCCACTGGCCTTTATGTTCTGGCGTGAGACGTCCTATCCGCATCTTGATTTCGTCGACGGAAGAAGGCTCGAACAGGTTCTTCAAGGAGATGACCTCGGGACCGGCGCCTACCGGCTACGGACGCCCATCCCGATGGGGCAGCGGCCGGTCCAGGACCGTCTCACAACCGGAGGGATCCTTGACGGAGCGCTCTTGCGCGCTCCCGGCCGGTCACGGGAAGTTCTGCAAGAAGGACGTCCATCGCTGCGCTCCTCGTTGGCGAGACCGCTCGTGTAGAACTAGACGGTAAAGCCCTGTTGGTCGTCATGCTAGACGGGCCCGTATGGGTTGTCAACGCGAGTGTGGCCCCGGGGCGACCTGGCCGGTCACACCGAGCCGCGGCGGGTCCTATGGGGGATCGTCGTCTGGGAGGTCGTCGTCATCGACGCCTGGCACCCTGCGGCCGGGTCCGCGCGTATGCTGCAAGGCGAACGCCAACCTGCGTGAGGCGCACGGGCGAGGAGGAAGTCATGTCCACGGCCACGAACGAGCGACCCAGCCACCCCGACGACGTGATGCGCACGTTCGTGGAGCGCGCGAACGCCGGGGATGCCGAGGGTATGGCGGCCCTGTACGAGGAAGATGCCATTCTCGCCTATCCACCGGGCAACGAGATCCGCGGCCGCGAGGCCATCCTCGAGGCCTGCCGCGCGCTCGTTGCCCGAGGCGTGAGCTTCCAGCTCGAGCCGCAACTCTCGACGATCGTGCAGGGCGGCCTGGCCCTGGCCTCCAGCGTGAGCGCCGACGGTGTGGGCGTCCGCGTCCAGGTGCTACGACGTCAACCCGACGGAACCTGGCTCCGCGTCATCGATCGACCCGAAGCTGCCAAGCCGCAAGCCTAGCTCCTCCTGAGCGCTCGAGATCGCTCCTTCCGCGGTACGGACGATTCGCATGACACCACCAGAGAGGAAGGGTGAGCGTCATGGTCATGAGCACCTACGTGAACTTCAACGGTACCTGTGCCGAGGCCTTCCGCTACTACGAGGAGCACCTTGGCGGCACCATCGACTCCATGATGACGTTCGGCGAGCTGCCCGACCACAGCCCGGTCGATCCTGCCTGGACGGATCGCGTCGTGCACGCTCGCATGTCGCTCGGGGGCATGGCGCTGATGGGCGCCGACATCCAGGGTGCCGAACCCATGCGGAGCGCGTACCTCACCCTCGACCCCGAAACGATCGAGGACGCCGAGCGCATCTTCGCCGCCCTGTCCGATCGCGGCGAGGTGTTCATGCCGCTGCGGGAAGCATTCTTCGCAACTCGCTTCGCTCAGTTGCGGGACCGCTTCGGCATCAACTGGATGATCCTCCACCAGGGGTCGACGGCGCCGGTCGAGTAGGTCGCAAGGGGCCGCGGACGCACGCACAGGAGCGCTCCCCAGCCCCGGGCTGGTGGCCAGCCCCTGCCACGTGATCGCCGACGTCCTGGACGACGTGTGCCGCCCGGTGTGACGGTCGGAGTGACGCTCGAAGGGACCAAGGCACGTCCGCTGCCCAGTTCAATGGCCTCAGCGCGAAAGGAGGCCGGGGATGCCGTACGACCCCTGGGAACTGGAGAGCAAGGCTCAGGACCGTGTACAGCAGCTTCGACGGGAGGCCGATAGGATGCGGCTGCTCGGCATCTGGCGGCGTGGTCGAGTCGCGCCGGAGCACCGACATGGCAGAGGACCCTTGCGACGAGCAGCGACGGCGGTCCTTGGGCTGTTTCGGCACAGCGAGAACGCCGCACGACCCGAGGTGCCCCACGAAGGTCGCACAGACAGGCGGTCATCCGTTCCAGACTCGGCTCTCACGTGGGAAGGCCACACCTCCGAACCAGGATCGAGCTAGGAAGTCGGCCGCTCGCGAAGATGACCGACGGGACAACCATCCACGGGCGTCCCGGCCCTCTGGCGAGTCACCACCCGCTTGACGAGAGCATGGCCTCGGCCACGCGCACGAACGAGCTCCGAGGCTCGTCGCTGGGAATCTGGTCAGCGAGGGACGTGAGGATCGTTTGCGCGCGCTCGTGCTCGGACGCTGCCTCGGCATCGCGGCCGCCACGGCGCAGCGCGTGCGCGGCAGCCGCGCGAGCACGGGCTTCGCGGAGTGGAAAGACGCCTTGCTGCCACGCGTCCGCCGCTCGAGAGAAGAACGTCGCGGACTCCGTGGCCAAGCCGACCGCCGCAGCCTTCAGCCCCCGAGCTTCCAGCAAGGCCGCCTTCGCAGGGCGCGAACCGAAGTGGCGCTCGAGCCGTTCCAGCGCGGTCTCGCAGGCGGTGATCCGGTCGTCCACACCTTCGGCCGATCTGCGCACCAGGTACCGGTCGGCCTCCAGGATGGTGACGATGGACCTGTGCTCGAAGGGGGGCGCAGGGGTCGCGGCCTCAGCGATCGAGGCAGCCATCCGATCGGCTTCACGATCGTCACCTAGGGAGGCGGCCGTCCGGAGGCGTACGCCAAGGCTGGCAAACTGCTCGACGGGGCGTGCCAGTTGGTCCAGGGCGTCAGCATGTCGCTGCAGCATCTCGCGCCCCTGCTCGGCGCGCCCCAGGTCGAGCTCACTCGACACCAGCCCGAAGAACCACAGTGGAACCTCGAACTCCAGCACGCTTCCGTCGGCCAGAGCACGGACGTGGGACACGCACTCGAACGCCGCGGACCAGTCACCGTGCGTCCAAGATGTCCACCACAACAGGTACTGCGCCTGGTGTTCGTGCAATGCGGCCCGGTTACGCTTGGCGTACTCCAGGCCCTGGAGGAAGCGGGCTCTGCCCCCCTGGGGGTCGCCCAGCTCGTCGAGCAAGATTCCCAGGTTCAACATGGCCAGACCCGCGTAGAGCACCAGACCCAGCTCCTCGCACCGCCGAGAACTCCGCTCGAGAAGCGCCAGACCTTCCTCTGGGCTCGGCGGGTCCACGTTCGGAAGGGCGGTGCCGAGTGAAATCATGGCGATGGGCAACGCGTCCCGGGCGCCCACGCGCTCCGCCATAGCCACGGCGCGTTTGCCCAACGCCGCTCCCTCGGCGAAGTCCGCGATCCAGGTATGCCCGTAGCTCAGGAAGCTCAGCGCGTCCGCGAGCTCGGCCGACTCGCCGAGCGGCTCGAGCAACGCGATGGCGCGACCCACAGCGTCGAACATGCCTGCGTAGTCGCGGAAGCCGGTGAAGGACACGAACCTGGCGATATCGACCAGCGCACTGGCTGCAGACCGTGGGTCCCCGGCCGCTTCGAACGCGGCGCTGGCCTCTCCGAGGTAGCGCATGGCGTCCGCGTACCGAAGCCGGTCGGCCTCGACCTCACCGAGGTCGCGCAGGAGCGCGGCGCGCGTGAGCGGATCGCGGTCGGGCCAGGCCGCCAGAGCGGCCCGGTAGTGCTCGATGGCCTGGTCGAGCGCATGCGCCTGGCGGGCCTGATCACCTGCCTTGCGGTGGTGCCCGGCGGCCCGCGCCGGCGCGTGGGCACTCGCGTAGTGGAAGGCGAGCGCCACGGGATCGACACCCTCACCAAGAAGGGCTTCCAGCGCAGTCGCGACACGCTCGTGCAGATAAGCGCGCTCGCCCGGATCGATGGCGTCGTAGACATAGCGTTGGATGAGATCGTGTCGGAACCGATACCGCGAGACGAGCCCCGCTGGGCCACGCTCGACGTCGACTGCCGCGACCAGTCGGTAAGCGCGATCGAGGTCGTTGCCCAGCGCGCTCGTCACCCCAAGTGGATCCAACCCCAGGACGCCAGCCACGACCTCGGCGGTGAACGTGCCCCCTTCCACGCTTGCGACGCGCAGGATGTCCCTGGTCGGACGATCGAGCCTCTCGACGCGTGCGGCGATGGCGTCGGCCACGCGGGACGGCACACGATCCCAGTGCAGGTCGGGAGTGGCCAGTCAACGGCCGTCGTCGTCCTCGATGAGGTCCCCACCTTCCTGCATGGCTCGCAGCAGCTCGATCGTGAACAGCGGGTGGCCGCCCGTCTGACGCCACAGCGACGCCCGGAAGTCGCTGTCCAGTACGTTCTCCTGTCGATCGAGCCAGGCATCGACGAACGCCCGGCCATCGGACTCGGCGAGATCGAGCGATGTCGCGTGCCTTCGCGCCAGCTCGACCAGCGGATGGGGCAGATGGCCCTCACCGGTATGCGCCGCCAGACCCGCGGGCCGGTACGCACCGAGCACCAACAACCGATGACCCGCCGCAACCGCGGAGAGGTGCACCAGCAACTCGGCGGAACTGTCATCCACCCAGTGCAGATCATCCAGCACCAGCAGCAACGGCACGTCGTCGGCAAGGGCGGTGAGGGCCTCCGCGGCCTCCGCCCGAAGCGCCTGCTGTTCCTCGCTCGCGTTCCGGTGCACGGCAGCGGGCCCGAAGACGGGCCCACCAGCAGCCGCAATCGAGATCGGATCCGAAGCGGTCTGGTGCAGACGCCCTCGCAGCGCGGCCCCGGGCACCAGGCGATCGAGAAGATGGGGACCGCGTTCCGCTAGCGCACGAACCGCCAGCGGAGCCGCACGCGACAATCGCGCCGCGCGCTCACGTTGGAACGCATCGAGGTGTCGGCCTGCGGGCACGTTGCCGGTGAGCTGCGCCAGGATCTGACGGAACGGCAGGAAAGGATCCCCCCGGCCCGTGTACGCGTTGCATGTGCCGATCGCGACCAGCAACTCGGGATGGGCGGTCTGCGCCCGCGCGGCGAACGCCAACGTGAGCGCGGTCTTCCCCTGCCCTGCCTCACCGGCAACGAGGGCCGTGCGGCCATCGCCGGCAAGCGCCTGCTCGAGCTCCCGCCCGAGCCATGCCAGCTCTCCCTCCCGCGCAACGACGTGCGGTGCGTCAGGGATGCCACGCCCCGCATCGTCAGCGTCCGTGGCTGGCGCCGGCTCCGACGCGACCTGCGGCGGCTCGCCAGACGTCGCTGCGCTGCTGGGAACCCGTCCCCCGACGATCCAGGGGCGCTCGAAGTCGGGCCCCGCGTTGGACGGCGGACGATCCGCCCACCCTCCGCGCGCGAACCTGATGAACGCGTCATGCTCCCGCTCCGCAACCCCCAGCGCCTCCGCCAACGCACGCGCGACGGGCCGCGACGGGTGGCGCAGATCGGCCTCCAGCTTACGGATGGTGGACGGCGAACAACCCACCCGACGAGCCAGCGCCTTCTGGGTGAGATCCAAAACTCTACGTCGTCGACGTAGCCAGAGCCCGAACAGGGCCTCCTCCGGCGGCGAGTCCGCGATGACGGCACCTCCCCCACGCTGAGTCCCACGAGCAACGACGGACACGACGAGCCTAGCACCTGTCGTCACGCCTCGGGTTCCGTCCCACACCGGCTGACCTTCGATACCGGGGCCGCACGGCGTCACCGGGCCCCAAACCACGGGGAGCCCCGCCATCGGGGCTCCCCTCTCGCTGGAAACGCGCTTTGACCGCGACGTCAGTTGGGCAGGACGACGATGGTGCCCTTCATGCCGACCGTGTCGTGGATCGTGCAAAAGTACTGGAACGTCCCCGCCTTCGTGAAGGTCAGCGCGTACCTCTGGTCGGGCCCCATGAGACCCGAGCTCAGGTGCTCCACTCCGCTGTAGGTGTGTCCGCCGTGCGGCGCGTTGTCCGCAGGGGTGTCCTTGGCGCCGGAGGTGAACGTCACGCTGTGCAACTCGTGCGTGTCCGGCTGCGTCCACACCACCGTGTCTCCCACGTGAACCGTCAGCGTCGCGGGCACGTACAGGTCAGCCGTGGCCGTGGAGGTGCCGACACCCGCCCAGATCTCGTAGATCTTGCTGCCGTTCGGACCCGGAAGCACGTAGGGCTTGGCCGCCTGCGCCAGCGCCTGCTCTGCGCTGGCGAACGCCGCCTGGAGCTCCTGCTTGGCGATGGCTTCGTACTCGGCAGGCGTATGCGGGTAGGGTGTTCCTGCGGGCTGCACCACGACCGTGCCGCGCATGCCCGGATGGAGACCGCACAGGTAGCGGTACACGCCGGCCTTCGGGAAGGTCAAGGAGTAGCTGGCGTTCTGCGGCGTCAGCAGGCCCGACCCGGCGACGCCGTCGCCCGCGTAGCTCTTTCCGCCCTGCGGAGCGAACACCTCGGGGTTGTCGATCATCCCGGGACCCTTGGGATTCGGGATGATGACCGGCGGGCGCACACCCCCAGGCGTGAACAACACCGTATGCCCGACCCCCGTCCAGGTGACGGTGTCTCCTGCGTCCACGACGATGACGGTGGGCGCGAAGATCTGCGCGTCGATCTTGTGGTCGGGCGACAAGCCCCCGACGCTCACGTTCCACTGCTGCCCGCTCGCACTCTGCGCGCATGCCAGCCCACCAGCCACAAGACCGACCAGGGCCGCCGCCAAGGCCATCGCCCACCGAATTGATTTCCCGTAGCTCACCACAATGGATTCCTCGTTTCAAGACGAGCGGAGATCACGCCTCCGCCGAAGGATGCATACCCATGACCGTCCGATCAGGGTCGATCGCTGCTGCCCAGCTCTCGCCGGGGTTACGCCGGAGGTTGCGGCGCGGCGGGCGTCAAGCCGTGGCGCGCCATGATGTCGGCCATCTTCGTCCGGTCCGGCGGTCCGCCGGCGGCCGCGTTGATCACCTCGGCGGACTCGCGGAAGTACTGCGGGCCGATGGCGGCGGGCGTGATCACGCAGA
>CAZIBD010000037.1:0-30039 GCA_964536935.1 uncultured bacterium | reverse complement strand
TTGGTGGCGTAGCGATCGATGAACTGCCCGAACATCCAGAGGCCAGCCCCGAAGCGAAGTGCCGATGCTCTCTTGCCTGCAGCGGATTCAGCCATGCCGACACCCCTTCAACGAGCCCTAGACGGCCTTTGCACACAAGGGCCATGACGGCTCGAAGTGCTTTCGATCTGGATGGCAGAATATATATTCTGCCCCTATGCCAATATTCCGGCGGGACAATAGCTCCGAATCCGCGGCGTGTCAAGAGTCGGGACACACCACGCCGGTGGCTCGCGGGCGACCCCCAGCAGCGTGTCTTCAATGGAGCGCCGTGCCCGACAGGCCAGAGAACGACGGTTGAGCCTCGAGAGGGCCTCCGCTTCCCGTGGGGCCACCCGGACCCAACGACGCGCCCGGCTGAGGAGCTACCTGCTGAGACGTGGACGGCTCCGGATCACATCCGCTCGCCAGGGGCGAACCTTCGAGCCGGCGCCGATGGTCGCGCGGTTCAGTACTCCTTCTTGAACGCGAAGAAGGAGCCACGAATGGTGCCTGCCAGCTTCGACTTCTGGCGCGCGAACTTGAACGATGCCAGCTCCTCGGGGATCTCCATCCCTTCGGACAGCTTGAACCCGACCGCCCGCTTCTTGGGGTTGTCGACGGTGTACATCACGTTGATCGATAGGCCGCTCTCGTAAAAGACATAGGCCATGCGCAAGTTCTCGACCTGGAAGGCCGTAGCCTCGAGAGGAGGAGACGAGATGACGATGTCGCGCTCTTCCCTCAGGATCCGGTGCACCCAGTCGACGGCCGCCTTGGCATCGCTTGCAGGCTCCACCGTGAAATCGTGGTCGTACTTGTTCTTGTAGTAGCGGGCCTCGTTCGCCCGCAGGCCCGCGAGCGCGTCCGCGACCGGCGACGACTCCAGCCCGACGGTCGAAACGGTCTTGAAATCCACGGAATAGGCCATGCGGTACCTCCCCAATGAAAGGCTGCGTGCGGTGATCGGCTCGACTCGCGTCGCACTTCTCGGCCGGGCACCCCTTGGTGTCTTGCAGGCGGTGCTCGTGCGGTAGCGCCTCCAGCCCGGCTCCGCGGTGGAAGACCGCGTCGGCTTCCGAGCCGTCGTGCGGAAGCATGCCCGTTTGGCTGGTGCCGCCCATGGCCGTCATTCTAGAGGTGGTTCGGCAACCGGCGCTTCTCGATTCCTGATCGGTCCGGCCGCTCGACCCGGCGCGACCGCCCCGCGCGCAGGCCCTCCGGCTAGCGGACGACCATCCCAAGCTTGCGCATGGCGCGGCGCAGGGCCCTCAGATCAGCGCCGCTGAGCCGACTGCCGAAGCGCTCGTCGATCTTGCGATGGTGGTCCGCCGCGAGCCGGTCGTACGCCGCGCGCCCCTGTTCCGTCAGCGCGGCGTACGAGCCACGGCCGTCGTCGGCGACCGGTTCTCGCCGCACCAGACCTGCCTTCTCCATGCGATCGATCAGGCGTGAGAGCCCGCTGCGCGTCACGACCACGGCGTCGGCCAGATCTTGCATGCGAAGGCGTTGCTGCGGGGCGTTGACGAGCTGGATCAGCACGTCGTACCAGGGCAGGGCGAAGCCCTCGGCCTTCATGTCGTCCTCGAAGGCGCGAAGGAGAGCCGTCACCGTCCGCAGCGTGAGCTCCCACACCTGCCGCGCATCGTCGTCGTCATGGGAGGGCCCGTCGCTGCTTCCGGCAGAGGTTCGCCGAGCCCGCTCGTCGGGCGTCGTCGGCTTGCTCGAGCGTTCCATGCCTCCACTCTTACCATGCCAGTTCAGCATTGAATAGTTGTCATTGCAACGTCTCCTCATTGGTCCTCGGTGATCATTTTATTGTGCGCGCAATCAACGATGTATCAAGGGCCTCGGTGGTCACAAGGCGCAAGATAACGATACGGCCGTTACGCATAGACTTTTAGATGGCCCCTCCGTTCTGCCGCTTCGGCGTCCAAGGGGGTGATCCACCGGCATACTAGTTGACAGAGCAATTTGTTCTTGCTAGTATTCCGTCCATATTCCGTTGTACATGCAAGCGCCCGGCGGGGTTGAACGCACGGGTCCGGGGGGTGCGCATCGAGAGCTTCGTGCGCGACGACGCGCGCACGTTCCTGGGACGATCCGTCACTGCGGATTGACGTCCCGAGGCATCCTGGGAGGCCAGCACGGCACGGCCTCAGAGAGTAGGAGCACCATGGCGCATGTGATCGTGAAGCACACTGTCGAGGACTACGGAAGTTGGAAGCCCGTCTTCGATGCAGACGCGACCCGCCGCAGCAACGCCGGATGCACGAGCGAGCGTGTCTACCGTGACGCCGACAACCCCAACGCCATCACCGTCCTGATGGAGTTCGGCTCCCACGACCAGGCCCACGCGTTCGCCAACGACCCGAAGCTGGCCGAGACCATGAAGAAGGGCGGCGTGATCAGCCGTCCCGACGTCAGCTACCTGAACGCGGTCGAGTAGCGGACCTGTCCGGTGCCGTACCGCGACCGGCACGACGCGTGGGGCGGCCATCGGCGGTCGCCCCGGGCTTTCCGATCGACCCCGACGAAGCAGCACTGCGCCGGCGAAACGCCCCCAGGAACGTCCGGAGACGTGGCACGACGCGCAACGACTCGGGAGCAGACGGGGAAGCCCGTGCGGTGCAGGATCGATCGCTCCGAGGAGGGAGAACACGTGTGGACGTTCCGGTAGACATCGTCTGGTTCGGCGAGGAACGCAGCCGAGACATCACCCTCGTTGGCGGTAAGGCCGCGAGCCTGAGCCTCCTGGCCGCGCACCACCGCGTGCCGCCCGGGTTCTGCCTCACCACGGCGGCGTACGACGCCTGGGACCGGACGGCCCGGCCCGCGCACCGACCGGCCCAACCGCCGCTGCCACGGTCGCTGCACACGAAGCTCCGCGACGCCTACGCGGAGCTCGGCCGCCGTTGCGGCGCCGATCCGCTGCGCGTCGCCGTGCGATCCTCCGCCATCGACGAGGACGGTGCCGCCGCTTCCTTCGCGGGGCAGCACGAGACCTTCCTCAACATCGTCGGCGTCGACGCTGTCACGGAGGCCCTGATCGGCTGCTGGAGCTCGGGCAGGAGCCAGCGCGCGCTGGCGTACCGAGAGGGCAGCGGCCTCGACGCCAACGGGATCCATCTGGCCGTCCTCGTCCAGCAGCTCGTCCCCGCCGACGCAGCAGCCGTCGTGTTCAGCGCGGACCCCGTCAGTGGGCGCCGGGACGAGGTGGTCATCGACGCCAATTTCGGGCTCGGTGAGAGCATCGTCGGAGGCTCGGTGACGCCCGACGCCTACCGGGTCGACAAGCGCTCGGGGGCGGTCGTCGACCGCAGCATCGGCTCCAAGGCAGTCATGCACATCCCGGTGCCCGGGGGCACGCGCGAGATACCGGTGCCGCGCCCCCTCCGAACGCAGCCCGCCCTTACCGACGAGCAGTGTACTTCCTGCGCCGACCTCGCCTGCTCGCTCGAAACGGAGATGGGGCACCCCGTGGACATCGAGTGCGCCTTCCACGACGGCCAGCTCTACCTCCTGCAGTGCCGGGCGATCACCCGGCTGCCGACCGACCCGAACGAGACGCGCGCTTCCGATCGCGACGGAGAACCGGACACCGGATACGACCGACACGAGACACGCCGACAGCCTCACCAGGCCTGACAGCCGGACCCCGGAAAGGAACCCCACGATGACCGACAGCCACGCTGCTCCCATGACCCCCATGCCCATCCCTGCGCCCGAGGACTTCCCGGTTCAGTGGAGCCAGGAAGAGGAAGCACAGCTCCACTGGATCCGGGACCGGATGCACTTCCCACAAACCGTCTCGCCGGCCTTGGATCTATTCTTCGAGGCCCACAATGCCGGCTTCGTCCACGCCTTCGCGCTCTACGAGATGCCGCTCGAGGCGCTCGTCCTCCGCCGCATCAACGGGTACGCCTACAACGCCGTGGTCCCCAGGAAACTGACGCACGACGAGATGGCGGCGATGGGGAAGCGCGCGCAGCAGAACCTCGGCGCGGCGATGATGCGGTCGGCACAGCACTGGAACGACGAGCTGCTGCCTGAAGTGAAGGATCACCTGCGCTTCTGGCAGGACGCCGACCTCGAGGGCGCGACGCTGGATGAGCTGCTCGAGCTGGCCGCGGAGACGCGTCGCCGCTGGACGCGCCTGTGGGAGATCCACTTCGAGCTGATGGTCCCCACGCTGCTGGCAGGCTCCCTGTTCCAGGAGACGTACGCCGACCTCTTCGGAGCCGAGCGGGCGTTCGACGCGTTCACGTTGCTGCAGGGCTTCGGCAACAAGACCACCGAGATCAACATCGCGCTATGGCGCCTGGCGCGAAGCGCGGACGAGGACGTCCGGGCCACCATCCTCGGGACCGACCCGGCCGCCGTGGCGGCTCTCCTTCGCGAGAGCGAATCCGGCCGCCGCTTCCTGGCCTCCTTCGAGGACTACTTGCAGGCGTACGGCCGGCGCAGCGAGACGTGGGAGCTGAACAGGCCCAGCTGGATCGAGGACCCCACGCCGGTGTGGCGCATGCTGCGCGAGCACCTGTCGCAACCCGATGCCGACCCCGCAGCGGAGCTCGCCCGCCTGGCCGACCAGCGTGAAGCCGCTCTGGCCGACACGCGCGCGAGCCTCACCGGCTACCCGCAGCCTGTGGTCGACCACTTCGAAGCCATGCTACGCGCGGCGCAGGACGGGGCGGTGCTGTCCGAGGACCACGGCTTCTACATCGACTTCGAGGGCGCCTACCACGTCCGCCGCGTGTTGCTCGAGTTCGGGCGCCGCATGGCGGAAGCGGGCGCACTCGCGTCGACCGACGACATCACGATGCTCACGCTCGACGAGGTCCTGGCCTCGGTACGCGAGCAACCGTTCGTCGACCGGCGGGGCCTGGTGGAGGAACGCCGACGTGACCTGGCCCACTTTGGCGCGCTGCAGGAGCCCGAAATGGTGGGCACCCGTCAGCCCGGCCCCCCTCCGGAGGATCCGGTCGGCCGTGCCATCGGCCGCTTCTTCGGTACTCCGCCGCAGGCGAGCGCGGACCCCGAGGTCCTGAACGGCCATGCGGGCTCGCCCGGCGTGGTACGGGGCGTCGCGCGCGTGGCGCGCTCCCTCTCCGAAGCGCAGGATGTCCGGAGAGGCGAGATCCTGGTCACGACCATGACGGCCCCATCGTGGACGCCTCTCTTCGGCACGGTCGCGGGGGTCGTCACCGACACGGGCGGCGCGCTGTCCCACAGCGCCGTGGTGGCCCGCGAGTACGGCATCCCGGCGGTGGTCGGCACGCTGCGCGCGACCACGCTCATCCGTGACGGGCAGCTCATCGAGATCGACGGCTCTGCCGGCACGGTGCGCCTCGTGGAGCGCACGAGCGACCTGGCATGACCCCGCAGCGCGCCGGCCCCGAGGAGGTCCGCCTGGTCGTCGCCGTCGCTCTGGCGACGATGCTGGCGCCCCTCAACTCGACGATGATCGCGGTGGCCCTCCCACCCATCGCGGCCCGGTTCGACGCCGGAGCGTCCGTTCCCTGGCTGGTGACGGGCTACCTGATCGCCATGGCCTCGCTCCAACCGGTCGCCGGCAAGCTCGGCGACCGGTTCGGGCGCCGTCCTCTGATGCTCGGGGGGCTGGCGACCTTCGGGCTGGCCTCGCTCGGTGCCGCCCTCGCGCCCGGCTTCGCCTGGCTGCTGGCTACTCGGAT
This sequence comes from uncultured bacterium, assembly GCA_964536935.1. Lineage (GTDB taxonomy): Bacteria > Deinococcota > Deinococci > Deinococcales > Trueperaceae > JASBRS01. The sequence goes on along the minus strand of CAZIBD010000037.1, from coordinate 24,325 downwards.
CCTGCAGGGCGTCGCTGGCGCCATCGCTTTCCCCAACGGCGCCGCGATGCTGCGCGAGGCGATCCCGGACACGCGGCGCGGAGGCCGCTTCGGCCTGGTGGGGGCGGGCGCCGGCCTGGCGGCCGCGGTAGGACCGCCTCTGGCCGGACTGCTGGTGTGGTCGGGCGGGTGGCAGTCCATCTTCTACGTCAACGTGCTGCTCATCGTGCCGGCGGCCTGGCTGGGGTGGCGCTCCTTCCCACGCGGTCGCATGCGCACCGGGGACGCTTCGTCGCGCCCCTTCGACCTCGCCGGGGCCACCCTCCTCTGCATCGCTCTGATCGCAGCGGCCGCCATGCTGACCGACCGCGGAACGCTGGGCACATGGGGTCGCCTGGGATGGCCGGTGGCCGCCGTGGCTGCCGTCACCTTCGCTCTGGTGGAGTGGCGCCACCCCGACCCCGCCGTGCAGCTCCGGCTCTTCGGGCGCAGGGCCTTCGCGGCAGCCAACGTGTCCGTCGCCACCAGCAACTTCGCCATGTACGTGACGTTGCTGGCGGTGCCGTTGCTGCTAGCGGCTCGAGCCGGGTCCAGCGTCGGCGCTGGGGCCGTGCTCGCTGCCATGTCCGGCGCCATGTTCATCGCGTCCCCGGTCGGCGGCTCGCTGGCCGACCGCTGGGGGCGGCGGCGACCGGCACTCGTGGGCCTGGCTCTGCTCCTGGCCGGCACGCTCGTGCCGGTTTCGGCAGGGCCTGGCATCTCGATCGCCGGGCTCGTCGGCGCGTTGATCCTGATCGGGCTCGGCATCGGCACCGCCACAGCGGCCCTCCAGACGACGGCCGTCGAGAGCGTCCCCGCTCGCGACGCCGGCATGGCCTCGGGCGTCTACACGACCAGCCGCTACCTGGGCAGCATCGTGGGCTCGGCCCTCCTGGCGCGGCTGGCGGCCGGTAGCGGAGAGCTGGCCGGGCCCGCGACCATCGGCACCGTGTTCGTCATGGTCTCCGCCGCGGCAGTGCTGGCGCTGCTCGCCGCGTTCGGACTGCGAGACCGCCCCGCGCCGCGGCCGGAATCCACGCTTGCGCCGGACAACGCGCTTACAGCGGAGAGCGCCGTGACGCCGGGACGATAGCGCAGGATGGGCGGGGTCGCCATGCGCCCGATCGGGTGGGGGCATCGCTTCCGTGCGCAAGACAGGCTGTGTACCTCATTTCGAGGGCTTGCGCAGCTTCCACACCTGCTCGCTCGGCCAGGCCCGTGCCCAGGCGAGGTCGACAAAGCCGGCACTGTCCTCGGCGCCTTCCGGCGGCCGCGGTTCCAAGAAGTCCTCCACCTCGAAACCCACCTCACGGAAGAGGTCGAACCAGCCGGACACCGGAAGGTTGAACTCGATCCCGCCCGGATCGACCTCCACCTCCGTCCAGTCGGTGCGGTGCATGCCGAAGTACGGCCGGGCCAGCTCGGGCCCAACCGGCGAGCCGTCCCACGGGCTGCACACGGTCACCAGCGGGTGGTTGCCGAGGAAGACCAACCGGCCGCCGGGCCGCAGCAATCGGTACGCCTCGGGAAGCCAGCGATGGGGATCGCACCAGATGGCAGCGCCATACTCGCTGATGGCGAAATCGAATGAGGCGCCGTCGAAGGGTGTCGCCTCTGCATCGCCCAGCACCAGGTCGAGCGCCACGCCGTGCTCGGCAGCGAGCCTGCGCGCGGTGGCGAGCTGCCGCTCCGAGGGGTCGATACCGGTGACGGCGGCGCCACGGCGGACCATCCAGGCCGACACATAACCCGTGCCGCAACCCAGCTCCACGGCGCGCATGCCCTGCATGTCCATGGGCAGCAAGCGAAGCTCGCGCTCGGACACGTCCCAGACACCCCAGGTCGGCTCGGCCTGCGCCCACTTGCGCTCTCCCGCAGCGACCCAGGCGTCGGCGCGCGCGTTCCAGTAGGCGCGGTTGGTCACTACGTGCCGGCGCTCGCGACCGGACGGCGGCTCGTCCATGCCCCAAAGGATACGGTGCCAGGCCCGTCGTCGGGCCTGTCGAAACCTGTCGGAAGGGTCCGCGCCTCGGGTGACGCCCGACAACGTGACTTCGCCCGCTCACTGAAAGCCCTTCTGTCCAGGGATACGTCCGCTGGGGCGGCAGGGGCGTCCCAGCCTGACTTCAGGGCCGGCAAGAACGTCCGGCATGGCAGGAGCCGCGGGCTTGCCGCAGGGCCAACCGCCCCTGCTCGGTGATGCTCAGGACGGCTCGACCGCTGGGCCCCATGTACTCGCTGACCATGCCGTCCTTCAGGTACTTATCGACGAGGGCGGTGCGGATGCGCCGCGGTGGGCCGTCCCACGTCACGAGGCGGCATATCCCCGCGGTGTCCCTGCCGATGAGCGCTCCGGCAGCAAGCAGCTTCAGCTTAGCCACGTACTCGTCCGGGTCGATCGTCACGACTCGCCTCTCATGGGCGATGCTCCTGCTTCCAGGCCTGCGCGAACTGGTGATAGAGAAAGCTCGCCAGAACGTCGATGTTCGAAGCGGTGACGCCGGCGGGGTACGTATTCAGGCCGGACTTCACCCACACGTCGAGGTGCGCGTAGTCCGACAGTGGCCGCGACAAGACGACGTGCAACTGGTAGCTCACCGCCGTCCCCTCGACGTGGAACAGGAGCAACACGTTGGGTAGCACGTCGACATCCGCGCGGCAGTTCGGCCGCAGTGGGATGCCGTCCTGGGCAGCCTTGGCCGCGATCACGGTGGTGATCGTCGCCGCCGCGGTGGCCAGGCTCGGTTCCCCGCCGGTGATTCTCACCAGCAGGCAAGAGGCGCCGATCTGGGCCAGGTTGACGCCCCTGCCGACGTACAGGCTGTCGGCGAGGGCAGCAGATAGCAACAGCACGGCGAGCAGCGCTACGGACATTCGGAACATGGTTCCCCCAGGCAGGCCGATCCGCTAGGGCTGCCCGACTCTACCCCCGACAAGAGCCTTCGGCCTGGATTCGCCGAGGCCGTCCCGGGCGTAGCCCACGCCGGGCGCGCCGATCTCGCCTCGCCGTGTACGGACGGCCGGCACAGCGGGACGCGCGCGGTCCGCGCCGCTCTACCATCCGGGTAGGGATCCGTGTCGCTCGGTGGAGCAACGCGAGCGCGCGGCATCGCGCGCAGGGATGGGGGAAACGATGACACGAAGCGCCATGCGCGCACTGGCCCTGATCGTCGTGGCCGCGTCCGCGGCCGCAGCCGCCGCCAACCCGCCCGGAACGCTCGCCTGGAAAGTGGAGACGACGCCTGCCGCCTTCATGTTCTCCTCGCCCGCCGTGGCGGCGGACGGCACCATCTACGTCGGCTCGGGCGACCACCATCTCTACGCCCTGAGCCCCGACGGCACCTTCCGCTGGGCCTTCCGCACCGGCCCCGGCAGCAGCGCGAGGGAGGGCGTGTCCTCCTCCCCCGCCGTGGGCGCGGACGGCACGATCTACTTCAGCAGCCTCGATGGCACCGTCTTCGCCCTGCGCCCGGACGGGACGCTCGCCTGGCGGCACACGACCGGTGCAGGCTCGGACAGCTCGCCCGCCGTCGCGAAGGACGGCACCATCTACATCGGATCCGCGGATCACGACCTGTACGCCTTCAACCCAGACGGTAGCGTGAAGTGGCGCTACCAGACTGGTTCCTACGTCGACGCCTCCCCGGCGATCGGCCCGGACGGCACCATCTACGTTCCCTCCGCCGACGGCAAGCTGTACGCCCTTCATCCGGACGGCACCCTTGCCTGGACGTACGCGGTGGGCAGCTCGCAATCCTCGCCCGCGATCGGCCCCCACGGCACCATCTACCTAGGCTCGGACGACCACTACCTCTACGCCATCCACCCGGACGGCAGCCTGGCCTGGCGTTTCCAGACCGGCTCCTCCATCGTCAGCTCGCCGGCGATCAGCCTCCACGGCACCGTCTACATCGCATCCAACGACTACCACCTCTACGCACTCAAGCCGGATGGAACCAAGGATTGGGAGGCGTTCCTGGGCTCCAGCGTCCACATCTCCTCGCCGGCGGTCGGCTCGGACGGCACCATCTTCATAGGCTCGGGCAGCTACGACGTCGACGCGTTCAACCCGAACGGGACCCTGAAGTGGCGCTACACCACCGACGGGGGTGTGTATGCCTCGCCCGCCATCGCGAAGGACGGGACGCTCTACGTCGGTGTGAGCAACGGCGAGCTCTATGCCCTCCACACCGCCTCCGCCGGGCTGGCGCGCTCGTCATGGCCGAAGTTCCGCGCCGGGGCGCGGAATCAGGGGCGGGTCGCGCCGTTGGCGACGCTGAGTGCGATGCGCTGAGGCTGCCAGCATGCCGACGTCCTATCCGCCGGCGCTGCCGAGGCTGCGCAGGATGCGCCGCTCGAGGAGCCTGTTGCCCTGCCGCTGCGCCGCATGCAACGCCTGTTCCAGCTCGGTGGAGACATCGGCGGGCTCAGCGACGAGGCTCCGCAACCGGCGAAGTTCCGGCAGCCACCACACCTCCTGCCTGTCCTCGGCGGTGCGGATGGCCACATCGAGCGCAGAGGCCGCATCCTCCGTCCGACCGACCCTGAGGTAGCTCTCGGCCAGGAGAGAAAGGTAGTACGGCTTCCGCAAGCCTGCACCCAGGCCGTCCAGTGCCAGCAAGGCATCACGTATCTGCGTGATGCCTGACGCCGAGTCACCGTCCACGCTGGCCTTCCAGCCGTGCAGAACGTGGGCCCACACCCCGTAGTAGGCGACACCGTACTCGCGACACAGCGCTTCCACCATCCCGGCATGGACGATGGCGGCCTCCGGGTCACCGAGCATCTGCTCGATCAATCCGGCGTACGCGTGGGCCAGGACCCGGCTCTCGTGGTGCTTCAACCTGTCGGCGCGCGCGATCGCGGCGCTGACGCACGCACGCGCCAGCTCGCCATCGTTCTCCAGGCAGTGAACGTGTGCCTCCCAGGCACCAGCGAACACCAGCAGGCCGTTCCCGAACACGGTTGGGTGGAAGTCGTCGTGGCCGTGCAGCAATGCCTTCGCTTCCAGGAAGTGCTGGTGCGCCTCAGCCAGGTCGCCCCCTAGCTGACACATCCCGCCGAGGGCGAAGCGACATTCGGCCAGCAGCGTCGGCTCCGTTCCCTTCGGGCATGCTTCGAGCGCGGCCTCGGCCAGACGCAGCGCATCCTGTAGGTCCCTTCGGACCACTCGAACCCCCCACAGGCCTATCAGGCCCTGTGTGATGCCGACACCGTCCTCCAACGCCTGCGCCAGGGCGAGTGCGCCTTCAAGGGCCTCCTCGAGCTCGGGCGAGGCGTAGCCTCTGACCAGGCTGACCGATGCGGACAGCTCCAGGCGCAGCGCGAGCTCGCGGCGGCCACGGTCGCGTTCAGGGCCGTCGCGATCCGCTATGGAGAGCGCCTTGCGGAACAGGCGGATCGCCTCCTCGTGCGCGCATACGGCCGCAGCGCTTCGAGCAGCACGCGTGTAGTACGTCCGTGCTTCGACGGGCAGGTCGCCCATCTCGAAGTGAGCGGCCAGCGAGGCGCTCATGGAATCCAGGTCAGCCCGACCCAGGCGCTCGATTGCCTGCGCAACGTGCCGGTGCAAGAGGGTACGCCGCGCGGGCGTCAGCTCGTCGTACCCGACCTCACGCAATCGATCGTGCGTGAAGTCGTAGCCTTCGGTCTCACGCCCGAAGATGCGACGCGCCCAGAGCTCGTCCAGCGCTTCGATGAGCCGGTCCTCGGGCCAGCCACTGGCCAGCCGCAGGAGCTCGAAGCTGAAGCCCCGGCCGATGGCGGCGCCAAGCCCGGCAAGCTCGCGGGCCTCGGGCGACAGCTGAGCGAGCCGCGCCGAAAGCACCGCCCGCATCCTCGGTGGCAGAGAGCGGGGCCCGACCCCGTCCCGGAGGCCGCCGTCGCCGTCCTCTGGGAAGGCGAAGCCGGCGCGCAGCGTCTCGACGATGAACAGCGGATGGCCCTCGGTCTCGCGCAGGAGCCGCTCCTCCTCGGCCAACGTCAGCTCGCGGCCCGTGATCGCCGACGCGAGCTGCAGCGAGCCGCTCCGGTCGAGCGGCTCCAGATCCATGCGTGTCAGCCGCGCGTCGCGTTGCGTGGCGGCGACGAGCGAGGCGAGGGCGTCGTTGTCCGGCTCGGACTCGGCGCGCACGGTGAGCACAGCCAGCGTCCCGGCCGCGTGCTCCTGGCGAAGCAGGAAGTCCAACCACTCGAGTGTCTCCGGGTCGCACCATTGGGCGTCGTCCAACACCAATAGGCGCGGCGGGCCGGCAACCAGCAACGCATGGCACAGGGCCTCGAAGAGATGGCGCCTCTGCCACGCGGGCGACGCGCCCGGATCCCGCGGGCCTTCCCCGCCGCGCGCAAGCTCCGGCAAGAGACGCCCCACGAGCATCGACCACACGGGTTCCAGCTTCACCAGGCCGGCGGCGATCACGTCCGACCGGAGCCAGTCGATCACCGGACCGAACGGCAGACGTCCTTCGGCCGAGTAGGCGCGGCTCCACGCAGCTGCGAAGCCCTGCTTCACCGACCAGTCGAACAGAGCCTCCGCGAAGTGCGTCTTGCCGATCCCCGCAATCCCTCGGACGAGGAGCATCTCTGGCGGTCCGCCCCGAGCAGCGCGGCCTCCCGCCTCCAGGGCGCTTCCCCACTGGCTCTCCCGCCCGATGAAGGGTGCCTGCGAGGTCGGTTCCGGGCGGCGCCGGACGGGCTCGAGCGGATGGCGCCACTGCGGAGGCCGCGAGCGCGGGGCCGCATCGAGACCCTCCAAGGCCTCGCGGGTCAACCACGGGCGCTCCAGGTCAGGGAGCGACGCGGCACTGGGAGGGCGGTCCGCCCAGCCGCCACGAGCGAAGCGCACGAAGGCGGCACGCTCCCCCGCCGGCACGCCGAGAGCGCTCGCGAGCTCCAGAGCGATGCTCCTCGAAGGATGGCGCTCGTCGGCCTCGAGCTTGCGGATGAAGGCAGCCGAGCACCCGACGCGCCTGGCGAGCGCCTTCTGGGTGAGATCCAGGGCCCTTCGTCGACGACGTAGCCAGCCTCCGAACAGGGCCTCGCCCAACGGCGAGTCCACGACGGCAGCGCCTCCTCACGGCTCGAACCCAAGAAGCAACGACAGACGCGAGGATCCTAGCACTTCTTGTCACACCTTCCGCTACATCGCGCGCCCGGTCTGGGTCACCTTCGGCGTAGCGGCAGCCGTGACCAGGGAGGACCGCGGTTCGGCTGCAATGGGGCCACGTTCATGAAGGAGGGAGCCTTCCGATGATCCATCCGCTCAGCTTCCAGCCAACCGCCTTCGCACTGCGCCACCGGCTCCTACGGGACGGCGAGATGTGGCAACTGCTCCGACCGACACGTCAGGAACGCGCACGTCACCTCCGAGGCGTCGCACCCACGGTCCAACGTCCACGCGCTCGCGGTGATGAAAAGGAAGAGAGAGCGTGATGCCGCACGCACCTGAGGACAACATCAACGTCGTGCTTTGCTGGCAATGGGAGAGGGAACTCGACCGCCGCTCAGCTGCCCGGAAGGCACGCCGCGACAAGCGAATGGCCCGCAACGAGGTGCACCTGGCGCGGGCCGAAAGCAAGGTACGTGCCGCGTAGCGCGGTGTGCATGGTACATGCGCCGGAGGCAATTCGCATCCGGTGAGGAGGAGAGAGCATGCAAGAACAGCATCGAGCAACCGACCCACAGCCGCCTCAGCCCGCGACCCTTCCGTCCAGCACCTTCGTGGACACGCTCCGCGCTGCCTTGCGCGGGGAGCTGCTGACACCGAGCGACAAAGCCTACGAGGAGACCAGACCCGTCTACAACGGCATGATCGAACGCCACCCCGGTGCCATCGCCCTCGTTGCCGACGTCGCCGACGTCATCCGTTGCGTCCACGCCGCCCGCGAGGCCGGCGTCACCCTCGCCGTGCGCGGCGGCGGCCACAGCGTCAGCGGGCTGGGCAGCGTAGACGACGGCCTCGTCATCGACCTCCGCCGACTCAACGGCATCCGCGTCGACCACCAGGCCCGGACCGTTCGCGTGGAAGCCGGCTGCGTGTGGGGCGACGTCGATCACGCCACCCACCCCTTCGGCCTGGCCGTCCCTTGCGGCTTCATCAGCTCGACCGGGGTTGCCGGCTTGACCCTCGGAGGCGGCAGCGGCTACCTCACGCGCAGCTTCGGCCTCACCATCGACAACCTCCTCGCCGCCGATGTCGTGCTGGCCGATGGCACGCTCGTCACGGCCAGCAAGGACGAGCACCCCGAGCTCTTCTGGGCCCTCCGCGGCGGCGGCGGCAACTTCGGCATCGTCACCAGCTTCCTGTTCCGAGGCCAGCCCGTGCGCAACGTCATCGCCGGACCCACCTTCTGGCCGATCGACAAGGCGGAGCAAGCGCTGCGCGGTTTCCAGGAGCTCATCGGGGGCGCCCCCGAGCAGCTCAGCGGCTTCTTCACCTTCAACGCCGTCCCGCCCGTCCCCCTGTTCCCCGAGTCGCTGCACGGGCAGATCGTGTGCGGTGTCGTGTGGTGCCACAACGGGGACAAGAGCTCGTTCGATCGCCTCGTCCAGCCGCTGCTCGCCGAGGTGGAGCCCTTGCTCCACGGCCCCCAGGAGATGCCTTTCCCCGTCCTGCAGTCGTTCTTCGACCCGCTCATGCCACCAGGCCTCCAGCACTACTGGCGCGCCGACTTCCAGCCCCACCTCACCGACGAGGCCATCCGCGAGCATGCCCGGCGCGGCGGGACGCTGCCAACACCGCTTTCCACGGTCCACCTCTACCCCCTCGACGGCGCGGCCCAGCGCGTCGCCCCCGACGCCACCGCGTACCGCCACCGCGATGCCATGTGGTCGCAGAACGTCGTCGGGGTCGATCCCGACCCCGCCAACGTCGACAAGCTCCGCGACTGGGTCGCCAGCTACCACGACGCCCTCCACTCCTACTCCACCACCGGCAGCGCCTACGTCAACTTCTTGATGGACGAGGGTCAAGATCGCATCCGCGCCACCTACGGCGACAACTATCCCCGCCTCCGGCAAGTCAAGCGCCGCTACGACCCGGACAATCTCTTCCACGTCAACCAGAACATTCCGCCCGCGGCATAGCACGGGCGCGCCGGGCCAGGGTTTCCTCGTCTGGTCGGGAGGGCTAGAGAGCCATGGCGGTGGAGACGATACCGAAGGCGGTGACGAGGAGGAGCACGGCGGCGACGGCGACGGCGGAGCGGCCGCGGAGGCGATGCTCGTGGGGGAGGGCGCGGTGTGCGAGCAGGAAGAGGAAGCCGAGCACGATGGGGAGGAGCAAAGCATTCATGACTTGCACGCCGACGCTGAGGCCAACGAGGTTGAGCCCGGAGAGCACGAGGGCGGCGCTGCCGGCGATGGCGGCGAGGTAGGTGCCGTAGAACCAGGGCGCCTTGCGGGCAGGTTGCGCCAGGGAGTGGCGGTAGCCGGCGACCTCGCCAAGGCCCCAGGCGAGGGCCAGGGAAACCACGAGGGCGGCGACCAGGGAGGCGCCCAGCATGCCGAGCGCGAACAGGGCAGCGCCGTAGGTGGGGCCGAGGGTGGGCGTGAGGGCGTGCGCGATCTGGGTAACGTCCCTCAGCGGAGCGGGCCTGCCGGCGCCGTGGAGGACGCCTGCGGTGCTGACCAGGACGGCGGCCATGATGATCTGGGTCAGCAGCGCGCCGATGGCGGTATCGAGCCTGGCCGCGGGCAGGTCACGGGCGGTGAGGCGCTTCTCGACGACGGCCGACTGCTGGTAGAAGACCATCCAGGGCATGATGACCGCGCCGATGTTGGCGGCGATGAGGTAGAGGTAGTTGCCGTTGCGCCAGGGAAGGTCGGCCATGGCGGTGAGGAGCTGGGCGCCGCTGGGGTGCGTGCGCCACGCCACCACGATGTAGAGCAGCTCGAGGCTACCGATGATGGCGGCAGCGATCTCGACCCGGCGGTAGGTTCCGCTCCAGGCGATGAAGGCCAGGCCCAGCACGGCCGTTCCGACGGAAAGCGCCGGCGGTATGCCGAAGATGCTGCCCGCCCCGGCGATGCCGACGAACTCGGTGGTGAGCGCGCCGACGCCGGCCAGGGCGAGGGTCCCGACCGAGAGCCAGGCCCAGCGTCTTCCGAAGTGATCGCGGATGAGCTCGCCGTGGCCACGCCCGGTGATGGCTCCCAGGCGCACGGTCAGCTCTTGCACCACGAACAGAACGGGGATCAGCGCGGCCTGGAGCCAGAGCAGGTTGTAGCCCCAGGTCGCTCCGCTCTGGGCGGCGGTGATGATGCTGCCGGCGTCGGTGTCGGCGAGCATCACGACCAGGCCCGGGCCCATGACGGCTACGAAGGCCGCGACGCGCCGGCTCAGGCGTCGCTTCGTGCGGATGGGCTTGCTCGTCGTTCCGGTGCGCACGAGGGAATCAGTGTACCCGTCAGGGGATGGGTCGGGCGTGCCGCTGAATCCTGACTTCGGCACTCGGAATTTCACATCGACAGACGACCATCCTGGGCGGCCTCGTGGCAAGGGGACTTTTGTCCCTGCTTGCCCGGGCGCGACGCGCGCGACCGGTCGCTATGACAACCTCGCGCGCCGCACCCCGCCCCCTGAGAAGCCGGCTGCGGCCACCTGCCCTCGCACTACCGTCCGACGCGATCGGCCATCGCCGGAGCCGGTCGATGCGTGCCGACCTGCGGCAAGGCGGTCCGCCCGTGGGCCGTGGCGAGTAGGCCCTCCCCCAGCTGCACCTTGCGCGTTGCCAACCTCAACAAGGCAGCCCTGTGGGTGGTCATGATGACGGTACGGTCGGCCATGAGCCGCGCCAGCGCGTTCACCACGAGCTCCTCGGCCTCACCGTCGAGCCCGGTGGTGGGCTCGTCGAGCAACACGACGGGCGCATCTCTGAGCAGCGCCCGCGCGATGCCGACGCGCTGACGCTGTCCTCCCGACAAGCCGCGACCGTGATCGGCCAGGCGCGTCGCCAGACCGTCCGGGAGAACGTCGGTGAACTCTGTGACCAGCGCCGCACGGGCCGCTCGCTCGACCTCGGCGCGAGTCGCCTCCGGCCGCGCATAGCGGATGTTGTCTCCGATGCTGCCGGAGAACAGAAAGGTGTCCTGCAGCACCAGTGCGATCTGCCGCCGCAGCCACTGAGGCGGCAGATCGCCCAGCGGCATGCCGTCCAGGGTCACCGATCCGCTGCTCGGCGCGTAGAGGCCGGCGACGAGAGCGATGGTCGTCGACTTGCCGGAGCCGTTGGGACCCAGAAGCGCCACCCTCTCCCCGGGCTCGACGGAAAGGCTCACACGGCGCAGCACGCGGCCGCGGCCTGCACCGTAATCGAAGCTGACCTCCCTCAGGTCGAGGCGCCCAGCCGCCCGCTCCGGAAGCGGCTGCGGCGACCGACCCAGCGGGAGGGGAACGTCGAGGATCTCGCGGATGCGCTCGGCCGAGGCAGCGCCCTGCGCCAGGGTGATCGACAGGCTCGACAGCGCCCGCATCGGCTTGAGCATGTCGCGCATGTAGCTCAGGACGACGGTGACGAGGCCCGCTGTCCACCAGCCCTTGACGGCGCCGAGGCCTCCGACCCAAAGAAGCACCGCCGTGCCTACTCCGGTCACGATCTCGAGCGCCGGCGTGAAGCGCGCCTTCAGCTCGACAGCGCGGACCGCGGCGCCCAGCGTGGACGTGTTGTGACGCTTGAACTGGCGGTCCAACACGCCATGGCTTCCCAGCGCGTGGACCGTGCGGATCCCGTCAAGCGACTGGCTCACCATCCCGGCCAGGTTCCCCTCCGAATCGCGCCGCCGTTGCGCGGCCTCCTTCGTGAGGCGTGTGTAACGGATGGAAGTCCGCAGGACGACGGGCGCGCAGGCAACGGCGATCAGCCCGAGCCGGGCGTCCACGAGCAGCATCACCGCGGCGTATCCAGCAATGCTCAGGGTGCCTGGAATCAGCGTCGAGAAGAGCGCAACGAGGCTAGCCTCGATGCGATCGGTGTCGGTGGAAACGCGACTCGTCAGCTCACCGGCGGCGCGGCCGTCGTGATAGCTCATCGGAAGCCGCTGCAGGTGCGCGAACACGCGGCTCCGCACCGCAGCGGTGATCGCCTCGCCGGCGCCGTTGAGGACGCGATCGCCCAGGTAGTCGAAAGCGCCCGACGCTACCGTCAGAACCAGCAGGGCGAGCGCGATCACGGTGAGCTCCCCCGTCGTCCCGGGCAACAGGCGGTGCACGAGCGCCGCCAGCCGCGTGTGGCTCTGCCGCCCCCCCAGCACCTCGTCGACCACGATGGCCAGGGGCCAGGGCTTGGCCATGTCGACCAGCAGCTCACCTCCGCGCAGCGCCAACCCGAGCCCGAGGGTGGGCAGCTGCGGGCGCCAGAAGGAGCGGAAGCTCCAGAGCTCGCGGACCAACCCGCGTCGCTGCGTCATGCAACGCGAGCGCCGGCGAGCTGCCGGCGGGCCTGATCGCGCAGCTCTCGGTTGTCGAGGCCCGGCTCGATGCCGTGTCCGGCCATCGCGGCGAGCACGGGTTCGGCCAGCACTGGATCGGCCTCCAGCATCGATTCCAGCAGGTAGGCGACTGAACGGCGGCGCAAGAGCGTCTCGTCGGAACGCACGTCGGGGGAACGCCGACCGTGCTCGTCGAGGCCGCGAAGCACCATGGCATCGAACCGGACCGCGGGGTGGCCGGCGGCCGCCACCGCCGCCCTCGCGGACCACAGCGCCGAGGCCCACACCGTGCCGTCGGTGTGAGGGTCACGCTCGAGCCCACCGTCGAAGTGCGCCATCGTCCAACGCGCATCGAGCTTCCTGCGGCGCTGCTGCCACACGGGGATATGACTGCGGTGCCAGCCGAAGATGTCGGGGGTTCCGGTCATGACCGCGGTGAGGTAGTCGCAGGTCCCCTCGTCCAGTGGAATCTTGCGGTTGACCTGGGCATCGGCCGCGCGCAACCGGTTGAGGCGGAAGTCCACGGTGTGGCGGCAAAGGTGGTGCCCGACCTCGTGGACGATGATCGCGTTGTTGTGCCCGGGGGCGTTGAAGCTGCCTGGGGCCGGCGTGGGGAGCATCCGCCGTCCGTAGCCGAGGTGCACCTCGCCCGTCGGCTGAATCGCGTCGGTCTCTGGCAACTCGCTGTAGAAGCGCGCCGGGAGGCGGTAGTGGCCGCCCCCCCACGGCCCCTCCTCCAGGTGCATGCCGATGCGCACCAGCAGAGGCGGGAGGGAGCGCTCGAGGAGCAGGGCGGCGTACCGCATGGTCCGCTGCACGTGATAGGCCGTGTTCACCAGGGCGAAAGCCCGCGCCTGGCGTTGCGCCCCGGGCTCCGCCAGCGGCCCGCCACCTGCCGAGGGATCGAAGCGAAGATCGCCACGGGAAAGGAGGTGGTCCCCGTTTTCATCCCGCACCGTCACGTCGGCCAGGGCCAGCTCAGCGGAGCCCAGCCCTAGCACGTCGAGATCGACGTCCATGAGCCGCCCCGGTCCCGGTCGCCCGGTCGGCACGTACACCGAGGCGCGCGTCATGCCACCTGGGCCGTCAACAGCTCCACCGCGGCGCCTTCAGCCAGCGCCGTGGGCGACAGCACCGGAAGCCCGGTGATATCCGACGCCTCGCGTGCGGCCAGCGGGCTGGCGGTGATCACGCCGCTGATGGCCCGCAGGGGTTGGCCCTCACGCCGAAGGATGTCGGCACCGGCCTTGGCCGCCAACGGATCGGCCACGGCGAGCACAACGCCGTCGGCGAAGCCGTGCAGAGCCGGCAGCAACGCCCGTGTCTCTTGCTGGAAGAGGCCATCGGCGATCTCCAGCACGACGGCATCGGCGCCGTCGCTCACCAGCGCGTCCCGGACGCTCCGCATGGTGCGCTCGAGGGCGTCGATCGGATGCCCATAGCTCGAAGCGATGCCGAAGTCCAGGAAGTCGCTGACCTGGGTGGCGCCCGCGTCCACGTAGGCCCATCGGTCCTTGCCGCTACCGGTGCCGGTGACCTTGCCACCGCCCGCCTGCAAGCCTCCGGAACGCCAACCCCTCAGGATCGACGCGGTGGTGGTGGTCTTGCCGGCGTTCATGGTCGACCCGACGACGACCAGGGTGCCCATGTGCGGCGCCGGTGCAGGCGTGGCAGGACGGGCGAAGCGCTCCAACGACACCGCCGCGCCGTCACCGTCCACTACGGATCCGAGGACACGCAACCCGGTCGGCTCCCCATACGCCGTGTGCGTGGACGCGACGCGGCCGATCAAGCCGCTGGCGGCCAGCAGGTGCAGCTCGGGGCTCGCGCTGACGTAGCCCTCGTAGTAATCGCTCGCATACCGGTTGCCATGGGCACCGATCACGAGATCACCCGGGAAGAGCCGACACTGCCGGCCATGGGCGTCTTCAAGATGAATGTGGTTTCCGATGGCTGTCACCTCGACGGCCACGAGGTCACCCGCGCGTGGCTGGATGGAGACCGCGCCTACCCGCAGTTCGCGGGCTGCACGGACATGCCGGGTCAGATAGCTCCACTTGGCATGGTCGGGGATCGCCGAGTTCATAGGTCTGTCCTTCCCTGAGGATGCGGCGCACGAGGAGCCGGCCCCCAAAGGCGTCACCGAAAGGGCTGGAGGGAAGGGAGAAGACTCGGAGACGCTCCGAGCAACGACCGTGACACCACAATATGAATCGAGAGTTAACTGCTGCGTGGGCCGGCGTTGCGAGGCCCGGCGAACCATCGGGGGCCGCTTCGTCGCTTGGCGGAACGGCCCCCGCGCGGGCTCGCGGAGACCGATGGGCGAAGGTGGACTTCCGACCATCGCGAGACCATAATGAGGGTGTCTCGTGGAACGACGGGCTTGCCAGTGGCGGCCGAAGGCACAGGCCTTTGGCTTGTCGAAGCTCGCGCCCACACCGAAGCGACAACGTCACAAACGCGCGGACCTCTAGCCATCGCGAGTTCGGACCGAGGGTGGTGATCGGCTCGGGGTGAGGCAATGTGCGCCTCGCCCGGGTTGTGGCCGGGGCGCGCGGCGCGACCCGGCAGACGCGGCAGGCTCCACTCACAGCATGGGGACGAAGAAGGAGGTGCATCGTGAGGCGCGTGGGAGCGCGGCGCGGGCGCGTCGACTCCCCGCTGCGAATCGGCGATCAGGATGCGTCGCAAGCCATGACCGTAGTGGTGCCCAACCGATGGCAGGGGGAAGCGAACTGTGCCGTGGGCCCCTTCTCGAGCAAGGAGGTCGCTCACTACTTCGCTGGAAGGGTGGTTGACTTCGGCCAATACGAAGTGTTCAGCATGCGGGTGTTCGCCAAACGCGACGCCTGGTACGTAGAGGTGCGCCGCCGCTGGGAGCAGCACGGCGCCACCTGGAACACCACGCAAGCCTGAACGCCCATACGCCAAGCTGAACGAGAAGGCGCTGGCTGGTACCGGCCGCGGTGTGCGGCGCACCCGCCAGCGCCTTGCCGTTCTTGGAAGAGCGCACGCCTGGCGTACGCCTCGGACACGCTGCGCGCCTAGGCGGGCATTGGTCTGCTGGCAGATCGAGCTGGTTTGATGGCTTGCTCGATTTCGGGAAGGGCGCGCAGTGCGGCCGAGCGGCCGTAGGCGATGAGCTGGTCCAGCTGGTCGAAGTCGAACACGCCGATCTCGCGGGGGATCGGAACGACGAGCCGCACGTCCGCCTCGTCGAACTCTTCGGCCTGTAGACGGTGGGCGGTGAGAGCATTGAGCCGCAGAAGGAGACCGACGCCGGTCCGGGGCATGATCGGCGCCAGGGGTGGGGTCACGCTGACCCCGACCACGACATCGGCACCAAGGTCCCGTGTCGCGCGAACCGGAAGGTTGCTGACCACGCCGCCATCGATGAGCCAACGCGAGCCCCACGCAACAGGCGTGAAGACGCCGGGAAGTGCCGCGCTGGCATGAAGCGCACTCGCGAGGTTGCCGCTACGCAGGACGGCCACATCACCGCTCATCACATCGGTGGCGGTCGCGGCGAAGGGTACGTCCAGCTCTTCGATGGTGCGGTGCGCAGCGATGGCGTCGAGGCGCTTCTCCAACCGAGCGCCCGAGTCGCGGCCCATCCCGAAGAGATCGTGCTCGACGTAGTCGACCGCGTCGAGGAGGCCGCTGGCCCGCTGACGCCACGAGCCCGACCGCCACGGATTCCCCGGCGCCACCGACAACAGGTCCGCCAAGCGCGGCGGGTCGTCCAACAGATCGGGGTCGGCCGCGAAGAGGCCTCCCACGATCGCGCCCATGGACGCACCGCCAATGGCGCCGATGGCGATGCCCGCTTCCTCGAGGACCTGCAGCACGCCGATGTGCGCCAGCCCGCGGGCGCCACCCCCTCCTAGCGCTACACCGAGGCGGCTGCGAGGTTCGGCCCGGTGCAGGGCGGCGCGTGGTGACGTTGCGTCGCGCCGGCCGCGGATCAACCCGGGTGCCAGCGTTGCGGTCATGAGATCGTCTCCCTCCTAGTCCTGGCCATCGCTACCGGCACTGCTGGGGAGGTGGACGGTGCGAACGATGCTCGTAACCAGAGCGTCGGCATCGGCGTCGGGACCGAAGAGCGCTTCGAACAACACGGCGTCCAGGAAGGTGCGCGCGATCTCGACGGCTGCCTGAGCATCGAGGTCGGCCGCCGCCGCTTCGCGCAGGGCCCCACCGAGAGCGTCGAAGACGAGCTGGCGGGCCTCGTTCCAGTGCGCCCTGACGGGTTCGCGCTGCAGGACTTCCCGCACCATGATGCGCAGCATCGGCGCGGCGTGCCTCGCCATGCCGTAAGCGCTCATGCCGGCCCGTTTCAGAACCTCCTGCGCATCGGGGCGCGGCTCGCTCGCGGCGATCTCGGCGATGGTCGAGCTCAACAGCGGCAGCGCCGTGCGCTCGTCGATCAACGCCTCGAGCAGACCCTCCTTGGCGCCGAAGTAGTGGAAGATCAGTCCCGTCGCCACCCCTGCGGTGGTGGCGATCAGCTTGACCGGAGTGGCGTCGAAGCCGCGCTCCGCGAAGAGCGCCATCGCGGCATCGAGGATGGCAGCGCGCGTCTCCACCCCGCCACCCGCCACCTTCGGCCGCCGACCGAGCGGCCGTCTGGCCGCGGCCGGCCGCTTGCGAGCGCTCCCCGCCTCGGCCAACCGGTCCTCACGCGCCACGGCGCGCCCCCCTCTCCGCCGACGCCGGGCTGCAAACCGGGCAAGCTCCGCCGAGCCGCACGATGGCGGCGGTGCGCCCCCCAGAGCGCACCCTCGCCATCGACCCGGCTTCCCATCGCATCATGAGCTCGATGCCACTCACTTTCGCGGCCAGGTCCGCCACCGTCATGCCGACGGCCGGGCGGTCCCCTTCGTGGCTCCGCCGATGCCGGCCAGCGCCCACAACGCCGCCAGCGCAACGACCACACTCACGATCCACGCGTTCCACGCTCCCGCCGACACACTCGCGAAGCCCAGCACCCACGGCGCGATGAACACCCACGCCGCCGAGATCACCAGCCACCACTGAGCGCCACGCGAGCGAGGGGCGGCGAGCGCCCACGACGCGAACACCACCACGACAACGCCCAGCAACCAGGCGTTCCAGGCAGCTGCAGCGCTCCCCGCGAAACCCAGTAGCCACGGCGACAAGAACAGCCAGGCGCCCAGCACCAGGTTCGTCCAATCCTGCCAGCGAGACCAAGCCTTCATCGCATTCCTCCTCCGATCAGTAACTAACTGACCGTTCAATTCATATTACTCTCGAGCCCCTCGCCCGTCAACCCCCTAGGGGTATATCGCGTCCCTCCCGCCACCCCGGCAAATGCCCCTGGACCTGGCAGAGATCTGGGCGTATCATCCCCCTCGCTCGGGACCGGCCTACGCCGGGTCCCTGGCTCGGCAGCCCCAATGGGGTCGGGCGCTTTCCGCTGCTGGACGGTGTTTCTGGAAGCGACTTTGAGGCGAGAGCGGAGGCGGCCGCACGCCTAGGACGAGGTAGCTGGAACCCGGTTGCCGTCGACGAGGCAGCCCGAGCGCTCCGGCGACGAGTGCAGGACGAGGGCCGGAGCCTTTCGAGGAGGAACCGTGACGCGCCAGCGTGCCGCTAACCGCCCGCACGTGCAATTGCCTGTCCACGACAGGAACCGCGGGCGCATGCCGAGCTCGGCCGGGGTGGGAGGTGCGGGTCGGAGAGCATGCATACCCCCCGTCGTTCCGGGGTCACGCTCCCGTTGGCCCACCGAGCCCATCCACATCCGTGCAATCGTCTCTCCCGAAGCCCCGAAACGAGGTAGCCCGTGCTGATTCCCTGGACCGTCATCCTCATCGCCGCGGTGGTCGTCGGCTTCGTCACTTCCGCCCTTCGCATCTGGATCGACCGCGTCTTCTTCGTCATCATCCTGCTCACCCTGGGCCACCTGCCGATCAGGGAGGCGATCGCCCTGAACGTCTTGGTCCTGGTTCTCGCGTCGCTCACCCACGGCCTCGTTAGGCGCGAAGGCTGGATCTGGGGGCACTTCGGCCGGTTCCCCTCCTGGGAAGGCTGGGCGGCGGTACTGGCGGGATTCGCGGGGGGCGCCCTGGGATGGGTTTGGGGGCTCAGCCTCCCGGGCAAGGTCCTGCTCGGCGTGCTCGGGCTCTACGCCATCGCGATGGCGATCCGCCTCGTGGTGGTGAAGCCGCGGAAGGGCCGCCCAAGCACCGGGCATCCGGGCTGGATCCTGCCCATCGCCCTCGGTGCCGGCGCGCTCACCGGGCTCGTGTCGGCCGGCGGCAAGCCTTTCGCCGTACCGCTGTACAACCGAGCCCTGGGTCACCACTGGCCGGTCGCCTACGCCATCGCCACCTTCGGCACCATCGGAGCCGCCATCGGCGCAGGCCTGACCCAGCTCGCGCTGAACGGCTACGGCACCCCCGAAATCGAGACCGCCCTCGCCGCCTGGGCCGGGATCTCCCTGATCGCATGGCTCACCGACCGCATCTGGAACCCCAAGCTCATGCAGGTCACCGCGCTCGCCGTAGCCGTCGTGCTCTTCCTCGTCGGCATCCGATTCAGCCTCACCGCCTTCTAGTCTCGAGACGGACGCGACTGGTCAACCACCATGGACACCCTCGGCGCTCGCCGCAGAACCCCATCGGAACCGCGCCGATTGGCAAGCAGATGGGTGTCCACCGGAACACCCATCTTCAGAACAGCCGCAAGCGCAGGGGGATATCGCGACGGGAAGAGCCTCCTCGAGCTCTCGCCAAGACGACTGCTTTCTCCGGCAGGTCGGAGATGACGGAGCCCCAGACGCTCATGTTGAACCCGTGGTGGGAGGTCCTGGATAGGAGCCAGCGCCCAAGCCGAGCGCATCGTGGTAAAGCCTATCCCCTAGCTGGCTTCGGGGGGAGCCACGTAGTAGTACAAGCGCCTGGCTTCGACTCCGTCGGCCCACGCCACACTACCTACGCGACGCCAGCCGCGTCGCTCGTACAAGTCGATCGCGGAGCGGCTGGAATCCATCACGTCCAGCACAGGTACTCGACCCTCGGTTCGGGCCCGAGCGCACGCCGTGTCGAGCAGCGCTGCGCCAAGCCCGGCACGCCTGGCTCCAGGCGCGATGAACAGCCGAGCGATGCACGCCAACCCGTCTCGCCCGACTCCGGTGGCCTGGGCCCAGACCTGGACACCGTGCTCAGGCACACTCGAACGAAGAGAAACGTGGCCGACGATGCTGCCGTCTCGAACGGCGACCCACGCAGCCAGCAGTCCACGAGGCGTGATCCAACCGGACGGATCCTCGGGCCAACGGTCCGGATAGCCATCCGCGACATGCACTGCGTGCAGAAGCTCGACGCAGGCCACCAGGTCCCCATCGTTCCGCAAACGGATATCGACCTTCATCAAGGGCAAGCCTACGGCAGCGGCGTTGCGTCGGGGCGGTCCGGCCGATAGCGGGGGAGTGACGTCGCCTGGAGGGCTTGGCAACGACGAAGCCGGGCAACGAACCGCCTAGCCGGCTTTCACATCGTCGCGGCCCACACGTCGCGGGGCCCGCGCGGCTGTGGCGCGAGCCCAAGGGGACCCAGGCCGGGGCGCCCGACGGCTCCGAGCGAACCAGTAGCGCCGCACGGGTCAGGAACTGTGGACCGAGCCCCGATCGGCCCCGACGGTCACCGTCCGCGAAGGTAGCGCGAGCGCAGGAACGAGCGCCAACGCCCCGAGCGCGATCGACCACCAGAACGTGCGGTGGTAGGCCACCAGCAAGGAGCCCGCATGCAGGCGCGCCTGGAGCTGCAAGATCACGGCGATGATCGCTGCGCCGAACGCGCCTCCAAGGTGCTCGAGCATGATGCTGATCGTGCTGGCATGCGCGATCTCCCGCTCCCGAAGCCCTACGTACGCCGTGGCCATGACCGGGATGGTGACCGCTCCAAGCCCGAAGCCGCGAACGAAAAGCGCAACCACCAGCACAGACAACGGGCTGTGCGGGCCGGCAAGCGTGAACGGAACCGTACCCAGCACCGTCAGCACGATGCCCACCAGAACCACGGAGCGCGTACCTCCGCGATCGGCCCGCACGCCCGCCCACAGCCGGCTGAACAGTCCGCCGGCGCCGTAGGGAGCGAGCAGCATCCCCGCCGCCAGGGCCGTGTGCCCAAGCGCCTGCTGGAAGAACAGCGGCAGCAGCAGCATGGCGCCGTAGAGCGACAATCCCGACAGGAACAGCAAGCTCACCGCCGCAGCGAAGGAACGCACGCGGAACAACCGCAACTCCACGAGCGCCTCCCTACCCACGCCAAGCGCGTGCACGACGAACGCGCCGAGCAGGACCACGCCCAGCACCAGAGGAAGGAGCACCGTTCTGGCATCGATGCTCGACAGCGCACCGATGGAGCCCACGCCGAAGAAAAGCATCAGGACGGCGGGGGCGAGCAGCGCCAGACCGAGCCCATCGAAGCGGCGCTGCGTTCGGGCCACACCCTCCACGGGAACCCACCGGACGGCCAGTGCCATGGCGATCAAGCCCACGGGCACATTGACGAAGAAGATCCAGCGCCAGCTCCAGTGCTCGACGATCAAGCCGCCCAGCGACGGACCGAAGATCGGAGCCGCCAGCGCGGGGATGCTCATCAACGCCATCATGCGACCGAGCCGCCGCTCGCCCGCAGCACGCGCCAACAGCGTCTGCATCGTCGTCACGATCAAGCCGGCCGCGAACCCCTGCACGGCTCGGAACGCCACCAGGCTGCCCACGTTCCAGGCGGCGCCCGCCAGCACGGACCCCGCCACGAACAACGCCATGGAGGCCAACCACACGCGCTTGCCGCCCCAGCGCTCCGCGCACCACGCGGACACCGCCATGGCGATCGCCGCTGCCAGCAAGAACGATGTCGGCACCCACTGGATGACCGCCACCGACGCGTGCAGATTGCGGGCCAGCGTGTCCAACGCCACGTTGACGACCGTCGTGTCCAGCATCGGCGCCAGAGCCCCGAGCACCAGCACGCCCAACGCCCGCCACGATCCACTATCCAGGCGCTCCCCCGTAGTCGAATCCTCCGGCTTTGGCTTCGTCTTCATTCGCCTCGACCCCTCAGCAAGATACGCTCCGTATCTAACCCGGCCATGATAAGCTGACCGGGACAAGAAACGCAACGTATCTCCCGAGGCGGAAGCATGGCCAAGAAGCGCGACCCGGATGCACCACGGCGAAGCACGTCAGCCGGCCGACCTGCACGAACGCGCCGCCGCGGCGACGTACTGGAGCAGGCCATCTTCGACGCCACGCTCACCGAGCTCGCCGAAGCGGGTTACGGCAACGTCACCATGGAAGGCGTCGCGAAGCGCGCCCACACCAGCAAGACGGTGCTCTACCGACGCTGGCCCAACGCCGCGGAGCTCATCCTGGCCGCCTTACGTCACCACCTGAGGCCACTCTTCCCGGGCGAGCCCCCCGACACCGGCAGCCTGCGCGGCGACGTCCTAGCGCTTCTCCACCTCATCGCCGAACGACTCCAGGAGCTCGATCCACCTACCGTGCACGGCCTGCTGAGCACCCACTCCGGAGATCTCGGGCTGTCCTTCCTCCACGCGAGATCAGACCACCTCGACACCATGGCCACGCTGTTCGAGCGCGCCGTCCTTCGGGGCGAGCTGGCCCCACGATCCATCCCACCTCGGATCGCCACCCTCCCCATCGACCTCGTACGTCACGACATCTTGTTCGTTCACGCAGCCCCCGACGAAGAGATGCTCGAAGAGATCGTCGACACCATCTTCCTGCCACTCGCCCGGTCCCGCGATAGCGACAGCCGTGCCGACCCGTAGGCACCAGGATTCGCGGTCGGGCCACGGCGAGGTCTTACGTCCTACACAGGGTCCCGGCACCTTGTCCAGGGCATGCACCTTCCGTGTGCCAATCGCTACCTGAGGTACTGGGAAGGCTTTTCTCCAGGGCTAGCAGCCTACCGAGCGCCAACCCGTTGCCGCTTGGAACCCCTGCTCCGGAGCAACCGTCATCGCCAGCACGGGCATGGGCCACCCTGTCCGCGCAGGCGGCACGACGTCACGTGACGGCTGGAGCGTTGCGCTCGCTTGCGGTCCGAATGCCCCCAGCTGGGTAGCTCCCTCGATCGGCAGTTCCCCGCGCATGCCACCGGCTCCGACGATCCACGGCCGCTCGAGATCGGACCAACCAACCGCGGGCGGCTGATCGGCCCACCCTCCCCGCGCAAAGCGAATGAACGCCTCGCGTTCCGGTTCGGGAACCCCCAACACCGCCGCCAACTGGCCCGCGACATGCCGCGAGGGATGACGCTCATCAGCCTCGAGTTTGCGGATGGTCGCGGCTGAGCAGCCCACCTGACGAGCCAGCAGCTTCTGGGTGAGGGCAAGGGCCTTGCGACGCTTGCGCAACCAGCGCCCGAAGAGCGCCTCCTCGTGCGGCGTGTCCATAATGACGACACCTCCCCCATGCCAGGTTCCATATGTAGCGACAGACACGACGATCCTAGCACCCGTAGTCGCCCCCGGCGTTACGTGAGGGACAGGGCCGATGGCACCCTCGCTGTGACGCCGACGAGGAGTGCAGTCTGGAGTCGATGGTGCGGACCGTCGGGCTGGTCCGTGTCGAGTCGGGGTGTGTGGCTCGTTCCGCTCAGGTCAGGCTGAAGGGCGGGTAGTGGTCGGTGACGAGCAGGAACGCGTAGGCGTAGACGCGCAGGCTCCAGCGGCCGACCCCGACCACGTAGTCGAACAGCGTTCGTGGGTAGCGCGCGGTGAAGAGGATCGCGAACCAGGCGATGATGACCGCGAAGACAGCACCGGCGAGCAGGAACGCTAGGACGAGGTAGTGCGGCAGTGCGAGGAGCCACTTGACCAGGGGTAGCCAGCGGTTGAGGTCGTGCTCGACGTCGGGGTAGTCGAGGTCGAGGTGTACGGCTTGCTCGTCGACGGTCGACGGGTAGGTGTCGGTCAGTAGGGTCAGGTAGGCGCCGACGCGTGCTCCGAAGCGTGCGAGCTCTCGTGCGAAGTCGAACCACCAGCGCGGGTAGCGCGCCCGGAACACGATCATCAGCAGGGTGGCTATCCACAGGCTGCCGGTGATCCCGCCGGTGCTTCGCGACACGGTGTGACCGGTCGAGGTGAGGACCGTCTCGCTACCGTTGGCGGTGAGAAGCCAGAGGATGATGGCGATGGGAATGATCCAGATCAAGCGGAAGAAGGTTGTGAACCGGTTGAGTCGCTCGGAGTAGTCGATCTGCAGGCGGGCCGCATGGCTATCAGCGGGTGCATCCATGGTCTCCTTCGCCTCCGTTCAGCGGGTGTGGCCTCTGCTCCCAGCCGGTGGGCCGTGAGGTAGCGGCTGGGTGTTCGGAACGATCACCATGAGCGCTGCGCGGTAGTCTCCAGCCGCCCGACGCTCGACTACTAGCGTGGTCCCAACGTGGGCATCGGGCAAGGGTCGGACGCCCCCATGCTCGCGGTTGGCGCCGTCAAGCCTGCCGGAAGGAACCCCCAGTTTCGCGCGCCGATTTCTCCCCGGTTCCGCCTTGTCGGCCCGGCATACGAAAGAGCGGCAGGAACGTCACCACCGCGAGGCCGATCCCGATCGCCGCGAACGAGCAGAACGCCGCCACATTCGCCCAGGCCGCCTGCGGATCACCCGTGACCCGCATCGTGATCGCCATGCCCGCCACCGACGACCCCAGGAGCGCCATCCAGCCCACGGCCCCGAACACTGCCTTCCTCGTCCACCGTTGCCGACGCAGGAGGCCGATGCCCACCGCAAGCAGCACGGGGACGACAATCCCGAGGTCCATGAACTTCACGAGCCAGAACACCTCCGGGTCCGCCAAGGGCTCAGCCGAAGCCGGGACCGCACGCC
>CAZIBD010000036.1:0-30264 GCA_964536935.1 uncultured bacterium | reverse complement strand
AGCGGCCGCCGCGAGCCCCATCGGCGGCCGTCCCTCGAGGTCGCCCGCAAGGAGACGGAACCGTGTGGATGTGGACGCTGGATGCCAAGCTCATCAACCTGGCGCTGGTGGAGAGCATCGAGCTGCTGGAGGTGTTCCCCGAGGGCACCGATCTGGACGATGCCGAGGCCGATGAGCTCGAGCCGGACTACCTGGAGCTGGTCGCCGTCCTTCCCTCGGGGCGCGAGGCGGTGCTGTTCGACAGCGAGAACGCCGAAGAAGCTCAGCAGGCCTACGAGACGGTCGCCTCGTTCGTCGCTCGCGGCGGACTGATCGACGGGCTGCGCCCGCACGAGCCGGTCTCCGTGGCGATGCTGGTGGAACGCTCCCGCCCTTCCAAGAACTGAAGCGCGCCTCCGACAACGGTCGCTCGGCCGGTCGACGTGCGACTTGGGCTCGCCCGGGCGAGCCGCGGGTGCTACTGTGACGCCATCCACAATGGAGGGGGGTGGAAACGATACGGGTGTACCTGTTCGGCCCTCTGAGGGTCGCCTCCGAGGAGCGCCCGCTACCGTTGGCCGCCCCCCCACGCACCGGTCCGCTCCTCGCCTACCTCGCCCTGCACCGGACGCCCCAGGATCGCCGCACGGTGGCGGGAGCGCTCTGGCCAGACAGCGACCCGGACGGCGCACGGACCAACCTGCGGCGCCACCTCCACTACCTTCGCCAGGCCCTCCCCGAGGCGCCGGGTCCGGGGTGGCTCGTCACCGACGGCTCCAGAGTCGGGCTGCACCCCGAGGCGGCGCTGTGGGTCGACGTCCGCGCCTTCGAGGATGCCGTTGCGGCCGGTGAGCTCGATCGGGCCGCCGCGCTGTACACCGATCACCTGCTCCCGGAGCTGGACGACGAGTGGCTGCTGGTCGAGCGGGAGCGACTGCGCGACGTACTCCTCGACCTGCTGACGGCCCTGGCCGAGCGCCATCTCGAGGACGGCCGTCCCTCCGAGACGCTGCGCGTGCTCGACCGCCTGCTCCGCGAGGACCCCCTGCGGGAGGACGCGGTCCGCCTCGCCATGCGGGTGCGGTACGCCGGCGGCGACCGGGCCGGCGCCCTCGCCACCTACGAGCGCTTCGCCGAGCTGCTGGTCGCCGAGCTCGGGGTCGAGCCGATGCACCAGACACGTGAGCTGTTCGACGCGCTGGTGCGCGAGCTCGAACCGCCGCCCGAGAGCAGCCGCGGCGGCACCGGCGCCCCGCCCCAGCTGCCCTTCGTCGGCCGCAGGGATGAGCTCGAGGCGCTCGGCAGGCACTGGTCCCGCGCACGTGCCGGCCACGGCGGGCTGGTGATCCTGACCGGGCCCGCCGGGATCGGCAAGAGCCGGCTCCTGCGGCGGCTTGCCCAGCGCGTCGAGGCGGAGGACGGCCGCGCGCTCAGGGGGAGCACGGACGATCCCGAGGAGAACCCGCACCAGGCGCTGGCCGAGGCCCTTCGCCCCGTTGCGCCGCTCCTGGCCGCAGCCGGAAGGCTCGATGCGGCCTGGCAGCGTGTGCTGGCGGCGTCGCTTCCCGGTATCGCGCCGCACGCCACGCGAGGCGACCCGCTACCCACCCTTCCTCCCGAGCGCGAGCGGGCCCGCTTGTTCCACGCCGTCGGCCGGGCCGTGCTCGGCCTGGCCGGAACGCGCCCCTTGCTGCTCGTTCTCGAGGACCTCCAGGGCGCCGGCGAGGCCAGCGTGGCGCTGCTCGAGCATCTCACGCGCAGGGCCACGGGCAGCCGTCTTCTCCTCGTTGCGACCTACCGCGAGGATGGGCTCGGGCCCCGCCACCCGTTGCACGCGATGCGGCGCAGGCTGGAGGCCGACGGGGCCGTGAACGTGCTGGCGCTCACCGGCCTCGACACGCAGGCGATCGCCACCGCGCTCTCCCGGCTCGATCCGGGCGTGTCGGCGCCCCGCGCGGTGGCCGAATCCCTCCACGCCGCGAGCGCCGGGAACCCGCTGTTGATCTCCGAGCTGTTGCATGAGGCGTCAAGGCCGGAGCCGGGCGAAGACGGGCGGGTGAGGTGGAGCGTACGCGACCTGCCGCGCTCCGACGCGGGCTGGTCCGCCCACGTGCCTGACGGCGTGCGCCGCAGCGTCGCGACGCGCCTCGAGAGGCTCGAGGACGACGCCCGCACGTTGGCCTCCGCGGCCGCGGTGGTGGGCGTCAGCTTCCGACTGGAGACCGTTCGCGACATGCTGGCATGGAGCGAACGCGAGGCCCTCGACGCTCTGGATGCCTTGCTCGACGCACGCCTGGTGCGCGAGCGCCGCCCGGGCGCCTTCGCCTTCAGCCACCAGCTCATGCGCGAGGCGATCGTTGGCCACCTCGACCCCGCCACGCGCTCCCGCTACCACCGCCGGGCCGCGCACGCCCTGGAGCGAACCGTCGCGCCAGCGGCCGCCGCCTCGACGCTGGCCCGGCACCTGAGCCTGGGCGGCGAGCCCGAGCGCGCTGCGCGCTACGGGTTCCAGGCGGCCCGTGAAGCGATGGAGGCCGGGGCCGGCACGGAGGCGCGGGAGCTCGCGATGTGGTCGCTCGCCCAGGCGCGCGAGCCGGAACTGAGGCTCGAGCTGCTGCGGCTGGCGGAGGATGCGGCACGCCGCCACGGAGACCGCCCCCAGCAGCGGGTCCTGCTCGACTCCATGCACGCCCTGGCGCAGGAGCTCGGCGACCAGGACGCGGGCTTCGAGGCGGCGGCCCGGAGCGTGATGTTGCTGCGGGAGCTGGGGGAGCGCGAGGCCGAGGAGGAGCAGCTGCGGGCCATCACCCAGCGCGCCGAGGCAAGCCGACGCGCCACGTGGCTGGCCCGTGCTGCGCTCCTGCGCGCCGGCGCCGACCTGGCACGGGGCGATTCCGCATCGGCAGAGCAGAACCTCGCCGAGGCGGTCGCGAACGCCCGGCGGGCCGACGAGCGGCGACTGAGCGTCGCGGCAGCCTGCCTCGGCGCCCACGTGGCGGTCGCCGCCGGCCGGCTGGAGCGGGCCCGGGAGCGCCTCGAGGCGGCCGCGCGAGCCGGTGCCGACCTGGAACCCGAGCTCATGGCCGAGGCCGTGCGGGCGACGTTGCACGCCGCCATCGGCCGCGAAGCCTACGAGGAGGCCCTCGAGCTGAGCGCCCGGCTGCTCGAGCTGGCGGCGGCCTCGGGCGACCGTAGCCTGGAGGCCGAAGCGCATCAGTACCGCGCCGTGTGCGCGGCACGGCTGACGCGCCTCGCCGAGGCCAAGGCGCACTACCGGTTGGCCGAGCGGCTCTACGGAGAGCTCGAGCGGCCGCAGGGTCTCGCCGCCGTGTCGCTGAACCGCGGCATCCTCGACCTGCGCCTCGGCGATCATGCCGCCGCGACCGAGCGGCTGGAGCGAGCCGAGCGGCTGTTCGCGCAGCTCGGCGACCGCCGAGGGGAGATCCTCTGCGTGCTCAACGGCTCGTCGGCGCTCCTGTACGGCGGCCGTCACGAGGAGGCGCGGCGCTTCGCCCAACGCGCCCTCGACCTGGCACGCGACGCGGGCAACGAGCTGCTGGCAGCCTCCGCGCTCAGCAACCTGGGCGATGCCGAGCGACACCTCGGAGCGCGACGCGAGGCGATCGGGCACCTGTGCCAGGCGCTGACCATCGAGCGCCGGCTGGGGCGCGACGCCAGCCTGGCGAACGCACTCTGCGAGCTGGTCCTCGCCTACCTCGACGGAGGGCATCTCGACCAGGCGTCCAGCGCTGCCGACGAGCTCGCCCTGCTGCTCGAGAAGCGCGACGACGAGCTCCTGCACCCCCAGCAGGCGGCCTGGATCGTCGCGCGCGTTCGCCACGCCCTCGGTCAGGAGGAGGCGGCGCGGGCGCTGGCCGACCGCGCCGTCCGGCACCTGAAGGCGATGGCAGCCACCATCGAGGACGGCGCGGCGCGTGCAGCCTTCCTCGCCATGGACTTCAACCGCGAGATCGCGGCGGCCGCGCGGGGCGAACCCTGGCCCCGACCCTCACGCGGCTAGACGCTGGCTAGACGGCCCCCCGGCCATGCTGGTGCGGGATCGCGTGGTTCGGGAGAGGTCGGAGTGGACGAGGGCGGATCGCGGAAGCAGTGGGTGTTCGTGGTGAGGGTGTGGCTCGAGCCCGCGGCGTCGGGCCCGCCGGCCGTGCGCGGCTCGGTGCGCGACGTCCACAGCGGCACAGCTACCTTCTTCACGTCGCTCAAGGACCTGGCCGACTTCGTGGCGCTGCGCGGGCGCCTCGCCGACGAACCGCGGGAGCCGTGAGCCGGCCCGGACATCGCCGCCTCACACGATCTCGAGGGGCGCTTCTCCACGGGTCGTCACCCGGCCGACCTCGCACGCCATCGGGAAGCGATCGCGCACGGCGTCGAGGAGGCTCGGCGCCCGGTCGGACGCGACGCTCAAGAGCAGACCCCCGCTGGTCTGTGGATCGACGGCGGCCAGCCAGCGAACGTCGTCGACGCCATCGCGGCCACGCACACGCCCTTCGACGTAGCGACCGTTGGTGGTGTGCGCCTTGGTGAGGATCCCCCGACGAAGCGTATCTTCGGCCCCGGGCAGAAGGGGGAGGACGCCGGTGTCGATCGTCAGGGTCACGCCGGAACCCTCCGCAAGATGCACCGCATGCCCCAGCACGCCGAAACCGGTGACGTCGGTCGCAGCGTGGACGGCGTCGTGCAGCTCGTCGTCGAGGTCGAGCCGGTTCACCTGGCGCATCGAGGCGATGGCGGGCGCCATGCCCTCCGGCGCGATCTCGCCGTTCTTCAACGCGCCCGACAGCGTGCCCGTCCCGACCGCCTTGGTCAGGATCAGGCGGTCGCCGGCGCGAGCACCGCTGTTGGTCCAGAGACGCTCCGGGTGCGCCAGGCCGGTGACGCTGAACCCCAGCTTGAGGGTGTCGTCCTCGATGGAGTGCCCGCCTACAAGGAAGGCGCCCGCCTCGTGGATGACGGTCGTCGCCCCCGCCATCAGCTCGCCCAGGACCTCGTCGGGGAGGATGCCGAGCGGGTAGGCGAGGACGGTCAAGGCGGTGGTGGGCGTTCCCCCCATCGCGAAGACATCGGAGAGCGCATTGGCGGCGGCGACGGCCCCGAAGTCGACGGGGTCGTCGACGATCGGCGTGAAGAAGTCCAGTGTCTGGATCATCGCCACCTCGTCCGATACCCGCCAGACCGCGGCGTCGTCGAGGAGGTCGTTCCCGACGAGCAGGTCGGGATGGCTCCGGCGCGGCAGGGATCGTAGCAGCTCGCTCAGCGTGCCGGCTGCGATCTTGGCGGCGCAGCCGCCCTTCTTGACCGTCTGGGTCAGGCGCAAGGGTGCTGCGGAGGGTTCCGCGGTCGTC
The DNA here is from genome assembly GCA_964536935.1 of uncultured bacterium. Taxonomy (GTDB): domain Bacteria; phylum Deinococcota; class Deinococci; order Deinococcales; family Trueperaceae; genus JASBRS01. Next base: position 24,922 of record CAZIBD010000036.1, on the reverse strand, counting down.
ATGCTCTCTCCTCGTGGGCTGGAACGTTCACCAGGTGGTCGGCGACGGCATCGGCGTCGCCACGGAAGTCGACCGGCCGGTCGTGGCGGCGGATCGCCTTGCGGTAGAGCCGGTCGTAGTAGGCCTCGAGCAGCGTCTGCACCCACGAGCGGTGGGCGTCCGGGTCGAACCACGCGCCCGCGGCTTCGGCCCGACGCAACGACGCCACCACGGCGTCGGTGCGTCCGCCACCGAGCCGCTTCCGGATGCGTAGCGCATCGCTCTCCAGCCGTTCTCGGGCCGCCTTCGGCCCGTGGCGCCGCCCCGCCTCCAGCACGTACTCCTCGACGATGTTCGACACGCGCTCGGCCATCGGCGTTTCGAGCACCACCACCGGAGCCGACCCCATGGCGCTCATCAGCGGGTCGGGAAGGGTTCGCCGACCGACGTAGCGCGACTCGTCCTCCACCACCAACGCTGGCGCCGGGCTGAGCAGGAGCTGGGTCGCGAGCGCGTTCTCGAAGCTCTGCTGGCTCGGCTGCGGATCGGTCTCGGCCCCGAAGGCGCTGCCACGATGACGGGCCTCCCCCTCCAGGTCGAGCACCTGCAGGCCGTCGCGGGCCCCGGCCAGCCGACGGAGCAGACGCGTCTTCCCCGAACCGGTCAGTCCCGTCAGCACGACGACCCGCTTGCGCCCCAGCGAGCGCCCGAGCCCGTCCATCACGTAGCGGCGGAGCGCCTTGTAGCCGCCCTCGACCCGGGCCACGTCCTCGCGCCCGATGAACGACAGGGCCAACTCGCTTCGCAGGCCACCTCGCCAGCATGCGATCGCCGTCGGCCCCTCGTCGCATAGGCGACGCCAGGCGTCGATGCGCCCGGGCAGGTGGGGAGCCGCCAGCTGGTAGCCCAGCGCGATCGCCGCCTCCTGGCCCGCCTCCTTGTAGCGGATCCCGACGGCGTGGCGCTCCTCGTCGCTCATCAGCGGCAGCGTGTGACTCGCCGGCATGGATCCGCGCGCCACCTCGACGGGGGCGCGCACGTCGATCAGCGCGCGCGTCGGCACGGAGCCACCCTCCGGATACAGCTCGTCGGGCCGGATGAGCATCGGGCTCCAGGATAGGCGACGGCCCGTAAGCCCGCCAGCACCCGAGCGACGGGCAACCGCGACCTCCGATCGAGCCGGCAGGGAGGTATCGTCCGCTCTGGGAGGACCCCATGCAGCTCGACACCCTTCGAGACGACATCCGCACGGTCGAAACCGACACGCTCGTGGTCAACCTCTTCGAAGGCGCCGCCACGCCGGCCGGCGCCAGCGGCGCCGTCGACGATGCGCTCGGCGGTGCCCTGGGCGACCTCGTCACCCAGGGGGACGCCACGGGGCGCCTCGGCGAGACGACCGTGCTCTACCCGCGCGGCGCGCTTCCGGCCCGGCGCGTGGTCGTGGTGGGGTTGGGACCGCGTGAGGCGTTCGGCCCTGAGCCTGCCCGCCGGGCCGCGGCGGCCTCGGCCAGGCGCGCCCTGGAGCTGGGGGGCGGGCGGCTCGCCACCGTGGTGCACGGCGCCAGCGCCGGCGGCCTCGATCCTGAGCGGGCCGCGCAAGCCACCGCCGAGGGCATCCTGCTGGCCGCGTACCGCTTCCAGGGCTGGAAGCACGCTTCGAAGGCGCCGACGGAGCTGAGCGCGGTCGTGCTGGTGGAGCCAGATGCAGCCAAGCTGGAGGCCGTGCGCCGCGGCGCGGCAGCGGCCGAGGCGATCAGCCGGGGCGTGACGCTGGCCCGCGACCTCGTCAATCGCCCTCCGAACGTCGCCCATCCGGCGCACCTCGCCGAGGTCGCGCGGGCTCTCGGCGAACGCTACGGCCTGCGCGTGGAGGTTGGAGACCGGGCCTGGGCGCAGGAGCGCTCGATGGGCGCATTCCTGGCGGTCGCCCAGGGGAGCCTCAACGAGCCTGCCTTCATCGTGCTCGACAGCGAACCCGAGGCGACCGACCTCCCCACCGTGGTGCTGGTGGGCAAGGGCGTGACGTTCGACTCCGGCGGCCTGTCGCTGAAGACGCGGGACGGCATGATCCCGATGAAGAGCGACATGGCTGGTGCAGCCGCCGTTCTCGGCGCCATCGAGGCCGCCGCCGACCTGGACCTGCCCCTGCACCTGGTGGGCATCTGCCCCTGCGTCGAGAACATGCCCGACGGCGCCGCCTATCGGCCTTCGGACGTGTTGGTGGCGAGCAACGGCGTCAGCATCGAGGTGCTGAGCACCGACGCGGAGGGGCGCCTGGCCCTGGCGGACGCGCTGGCCTACGCGCAGCGCTACGAGCCCGCCGCCGTCATCGACCTCGCCACCCTCACCGGCTCGTGCGTGGTCGCTCTCGGCAAGGGTGTGGCGGCAGGCCTGTTCGCTACCGACGACCCCCTGCGCGAGCGTCTGGAACGCGCGGGCCGCGAGACCTCCGAGCGCGTCTGGCCACTGCCGCTCTACGACGATTACCGCCAGACCATCGATTCGAAGGTCGCCGACATCCAGAACAGCGGTGGTCGGGACGGCGGCGTCGGCACCTCCGCCGCCTTCCTCAAGGAGTTCGTGCGCCATCCCTGGGCCCACCTCGATATCGCCGGCATGGTGCTCGCCGATCACGCCACCGGCTACGGCCCGGAGGGCGCGACGGGCTTCGGTGTTCGGCTCCTCGTGGAGGCACTGCGGCACTGGTGACGTCGGGATCGGGGTCGGGCGACGGCTCCTCCGGCTGGCCCTCTGCAGTTGCTGGCTAGACGCCACCTAGACGCGGCCCTGCCATAGTCCGGCCGTGGGGCCCGTGTCCACATTCCTCGGACGATGTTCCGACCGGGGGTGGCGGCGGCCCGTGCCAGCCCCGGAGGTGCGTATGCCCGACCATCCGATTCCACGCCGCTCACCGACCGCGGTCCGCTCGGGAACGGTCCTCATGGCCCTTGCGGCTCTCGCGGCCGTGGTCCTCTTGCCCGGTTGCGGCGGCCCCGCGGCACCGTCCATCATCACCGTGAACGGGCGCGTGATCGGCTTCCTCGCGCCCGTCGCCAGCGCCGATATCCTGGTCGGCGGCACGGCCACGACCACGGCAGCCGACGGCACCTTCACCGCAAAGGGCGTCCACGTCCCCTACGACGTGACGCTGAGCTTCCCGGGCAACACCGACGTCTGGATCTACCGGGGACTGACCCGTACCGACCCGACGTTGGAGACCCTCGGATTGTCGACCGGCCACCAGGCGACCGTCTCCGGCACGATCGGGACCGCGCCGTACCAGACGGGCGAGAACGGAGCCGTCTTCGCAGGGGGGGCGTCCTTGTCGTACGGGGGAGCGGGCGTGCAGAGCGGGACCACGACCTACGGCCCGGGCAAGATCACGTGGGGGCTAGCGGATCCGCTCCACACAACGCTCTACGCCATCCGCGCGATCGTGGACGGCTCCGGCAACCCCACCAGCTACACGGGCTTCGGGTCGCTGCCGGTCACGCTGCACGACGGCGATGCACTGACGGGACTCAGCATCCCCGTGACGCCCGTGTCGACAGCGTCCATGAGCGGTTCGCTGAGCGCGCCAGCGGGCTATACGCTCACCAACGGTCGGGCGGTGGTCCGGTTCGGGCCCGCCTCCGGAGGGGCGATGCTCGGGTTGCAGCTCGTCAACGCCAACCCCTCCGGAACGTTCTCGAACACGATGGTCCCGGTCGCCAACGGCATCAGCTACGGCTTGGCCGCGCAGGCGGACGACAGCGCCGGCGACTACGTCTTGAGGTGGAGCACCGTAACAGCGCCGAACACTTCGGCCGCCCTCACGCTCCCGGCGGCAGCGCTGCCCAGCGCCCCCGCCCCGAACGCCGGCAACGTCGCTCCCGGCACGGCGTTCGGCTGGACGCCGTTGGCTGGATCGCTCTACCTGATCTCGATCGCGCCGAGTGGTCCGACCGGACCCCACGTCTACATCGTGACGACCGCCACCTCGACGATGCTGCCGGACCTGTCCGCCATCAACCGGGCGCTGCCGGCCAACACCGGCTACAGCTTCGATGTCATGGCGCTGGGGCCCTTCGCCTCGATGGACGCGGCCGCCGGCCCGAGCGGGATGCTGGCGCCGTACATCGACTTCGAGGCCATCTTCAGCGGCGGTTCCGGGTCCGGTCCGGTGGCCATCTCCGGGCCCGATCAGCCGATCTGGCTCACGACCTCCAGGCCATCACCGTTCACCACGGCGCCCTGATAACGCGCCATAATGGGTTGGAAGCGGGGCAAGCGGAGCCTCGGCACGGCCCCCAGGGCCGCCCGCGTGTGGACGCGGACCCCGCTTGGCGATGCGCTCGCAGTCCTACCGATCTTTCCGCCGTCGCAACCTTCGAAGGGGCCGATGAAACGCCCCGCCGGGTGCCGTCTGGCACGGCCGGGCGCGAGAGGAGTGGCGATCGTGATCCCGTCTCCGCTGCTCTTCGACCGAATGGTCCGTGAGCTGATCCGCCGCCGCGATGACGAAATTGTGGAGCTGGTGCAGGCCCGTGGGCGTCAGCGCGCTCGTCTCGAGCGTCGCCCGAGCCGGACCGAGGTCCGTCCGTTGCCGGCCGGTCGGCCCCTCGCGCCGGGGAAGCGCCGCCGGGGCGCAACCTGAACGGCGACGGCCGGCGCCCCGTCGCGGGGCGCCGGCCACCATCGTCCGCGCGGCTCAGTCGCGCCCGTACATCTCGAGCGGCGCCGGCCGGGTGCCCAGCACCTGCTCGATCGTCTCCATCACGTCGGGCGTCAGCTTCTCCGCCACGTCGATGGCTTTCATGTTCTCGCGCACCTGCTCGGCGCGGGAGGCGCCGGTGATGACGGTGCTGACGTGGGGGTTCTTGAGCGCCCACGCCAGCGCCAGTTGCGCGCGGCTCGCGCCCAGGTCGTCGGCGATCGGCTTCAGGTCCCGCACGGCCTTGACCTGCCGCTTCCCCTCATCCGACTCGAGCCGCTGGCGCAACCACTCGTAGCCCTCGAGGGTGAAGCGCGTGCCCTCCTGGATGCCTTGGTCGTACTTGCCCGTGAGGATCCCGCTGGCCAGCGGGCTCCATACGGTCAGGCCGAGCTGGAACGCGTCGTACAGGCGCGCATACTCGCGCTCGACGCGCTCGCGGTGGAGCATGTTGTACTGCGGCTGCTCCATCGTGGGCGGGACCAGGTGCTCGCGGCGTGCCACCTCGTACGCCTCGCGAATCTCCTCCGCCGACCACTCGCTCGTTCCCCAGTAGAAGGCCATGCCCTGGTCGATGAGGTAGTTCATGGCCCGCACGGTCTCCTCGATCGGCGTGGTCCGGTCGGGGCGGTGGCAGAACACCAGATCGACGTAGTCGGTCTGGAGCCGCTTCAGCGCCGCAGTGGTGCCTTCCACGACGTGCTTGCGACTGAGCCCGCGGTCGTTCGGGCCGGAGGCGCCAGCACCGAAGAAGATCTTGGTGGAGAGCACGAGGTCGGAACGCTTCCAGCCGGCCCGCTTGATGACGTTCCCCATCATCGTCTCGGCCTTGCCGGCGGAGTAGGCCTCGGCATTGTCGAAGAAGTTGACGCCCGCGTCGACCGCCGCCTTCATCATCTCCAAGGCCGTGTCCTCCCCGATCTGGTCGCCGAAGGTGACCCAGGCGCCGAACGAGAGGGCAGAGACACGAAGACCCGATGAACCCAGATGCCGATACTGCACGGAGAACCGCCTCCTTCGATGACAGGTGCCGCGGATCCTGGCCGCGGCGGGGGGTGCGCGGCCACGAGCCTACCCGAACGCCCACGCCACGGAGTGCGTCGCAAACGACACGGGAAGGTCGGACGGCCCTCGCCCGGCACCGGCTGCATCGTTAGGCTGGAACCATGAGCACGACGGGCGTCCCGCGACCCGGGGACGAGGCGGGCCCGGGGCCGGCTCCGCCGAGTCCTGCATCGCCCTGGGCCCGATCGGCCGCCGACGTGCTCGGCGCCCTGATTGACGACCCCGAGCACGGCCTCGCCGCCCCCGAGGCGGCGCGCCGCCTCGAGCGCTTCGGCCCCAACACGCTCCGCGCGGCCCCACGCCGGAGCGCCTGGCAGATCATGGTGGCGCAGTTCCGGAGCCTGCTGGTGGGCCTGCTGGCGGCGGCGGCGGCGCTCTCGGCGGCGTTCGGCCAGTGGGTGGAGGCCCTGGCCGTCGTGGTGGTGCTGGTGCTGAACGCCGCCATCGGCTTCATGACCGAGCTCCGCGCGGTCCGATCGATGGAGGCACTGCGGAGCCTCGGCCGGGTGCACGCCACGGTACGCCGAGCGGGACGCCTCCAAACGGTCGAGGCCGACGCCCTGGTGCCCGGCGACATCGTGGTGCTCGAAGGGGGCGACGTCGTCACGGCCGACCTGCGCGTGACCGAGGCGTCGAAGCTCCAGGCCAACGAGTCCACCCTCACGGGCGAGTCGCTGCCGGTGAGCAAGCAGGTCGCCCCGGTGGCGGCGGACGCTCCCCTCGCCGAACGCGCCACCATGCTCTACAAGGGGACGTCGATCACGCGCGGTTCGGGGGAGGGAGTCGTCGTCGCCACCGGCATGCGCACCGAGCTGGGCAGGATCTCCCGGCTGGTGGCGGAAGCCGAGGACGAGACGACACCGCTGGAGCGCCGGCTCAACCGCCTCGGCCAGCGGCTCGTATGGCTCACCCTCGCCATCGTCGGCGTCATCGCCGTCACCGGCATCACGGCCGGCAAGCCGTGGCTGCTGATCCTCGAGACGGCGATCGCGCTGGCCGTCGCCACGGTCCCCGAGGGCCTGCCGATCATCGCCACCATCACGCTGGCCCGCGGCATGAGGCGCATGGCGAACCGCAACGCCCTGGTCAACCGCCTTTCGGCGGTCGAGACGCTGGGTGCCACGAGCGTGATCTTCACCGACAAGACGGGCACCCTGACCGAGAACCGCATGACGGTGGCGAGCCTGTGGCTTTCGGAGGGGCGCGCTGTGCCGTCGGCCGAAGAGGGCGGCTTCGCGCTCGATGGGAAGCTCGTCGAGCCGGAACGCCTCCCCCACCTGAGCGCGGCGCTGGAGGTCGCGGCGCTGTGCAACAACGCCTCGCTGGGCCGCGAGCGAGAGCACGCCATCGGCGATCCGCTGGAGGTCGCTCTGCTGGAGGTTGCCGCCCTCGGCGGCGTGCATCGGGAGGACCTGCTGCGCTCCCAGCCGGAGGTGCTCGAGGTCGCGTTTGATCCCGATACCAAGATGATGGGGACGCTGCACGGCACCCAGGGTGAGCCCATGCCCGACGGCAGCCGCTACCGGGTCGCCGTCAAGGGAGCGCCGGAAAGCGTGCTGGCGGCGTGCACGCGGGTCGCCACCGCGCACGGCAGCCGACCTCTGGAGGACGAGGAGCGGAACGCCTGGGAGGGCCGCAACGGCGAGCTGGCCGGGCGCGGGCTGCGGGTGCTGGCGCTCGCCGGCCGGGACGCCACCGACGCCGGCGCCGAGCTCTACCAGGACCTCACCCTGCTGGCGCTCGTGGCCCTGGAGGACCCGCCCCGGCGGGACGTTCGCGAGGCGATCGACGGCTGCCGCCGCGCCGGAATCCGGGTCGTGATGGTCACCGGCGACCAGGCCGTGACCGCGGCCAGCATCGCCGAGGCCGTGGGGCTGACCGTGGGGCCCCCTACGGTGGTGGCGGGCCGCGACGTGGAGCGGCTCCTGGGGAGCGGAGCGACGGGCCGGGACGCGGCGCGCAGCGAGCTGCTCGGAGCCGACATCCTGGCCCGGGTCAGCCCGGAGCAGAAGCTCGAGCTCATCCGCCGCTACCAGTCCGAGGGCGCCATCGTGGCGATGACCGGTGACGGCGTCAACGACGCACCCGCCCTCAAGAAGGCGGACATCGGCGTCGCGATGGGCCGTCGTGGCACCGAGGTCGCCCGTGAGGCTGCGGACATGGTGCTCAAGGACGACGCGTTCGGCACCATCGTCGAGGCGGTCAAGCAGGGCAGGATCATCTTCGATACCATCCGCGCCTTCGTGCTCTACCTGCTGTCGTGCAACTTGAGCGAGATCCTCGTGATCGGAATCGCGTCCGCTCTCGGCGCGCCCCTCCCCCTGCTCCCGCTTCAGATCCTATTCCTCAACCTCGTCACCGACGTCTTTCCGGCCCTCGCGCTAGGAGCCGGCGAGGGCGCGCCGCACATCCTGAGCCGGCCGCCGCGCGATCCCGACGAACCGGTGCTGGCCGCGCGCCACTGGCGCGCCCTGTCCGGCTACGCCCTGCTCATCACCGGTGCCGTGCTGGGGGCGTTCGCCCTGGCCCTCGGGCCGCTGGCGCTGTCGCGCACCGAGGCCGTAACGGTGTCGTTCCTGACGCTCGCCTTCGCTCAGCTCTGGCACGTGTTCGACATGCGTGAGCCCTCGAGCCCGTTGCTGCGCAACGAGGTCACGCGCAACCCGTGGGTGTGGGGCGCATTGGCCTTGTGCGCGGTCTTGCTGGTAGCGGCCGTGACGGCACCCGGCGCGCGCGAGGTGCTGCGCATCGCCTGGCTCGATGGCCGTGCCTGGGCGCTGATCGCCGGCGCCAGCCTGACCCCCACCGTGCTCGGGCAGATCGGCAAGGTGTTCGGTCTTGGGCGCGTCGCCTGACGCCGGACCGGAACTCCACATGACGACCCCGGAGAGGAACTCTCCGGGGCCTCCATCTCCTCGACGTCGAGGGTCGGACGCTGCTGCGCCGCCGCTTCAGGCCTTGCCCGGGCGCACGAACTCGACCGCCTTGCCCCCCAGGTCGACGTGCTCGACCTTCCAGCCCGCCGACAACCAGGCCAGGGCCTGGGCGTGCGAGCTGGTGTTGGCCCACCAGGCACGGTGCGCGAAGGCGGACTTCGGCAGCGGCTTGCCGAGCACTTTGCTGATCTCGTCGAAGCGCAGACTGACCTTCCTGCGATCGCGGCCCACGCCCTCCAGGTGTTCCTGAAGGGGCGCGTACCGGCTCTTCGGCGACAGGCTGGGCTCGCCCCGCTGTCCGCCACGGTCCCGATCCAACCACACCCCCACCATGCGGTAGAACTCGGCGACCCGCTCCTCTGGTACCAGTACTTTCACTTCGGACTGCGGCATCCAACGTCTCCTAGATCCACGGGGATTGAAGGGTTCGACTGGGGGTGGATCGGTACCAGTGTAGCGAACCGAACGAGACGCCACAAGGAAGCGTGCACACCGGCCGTTTCAGCGGTGGACGCTGTTTGGCAGGCGTCGACGACGCCGTGGACGGCGCCGTGGGTCTGATCGGTACTTCAGTACACTAGAGGAAACAGGTCGGCACGAAGAACCACTCAGTCGACTCCGATCGCCTCGCCCCACGCCCCGAACGCGGCGTCGTGGCTGAGCAGAACGACCTGGCGCTCACGCGCCACACGCTGAAGATCGACCCGCAGGCGCTCCAGCCGCGACCCGTCCCAATGTAGGAAGGGATCGTCCAGCACCAGAGGCAGGCGGACATCATCGGCAACGTGATCGGCGATGGCGAGCCGGAGCGCCAACGTGAGCTGATCCTGGGCCCCGCGACTGAGACGCTCGGGCGACAGCTCGTGACCGTCGGGCTCCACGACCTGCACCCCGAAGTCGTCGAGCAGGCGGACGCTCCTCCCCTCCCGCTCCGTCAGGGCGGCGAAGTGCTGCGACGCCAAGCGCTCCAGCCGCTCACGGTAGCTGCCCTGGAAGTCCCGCACCGCCGCTCGCAGCTCGACGTGGGCGGTAGCCAGGGCCTCGATCTCCTCCACGAGCGCCTTGCGCCGGTCGAGCAGGGCCGCGCGCTCGGTCTCGGCCTTGGCCAGGTTGACGACCGGCTTCGCCTGCAGCGCCGCCAGCTCGCGGGTGCGTTCGAACACCTCGCCCTCGGCAGCGTGACGCGCCGCCCGCTCGAACCCCAGACGCTCCTCCAGCGCTTCGAGCCGGTCGAGCATGCGCGACCGGTCGAACGGCTCGCCTGCCGCAGGGAGCTCGCCCTGCTCACCCACCACGGCCTCCACCGCCAGGCGCTCCTCCTCGACCTCCGTCGCCAGGCGCTCCACGCGTTCGCGCAGCGCCGCCAGAGATTCGCCCTCGGCGGCGTCCAGCACGGAGGCCAGAGCGTCGAACGAGCGCTCCGCCTCCTGCACCGCCTGGTCGCGTTCGCGCCAGCGCCGCAACAGCTCGTCGGCATCGCCGCCGCTCGCCTCGAGAAGCGTCTGGAGGGGCGCCGCCTGCTCGTCGCGCGCGGTCGCCACGGCCTTGAACTCGACCCGCAGGGCCGTCATCGACGCCTCCCGCTCCTCGAGCACCGTCTCCGCGACCGCTACCTCGCGCCGCAGCCGTTCCCGCTCGGCCCGGAAGGCGCGACGGGCCTCGTCCCGCCCCTGCGCTGCAGCGATCACCTCGTCCCAGGTCGCATCCGCTGCATCCAACAGGAAGGTGCACAGCTGCGCCACACTCTGGGCACGCCCGCCGCGCGCTTCGGCGAAGGCGGCCAGGCGCGGCCAGGGAGCGGGCATCTCGAGGGGCGAACGTCCCCGCACCTCCGCGGGCGCGACGCCGAAGGTGCGGATGGCGAGCTCGCGGTGCACCTCCTCCCGCTGCAGGAGCGTGCGTTGCGCCTCCCGGAAGGCGTCGAACGCCGAGCCAGGCTCCGGGTAGGCCTCCTGATACGGCTGCATGCGGCGCTGGAAGGCGCGAAGCTGCTCGCGCGCCGCCTCCATCTCGTTCTCGAGGCGGAGCACGTCCCGACGGGTCGGTACCGGCTGGGCATGCCAGGCGTCGAAGCGCGCAAGAAGCTCCTCGAGCTCGGCGCGGCTGCGCCCCCGGAAGCGCTTCAGTTGCGGCCCCGTCACCGACGGCGGCCGGAACAGCGCGACGACGCCGAGCCCCACCAGGACCCCGACGCCCGCCGATGCACCCAGCCCGATCGCCTGGTGCGCCACCCAGGTCACCGCCGCAGCCAGCAGCACGCCCGCGCTGCCCTGCGCTACGGCGGCACGCCAGCGCGCGGGCGGGTGGCTGAGCGCGGCGCGCAACACCTCGGCCTCCAGCTCGTTGGGGAGGCCGGCGTCTGGCACCAGGAGCCGGCGACGTTCCGCGCGGGCCTCACGAACGGCCGCTTCCAGCCCCTCGACCGCCCGCACCCGGGCCTCGGCCTCGTAGTCGTAGCGTCGAAGGAGGGCCCGGTCCTGCTCGGGCGCGAGTGCCAGCATGGCGTACGGGCGCAGATCTGAGCGGGCCTCGGCCACCCCCTCTTCGCGCCCAAGGAACGCACGCCAGTCGGTCGCCGCCTGCTCCGCCGCAGCTCGGAGCTCCCGCACGGCATCGACGGTCAAACCCTCGTCGTCGTCCTGGAACGGGGCGCGCGTGACATGGCGCTCCAGCTCTCGCGTACGTTCGGCAGCGGTGCGGCGTGCCGTCTCCAACGTGCGCTCGCCGGCCTCGGACGCTGCCCGCGCCTCGGCCAGTGCGCGCTCCGCCGCCATCAACGACGCCAGACGGGCCTCACCATCCTCCGGCGCATCGGCGAGCTCCGGCCAGACCTCGGCGACGCGCGCGTGGGCGCGGGCGGCCTCGGCCTCCAGGGCCTCTGCCCGCGCCAGCGTCTGCGCCGCCGCGCGGTGTGCATCGACGCGCTCCTCCAACGCCCGTCGCCTCGCCAGGTAGGTGCGAAGCCGCTCGGCCTCGCCCTCCAGCCGGGCGGTCTCCTCCCGGTGCTGGCTGCGCCTCGCCTCGGCCTCGGCCAGGCTTCGCGCCGTCTCCTGGGCCCCGTCGGCGGCCTCGCGCCCCTCCTGCAGGCTGAGCTCGAGCGCCTCGACGCGCGTGTCGAGGTTCTCGAGCTCGCCATCCTCCTGGCCGTCCGGAAGGCCCCAGGCATGGCCGTTCCGGGTCCGGACCCCGACCTCGTCCTCGAGACGCGCCAGCGCCAGCTCCACGCCGCCGCGCCCCGACCCGACCAGCAGACGTTGCACCTCCGCGCTGAGGCGCTCGGGGCGAGGCAACGGCTGCGACACGCAGAAGCTCTGGACGAACGTCTCGCGCTCCCCCAGTCCGAGCAGTCGCTCCAGCACGTCGACCAGGCTCTCCCCCTCGACGCGCTCCACGGGGGCCCACGAGGGGGCCGCCGCTGCTTCGTCGGGCGCGTCGCCCAGCTCGGCGCCCTCCTGGGCCAGCTCGCCCTCTCCGGTGGAGAGGTCCCGCTCCAAGCGGTACCGGACGCCGTCGACCCCTACGAAGGTGAGCCGCGCCCCACCGCTTGCCTCGCTCCCCGGTTCCGGGCCGAAGAGCACGTCCGTGAGCACGCTCACCAGGGTCGACTTGCCCCACTCGTTGGGCCGCACCAGCGTCGCGAGCCCCTTCGGGAAGCGCACCGTGCGGGCCTCGATACCGTACAGCTCGGGCAACTCCAAGCGCTCCCAGAGCACGCCGACCGGGTGGTGCCCGGCACGCCCCGGGCGAGCCCGCGACGAGCGCGCCCTCGACCGGCCGCGCCGACTCACGCCACGCTCCCGATCGGAGCGCGGGCGCCACCCGGAGGTGGCCCGTCAGAGAGCGCGGCGATGCCCCATCGCAGGCTGCGGGCCAGCCGCGCGTAGGCGCGCTCGCCAGCGCCATCGATGCGCGCCAGCATGCGGGCCACGAAGGCACCGCGCACGCTGGCTTCCTGCGCCCAGCGCTCCAGCAGCTCGGGAGCCAGCCCCGATACCTCGTCGCGCACCTCGAGGTGGAAGAAGGCGTCACCGTGCCGGTCCTCCAGCGCGGCGGCGTCGAGCTCCGGCAGCCACAGCGCGCCGGCGAGGCGCACGCGCTGTACCGCGTCCGGATCGCCCCTGGACGCGATGAAGGCGTCTACCTCGGCGATGTCGTCCACGGGCGTGAGATCGAGCACGATGTCGCGGACGGGCTGCACGGGCACGGCGACGACCTGCACGTCCATGCGCTCGCCGTCCCACGCCGCCACCGTCACCGCGCCGCTGCCGCCGTCGGCGAAGCCCATCGCCTCGGGTGAGCCGGGGTAGACGGCCGGGCCCGCGGGGAAGCGGTGCTGCAGCGGGTCGTGGAGCGAGCCCAGCGCCACGTAGTGGTAGCGCGCGGCGGCCAGCCCCTCCTCGTCGAGCGAGAGCGTCCGGGTACCGCTGTCGGCAACGCCGAGCACGCCGTGGAACACGGCGATGTGCACGCCGGGCCGCTCCAGGCGCGGGAAATCGCGCACCGGAAGGTCCGCGGCGGTGACCCCTCCGGTGTAGGCCATGCCGTAGAGGTGTACGGTTTCGCCGCCGAGCTCGAGCGTGGCGAGGTGTGCGGGCGCGGGCTCGGTGACGAGCAGGCCGGGCCAGGTGTCCCGGTGGCGCCGGTAGACGCTGGTGCCGTAGGTGATCTCGTCGTGGTTGCCGGGAACGGTGACCGGCAGCACGCCGCCATCCTCCAGGCGGTGCAGCTGAGCGAGCGCAGCCTCGACGCACGCCTCGTCGGGATCGAAGCGGTCGAACAGATCGCCGGCGACGATCGCGAGGTCGACGCCCTCGGACAACGCCACGTCGACGGCCCGCTCGAGCACACCGTCCCTGCGCCGGCGACGTTCGGTCGCCCGCTCTTCGGGCCATCCGGACGGCTGCCAGCCCAGGTGCAGGTCGGCGAGGTGGATGAGGCGCACGGGACCTCCCGCATCCCTCGAACGGCGCCACGTGCCGCGGCGCGCTACGAGCCTTCTCCAGGCCCTAACCGTAGCAGGTCCCTTGCCGATAGGGAGAGGAATACCTCCCCCGAGGACGTCCGCGTGGGGGTGCCACCTTTTTCATGCGCACCCGGGAACCACTCTCATGGGCGGGCCCTACCATGCCTGCGTCGCGGCCTCGGGCCGCACGACCGCTGCCAGCACCTCGCTCGGGACCCCCCTCGCCCGTCCACGACCGCCGGTGCGAGCCCGCGGCGGCAGCGGGACCCCGTACGACCGCGTCTGCTGGGCCTCCGGCGCCCTCCTCTTCGCGCCGTCGAGGCCACCCCCCTTTCCCGGCCCGTGGCCACCAGGTCACGGGCCTTTTCGTGGGGGCCGCCTGTGGCACGGGCATGAAGCTCGCGATAACGCAGGTTTACGCTGGACTCATCTGTCGTGCGTAGAGTCGCCCCAGGAAGAAGCTCGATCTCCGGTCCGCCGTCGACCGGCGCACGGCGCTCCCCGCCCGCACGCGGGCGAACCCAGCCAGTGAGGTATTCAGCATGACTCACCAACCCACGCACGCTCGGCACGCACCGCGCCCGTTCCGTCCGCTCATGGCCGTGGCCGCGACCTGCGCGCTCCTGTGCGGCGGCGCCGCTCTGGCCGCCAGCTCCATCCTTCCAGGCAGCTTCGCGGTGGGCTCCGGGACGCTGTGGCAGTACGTCGTCGACCATTCGGCCAACCGCCTGAACCAGACCTGTTACCAGAGCAGTGCCAACCCTACGGAGAGCTACAGCTGCCTCAAGGCCGCCCTGCTCAGCACCGGGCTCGACAAGGAGCTCCAGGGCGATCAACCGATCACGCTCTTCGCGCCCAGCGACGCCGGCTTCGCCCGACTGGCGCACCTCATGGGAGCGCACGCCTTCGATGTCCTCATGGCAAAGCCCGATCGCCTGACCACGTTGCTGCACAGCTCGATGGTGCGCGGACGCTACACCAGTGCCGACCTCCGGGCCCGCTCCGTACCGGCGACCGGTCTTCTCACGCTGACCACGCTGGCCGGCACCCAGCTCGAGCTGACCTTCGGCCACTTCTCGACGGGAGCTGGAAGGATCACCGTGCGGGTCGGCCCCAGCGCCTTGGATCCCGGCTGGGAGCCCTACCTCGTGGGCCAGACCACGCTGCTCTACAACGGCTCGTTCATCCCCATGGACATGGTCTACCTGCCGAGCAGCCTGCGTTAGTCGCTCGGCGCCGTCCCCTGCAGGCGCTCGCTGACGGCGCCGGCCGCCTGCTTGACGGCGCTGCGGTAGCGGCGCTCGATGGCGCTGTCGAAGCGGCTGAGCGGCCCCGCCAGGGCGATGGCCGCCGCCATCCGCCCCGGCCCCTCGAACACCGGGGCGGCGACGGAGAAGGCCCCGTCCTCGAAGTCGCCGATGGCGACGCAGACTCCCTGGCGCCGCGCACGGTCCATGTCGATGCGGAGCAGCTCGGGGTCGGTCTCGCTGAGCTCGGTGTAGGCGGGGAGCGGCTCGCGCACCAGCCAGTCCATCAACTCCGGGCGTCCGTAGGCGAGGAACAGCTTGCCGGCGCTACCGGCGTTGAGCCGCGTACGCTCGCCCACCGGCGAGACGACCCGCACCGTCCTGGACGACTCGCGTACGTCGGCGATCACGGCGTCGAGGCCATCGCGCACGACCAGGTGGATGCTCTCCCCGGTCTCCTCGCGCAACTCGTCCAGGGCGATCGCCGCGACGTCGACCACCGGTTGCAGGCGAGACGCCTGGTGGCCCAAACGAAGGGCGCCGTAGCCGAGCCGGTAGGTCTTGTCCGCGCTCTTGACGACCATGCCGTGCGCCTCCAGGGTCGCCAGGATCTTGAGGACCTGGCTGACGCTGGTGCCGGACCGCTCGGCGAGAGCCTGCAGGCCGAGATCGGGCCGGCTCGCCACCAGCCCCAGCAACCCCAGCGCGCGATCGAGCGCCTGGATGCGGTAGCGGCCGCCGCCGTCGGGCTCGAGCATGCACCAGTCTAGAGGACGCGACATTTCCCTGCAAGGAATCGCATTTCTGTCAGAGAAAGCGCGCCGCCTTCAGGCCCCTCTCCTGAACGCTCGGATCACCGTCCCAGACGCCGCGCGTCCCCCAGAGAGCGGTCTCCGCAGGCGCAGTCCGGGGCCCCAGCACCGTCGGCACCGCCCGGCCTCAGACCGGCACGCGCAAGAGCCAGCGGAACCCCATCGCCAGGAGCCCGAGCAGCGTCACCCAGGCGAAGAAGGGGGCGACGCGCAGAACGTACGGCTCCGGCAAGAGTCGCTCGAAGAGCCAGTCGTGCCCTGTGGCATCCCCAAGGCGGCGCGCCAGCTTCGTCAGCGGACAGCGCAACCCGTTGACCGCGTAGACGACGGCTTCGACGCCGACCACGGCCAGCGAGAGCGCCAGCCACACGTCGCGACGCCCCGTCAGGCCGTCGACGAGGATCGTGACGGCGGCCGCCGCCATGACGAAGACCAGCGCGCTGTGCAGGACCTTGACGGCGACGGCCGCGCGCTGGGCGCCCTCGCCCCGCTCGGCGCGCGCCGGCTCGTCTTCCGGAACGCGAGAAGCAGCATCACGATCCTCGGACATCGTTCCTCCCACGCTCACGTCGCGATCGGCGCCGGAGGGGCGCCGATCCGCGGCCGGCTCCGGCACGGCGCCGGACCTCGCTTCCATGCTACGTGCGCCGACCGGGCGACGCCAGGACGGACGCACCGCCGCCAGGTTCCCGGGCACACGTCCGTCGGCCGCTCGGCATGCGCTAGGCCATGCCGGTCCCGCCGGCCCTCACGGCGCGTTCCGATGCGTCAGATAGGCGCCGCACGGTCCATTGACGTTCACGGCCTGCGGCGAGATCCACCCCGCCCCGGCAGCGAGGGAGCTCCCGCTCCCCGCATCGACCCGCAACCAGCCGGAAGGGTTCGAGCCGACGACGGCGACGTAGCCGTCGGCGGGAAGCGTGACGACGACCGCAGCGGACCGGTCGGGAGCCGCCCGGACCGGCGTCGCGACCATGGCCATCTCGAAGCACACGCCCGGCTTCGGCGATGCCCGGACGGGAAGGGCGCTGCAACTCCCATCGAGCCGGACGGGGGCATCGGGGGGGAGCCACCGCAACCGGAACGGTCCCACGTTGGCGGCCTGCGCCGTCCCCGGTGAGAACGCCAGCCAGCCGCCGGCGTTGCGGGCCACCACCGCCACCGGGTCCCCGGGGCTCACGGTGCCGAACACCCGGGCACCCTCACCGGCACGCTGGTATGCCGTGACCGACGCGTGCGCCCAGCCGGTACAGGGCCACGGCGGCGTACCCCCCGCCATACCGGCCACGTCGGAGCTGCTGCCTGCCGCCGAGGTCGCCTCCTCGATGAAGGCGCTCGCGGTCGTGGCGGCCCGGCCAGCAGACGGGGACGTGACCCCACGGCCGCCTCGGGAACCCGGACCGCACCCGGCGAGCACCAGACATACCCCTGCCAGGCTGACAGCCAGAACACCGCCCCCCAGTCGTAGACGGCGCTGATCCACAGGAATCCTCCGCTCCGCTGGACGGCACACGCACCGCCCGCCGCTGCTCCATGCTTGCGCCGCGGGGGCGGGCACCGCAACCGATCATGCGACGGGAGCGCCCTTCAGCTCACCCCTCGCTCACGTCGAGCGACCTTCCGAACCAGCCGACCGGTCGGACGTCGAGGTTGAGGTAGAGATGCTTCTCCTCCTGGTACTCGCGCAACCCCGTGAGGCCTAGCTCGCGCCCGACGCCGCTCTCCTTCATGCCGCCCCAGGGCGCCTGCGGGTAGTAGGGGTGGAAGTCGTTCAGCCAGACCGTGCCGAAGCGCAGCGCACGGCCCACGCGGACGGCCTTCGCCACGTCCCGCGTCCACACCGCCGCCGCCAGGCCGGTGCGCGTCTCGTTGGCGGTCGCGACGGCGTCTTGCTCGTCCTCGAAACGCTCCACGGTGAGCACCGGTCCGAAGATCTCTTCGTGGGCGATGCGCATCTCGCGCCGCACGCCAGTGAGCACGGTCGGCTGGAGGAAGGTGCCGCGCTGGAAGCGTTTGCCGTCGGGGCGTCCGCCGCCGAGTCGCAAGCTGGCACCTTCGTCCAACGCCAGCGCGATCATGCCCTCCACCTTGGACCGGTGCTGCTCGGACACCAGCGGGCCCATCTCCGTCCCGTCCTCCCAGCCGAAGCCCAGCCGGATGGCGGCGGCTCGCTCGAGGATGCCATCGACGAAGCGGTCGTAGATCCCGGCCTGTACGAGCAGCCGCGATCCGGCCGAACACACCTGGCCGGCATGGTAGAAGACCGCGTTCAGGGCATGGTCCAGGGCCACGTCGATGTCCGCGTCCTCGAACACGATGTTGGGGTTCTTGCCGCCGAGCTCGAGCGCAACGCGCTTGGCGGTGTCGGCCGCCACCCGCGCGATCGCGCGGCCGGTCACGATGCCACCGGTGAAGGACACCATGTCCACGTCTTCGTGGGCCACCAGCGCGGCGCCGACGCCCGGCCCGGCGCCGAGCACGACGTTGGCGACGTCGCCGGGGACACCCGCCTCGTGCAGCAGATCGATGGTCCGGACGGTACTGAGCGGCGTCAGCTCGCTGGGTTTGATCACCAGGGCGCAGCCTGCTGCGAGGGCCGGCGCCAGCTTCCAGGAGGCCTGCAGCAGCGGGTAGTTCCAGGGCGTGATGAGCGCGGCGACGCCGACCGGCTCGTGCAACGTGAGGCTCAGCGCGTCCGCCTCGACGGGGTTCACCTCGCCGCCGGTGGTAGCGATGAGGGAGCCGAAGTAGCGGAACGCCTCGGCGACCTGCACCATGTCGTCGCGGCTCTCGGGAAGGGTCTTCCCGGTATCCCAGGTTTCCAGGCACGCCAGCTCCTCCCGGTGTGCCTCGATCAGCGAGGCAGCCCGGTGAAGAACGCGAGCCCGCTCCTGCGCGAACAGGCGTGGCCACGGGCCGTGGTCGAAGGCGTTGCGCGCGGCGGCCACGGCGGCCTCGGCATCGTCGGCCGTACCCTCCGGAACGATGGCGAGAACGGACCCCGTGGCGGGCTCGAGGATCTCTCGAGTTCCGCCCCGCGCTGCGGGAACGGCGCGCCCCGCGATGCGTTGCAGCGGCCGCAGCGGCTCCGACGGCGGCTCGGACGGCGAGGCCGGGTCGACCGGGACCCAGGGTGCGTTCCCGTGTCTCGAAGCGTCGCTCACGCTCACCAGCTCCCTTCCGGATCGGACCGCGCGCGGCTCGCATCACGAAGCACGCCCGCCGAAAGCGTGGGGCCATCGCGCAACCGGGCCGCCGCCGGCTCCTGCCGGTGGGCGGCGGTGGCCCCCAACCTACCACCGGGCCGGACGCGAGCCGATCCGCCCTCCACCGCCCGGCCGGCGCCGCCTCAGAGGCCGGCGATCATCATGTCGACCGCCTCGGAGACGGCACGCTCCGGCTCGACATCGGGACCGAAGAGGGCCTGGAAGGCGACGGCGTTGAAGAACAGGCGCGCCATGCCGGCGGCGCGCTCCGCCTCGAGGGGCGGGCCCTCGGCCGTTCGGATCCGCTCCGCCAGCACCCCGATGGCCCTCTCCAGTACGTCTTCCCAGTGCCGCCGAAGCTCCTCTCTCTGCAACACCTCCCGCACCACGATGCGCACCATCGGGCCACTACGGTGGGCGAGGTCGTACAACCGTTGTCCGGCCGCCTGCAGGAGCTCGCGGCGATCCCCGGCCTCGACATCGGCGACCAGCTCGGCGAAGCGAGGCAGGAACGGGCGTTCGTCGATGAGCGCTTGGAGCAGGCCCCGCTTGGTCTGGAAGTAGTAGAAGATCAGTGCGCTGGTGACCCCGGCACGGGCCGCGATGGCGCTGGTGGGGGTCCCGTCGAAGCCGCGCTCGGCGAAGAGCGCCTCGGCGGCGTCGAGGATCTTCAGACGCGCCTCGGCCCGGCTGCGGTCCACGCGCGGGCGCCCTACGCGACGACCCGAGCGGCCGCCCTCGTGCCCACCGTCACTCGAGGTGGGCGGGTTCCCATTCGCTCCACGCGATGAAGCTGGGGGCGCCACGATCTGCTCCCTCCCCGTCTGCGCGCCGACGGGCCGCGCCCGCTAGCCGACCCGTGATCGACGTCCATCGGTGCGCTTCCAGTCTACGAAAGCGGGCGGGCCCGGTCCCGGGCCCGCCCGCATCGCGAACCGTTGGTTCGCTCTGCCATGTTGTACGCCGGGACGCTCCGGCTCAGGCACGCTGCGGCGTGCCGCGGGCCTCTCCTACGCTACCCAACGCCCACAGGGCGAGGATGAAGACGATGGCGCCCAGGATCCACGCATTCCAGGCAGGCACGGCCGCGACCGCGAAGGCGAGCACCCACGGGGCCACGAACGTCCACGCTCCCAGGAGGGCCTGGAACCAGAGCACGCCTCGGGAGTCCGGGCTGCCCAGCGACCACAGCGCCACGATGAAGACGAGCGCCCCCAGGATCCACGCATTCCATGCTGCAACGGTCGAGCCGGTGAACACCAGGATCCATGGCGAGAAGAACAGCCAGGCACCGGCCACCACATTGATCCAGTCTTGCCAGCGAGTCCATGCACGCATCAAAGAACCTCCTTCCGGTCCCTCTAGCGGCGTCCGATCAGGCATTTGCCTAACCGGTCAGTTAAAGAATGACGGATCGTCCTCGATCTGTCAAGGGACCACCCGACGTGCTACCCAGCGCGCAGCCGGGGTCGCGTCCGAAGACCCGCCCTGCGCTCGGCGACGCTGGCCGCCGTACGCCACCCCCACTCGACGCGGCGCCCCCGTGACCCGTCGTCGGCCGTATCCCCTACCGCCGTTCTATGCTCGGGGCACCGACAGTCGTGGGAGGCTCACCTTGCGTCTTGCAGTCCCTTGGAACCCGCCCCGCCGCCGGGGCGACGCGGCGGAGCGGGCGGCAGCGCCCTCCGCGCCCCGCTTCCGCGTCCCGGCGGTCGTCGCCGGGCTCGTGGTGCTGCTGAGCGGTTGGAGCCTGGGGCAGACGAGGCCGGTCGACCCCTTCGCCACCGTCGCTCCCGTACCGCACTCCGAGCCGGGCTCGCCCGCCCTCGGGGCCGGGCCGAGCGGTCCCCGCAAGGCGACGCCCTTCGCGACGGACGCCGGGTCCGGCCCGACCCCGCTCGTAACCGGGCGCGGCCCGAGCCCGGTCGCGACATCGTCCGCCCCCGCGCCGGCGGTGGCCGGCCCTCCGGTTTCGCGCCCGCTCGACGTGCACAACGGATCCGTGACCCTGTCCGGCACGCTGCTGGTTCCCTCCGGGCCAGGGCCCTTCCCGGCCGTGGTGCTGCTTCCCGGACGCGGCGCCTCCAGCCGCGACCAGGCGGCCGCCGATGCGCGCCTCTTCGCCACCCACGGCATCGCCGCCTACGCCTACGACAAGCGCGGCACGGGGAGCTCCACGGGCGACTGGCGCAGCACCATCGCCCTGAACGACCAGGTCGGCGACGCGGTGGCCGCGGTCGCCGCCGTGCGGCGGCAACCGGGCATCGATCCGTCACGGGTGGGCGTGTGGGGCGTGGGTCAGGGGGCGTGGCTGGCCCCCTTCGTCGGCGAGCACGCCGACGTCGCGTTCCTCATCCTGCTCAACACCAACGCCGCACCGCTGGGGCAGGAGGAGGTGTGGCATGCCGGCGACGCCGTGAGGGCCCGGGGCTACTCGCCCACGGCCGCCGACACCGCCATGCGCGGCGTGCGCCTGCTGGTGAGCACCCGCCCGGTCCTCGCGGCCCTGCTGCCCCACGGCCAGCTCGGCTTCCTGAAGGACAATCCGTCCAGCACACCGGCCGACGCCCTACGCCGCGAGAGGGCACCCGCGCTGCTCGTCTACGACGACCTCAACCCGCATGCGGCGGGCGTCAAGACCACCGCCCAGCTCCTGCGCGCCGCGCAGAACCGCGATCAACCCCTCGACCATGTCACCGTTCTGGGCCGCCAGGGCGCCGGCACGGACGGTGCCGGCACCGGAGGCAACCCCGGGGCCGCCCTCGCCAACGCAAGGCGCGCGGCGGATCCGGCCTATCGCTCGGTGGTGGTGGGCTGGACGCGCACGGTGCTCGCGACGCTCGCACCCTCGCGAGGAGCGGCGGTGCCTCTCGCAGCCGCCACGGGCGCGCCCTTCGTGTTGCCGGCCGCTACCGGCGGCACCGGCCCGGTGGTGTCCGCAGGTGGCAGCACGACGGCTACGGGCCCCGCTGCCGATCCCACGCTGCTGCTGCCCGGCACGAGCGACCGCCCGTCGCCCTGGTATGCCAGCCCGTGGGTGCAGCTCGGGGCGGTGGTGTTCTTCTTGATCGCGTTCGGCGAGGGGCTGGTGGTGAGCGTGCTACCGCTCGGGCGGCGCAGCCCCGGCGCGAGCTGGGGGGCCGGCGCCGAGCGGGCGCCCTCGGACGACGTCGCCGCCGCTCGAGCGGCGAGCCGGGCGGCGCAGCTCTTGCGCCTCGCCCAAGCCCTGGTCAGCCTGGTCGACCTGGCGCTGCTGGCAGGGACGGCCGTAGCCATAGCCTTCCTGCTCGGGCTCTACCGGCCGGCGGGTCTGGCCCTGACTCCGCTGGCCCACAGCCTACGGGCGCTCTCGGCCGTGAGCGGGGTGCTCGCCGTCGCCCTGGCGCTGCTCGTCCTCGCGTCGCGGCGTTCCGCCGCCCGCCCGCCCCGCACCGCCATCGCGGTGGTCGTGGCCGTGGCAGCCGCCCTGTTCCTGCCCTTCCTGGTCTACTGGCACGTGCCGTTCCTTGCCGGGTAGGGCCGTCGCCGCACGATGTGCCGTGCGGCGCAGGCGTGGATCCGCGCCCGGATGCTCCGGCGGCCACGCCCGGTCGGCGCGCGAGCGGGGTTACGGGATGAGGAGGACCTTGAGCGCCTCGCCGCGGGCGCCCGCCACCCGGAAGGCTTCGGCGACCTGCTCGAGCGGGAAGCGGTGGGTCACGATGGCCCCCGGATCGACGCGGCCCTCCGCCAGCAACCGGATGGCGTCACGCACGTCCGACGTCACGTACATCAGGCTCCCCTGCAGACGCAGCTCGCGATCCTGAACCAGACCCGCCTGCACGGTCGGGTCCGAGCCGTAGACCCCGGCCACCACCACCGTGCCGCCCTTGGCGCAGGCGTCCACGCTGGCCCGGAGCGCTCCCTCGGTGCCGACACATTCGAACACGACGTCGCAGCTTCCCGGTTCGAGGCCGGCGCCCGCGCCCAGCCCGAGCCTCTCGGCAACCTGCCGGCGCGACGGCAGCAGGTCGGCTACGGTCACGCTCGCCGCGCCGTAGGCCGTGGCCGCTACGGCGGTCAGAAGCCCGATGGTCCCGCCACCGACCACGCCGACCCGGAGGGCCGCGAGCGGTCCCGGAAGGCGCGCCGCGTGGACGGCCACGGCCATGGGCTCGACCAGGGCGCCGCCCTCCACCGACAACGTGTCCGGGAGAGGATGAAGGCGGTCGGCGGCCACCACGAAGGTCTCCGTCATCGCGCCGGGCGCCTGGAAGCCGAGCACCCGCAGGTTCTCGCAGATGTTGTAGCGGCCCTCCCGGCAGGTCCGGCAGTGGCCGCACGGAAGCGACGGCTCGAGCGCCACCCGCATCCCGATCAAGGCGCGATCCGCGGCCGTCCCGACCTCCTCGACCACGCCCACCAGCTCGTGACCCGGCCAGACCGGATAGCTCACGAAGGGGTGCTCCCCATGGAAGGTGTGGAGGTCCGATCCGCAGATGCCGATCGCCTCGACATGCACGCGCGCCTCGTCAGGGGCGTACGCCAGCGCGTCCGCCTCGACCGTGTGGACCAGGCCCGGCCGTGGGATCTCGACTCGAAGCACGGTTCGCCGTCCTCTCCCGCAGGCGACACCCGGAGGCGTCGCCTGCGGCGCTCACCAGGACGTGTAGCCCCCGTCGATGAGCAAGTTGGTGCCGGTCGCGAAGCTGGCTGCGTCCGACGCCAGGAACCATACCGCCTGGGCGATCTCGCGGGGCTCCCCGACGCGGCCCATGGGCGTCATGTCGAGCCACATACGGTACCAGTCGGTGTTGCTCATGCCGAGCTTGGTCATCTCCGTGCCGATGTAGCCGGGCGACACGGCATTGACCCGCACCCCGCGCTTGGCCCACTCGCCCGCGAGCGATTTGGTCAGCAGGATGACGCCCGCCTTGGAGGCGTTGTAGTGGCTCTGCGGCTGCGGCGCGTTGGAGATGACGCCGGACATCGAGGCCATGTTGACGATCGAGCCCGAGCCCCGCTCGAGCATGTGCCGCCCCACCTCGCGGCAACACCAGAACGTGCCGTTGAGGTTGACGTTCATGACCTCCATCCACTCGGCGTCCGTGACGTCCTCGGAGGGTGTGTTGGTGGCGACCCCGGCGTTGTTGACCAGCACGTCGATGTGACCGAAGCGCTCGAGCGCCGCGGCGGTCATGGCGCGGACGCTGTCGGGGTCGCGAACGTCCACCGGGAGGTAGGCACACTCGATCCCCTCGGCGGTCAGCTCCTCGACCGCCCGCCGGCCGCTCTCTTCGACGTGCTCGGCGATGCCGATGGCCGCTCCCGCTTCTCCCAGGGTGGACGCGATCGCCCGGCCGATGCCGCGGCCGGCGCCGGTGACCACGGCGACGCGACCGGATAGATCGAAGGGGTTGGACTCAGCCATGGGTACCTCCTATGGGTTGCGCGCAGGGACCTCCCGCGCACGGGCCGCGCACGCGCGACCAGGTTCTCGCGTCACCGCTCTCACTTCACTGCTCTCACTTCACTGCTCTCACTTCACTGCGCCGAAGGTCAGCCCGCGCACCAGCTGGCGCTGCGCCATCCATCCGAACACCAGGATGGGAGCGACGGCCAGGGCCGAAGCCGCCGACATCTTCGCCCAGAACAGACCCTCGGCCGTCTTGAAGCTCGCGATGAACACCGGCAAGGTCGCCGCAGCGGTGTTGGTCAGGTTGATGCTCCAGAAGGCCTCGTTCCACGCCAGGATGATGGCCAGCAGGCAGGTGGAGGCGAGGCCGGGGATGGCGACGGGCAGGACCACGCGCGCCATCACCTGCGCCGTATTGGCGCCGTCGACCTGGGCCGCCTCGTGCATCTCGGCCGGGATCTCCTTGAAGTAGGAATAGATCATCCACACCATGATGGGGAGGTTCATCGCCGTGTAGACGAGGATCAGTCCCCAGATGTTGTCGAGCAGGGAGAGGTCCTTGTAGATCAGGAAGATGGGGATGAGCACCCCGACGGCCGGGATGAACTTGGTGCTGATCATCCACA
>CAZIBD010000035.1:0-31860 GCA_964536935.1 uncultured bacterium | reverse complement strand
AAGATGGGGATGAGCACCCCGACGGCCGGGATGAACTTGGTGCTGATCATCCACAGCAGGGTGCCGTCGGTACCCCGCGTCGGATAGAAGGCCATGGCGTAGGCCGCCGGCACGGCCAGCAGCACGCCCAGGCCGGTCGAGACCAGCGAGGAGACGAGCGAGTTGAGGGCGTAGTGAAGGTAGTCGCCGCGCGCCAGGGCCTCGCCGAAACTCGCCAGCGTGGGGTGGAAGAAGAAGCGCGGCGGCACCGTGAACGCCGCGGTCTCGGTCTTGAAGGCCGTCAACAGCATCCACAGGATCGGGAAGAAGAAGATCAGGGCCACGACGTACGCCAACAGGGTCAGCAGCCACTTGCGACGCAAGCGACGGCGCGTGGACCGGTCGCGCGAGAAGGTCGCCGTCATGCCTGGGCTCCTTCGGCGAGGTTACGCGCCACGAAGCGGACCAGGAAGATCGCCACGATGTTGGCCAGGATGACCGCGAAGATGGCGATGGCCGACGCCGTGCCGATGTCGTACTGGAAGAACGACTCGAGGAAGATCAGATAGGGGAGGTTGGTGGTCGCCATGCCGGGACCTCCCGAGGTCGTCGCGTAGATCTCTGCGAACTTGGTGAGGAAGAAGATGCTCTCGAGCATGATCACCACGTAGATCGTCTGCCCCAGGTGCGGGACCGTGATGAAACGGAACTTCTGCCAGCCGTTGGCGCCGTCGAGCGACGCTGCCTCCATCTCCTCATTGGGCAGCGACTGGAGGCCGGTGAGCAGGACCAGGAGCGCGAACGGCACCCACTCCCAACTGATCATCGCGATGATCGACGGCATCGGGTAGGCGGCGAGCCAGTCGACGGGTTTGAGACCGAGCGCCTTGTAGAGCGCCGCGAAGAGGCCGTAGACGGGGTGCATCAGCATGTTCTTCCAGATCAGCGCGGTGACGACCGGCATCACGAAGAACGGTGAGATCACCAGGGTCCGCGCCACCCCGCGGCCGAAGAACTCGTTGTCGAACAGGAGCGCGAGCGCCAGCCCGACGACCACCGTGAGGACGAGGCACGCCGCGACCAGCACGATGGTGTTGTAGAGCGACGTCCAGAAGCTCCCGCTGCTGAGGAGGTTGGCGTACTGGTGGAAGCCGACGAAGCCTCGGCGCGCCGGCATCAACAGGTTGTAGCGCCGGAGCGAGAAGTACAGCGTCAGCGCCAGGGGAACGATCATCCACAGGAGCAGGAAGATGACGGACGGCCCCAGTAGCAGCGCCGTATTGGGTCCCCGCCGGCTCCTCGCGCGCCGCCACAGGCGCAGCCCTCGCTGAGCAGTTGCCGTCGACATCTCCGCCTCCTCTCCGGCGCCCCGGCGGCCGAACGCCTCCATGCCGCCCGGGCGTGCGCTCGCGCCCGCCGCGGAGCGCGCGACCGGGGCGGGAGGCCGGCAGCTGCCGGCCTCCCGCCCCGCGCCGTGCTACTTGATGTAGCCCGCGTCCTTCATGGTCTTCGTCACGTAGTCCTGGGCCTGCTTCAGGCCGTCCGCGACGCTGGTCTTGTTGGCGGCGATGGCCGCCAGGATCTGGCCGACCCGGGTCCCGAGGGCCTGGAACTCCGGGATGCCGACGAACTGGACGCCGGTGTAGGGCACGGGGTCCATGGTCGGATGGGTGGGATCGGCCGTCTGGATGCTCTGCTCCACGATGCTGGCGAACGGCGCAGCGGCCTGGTAGTTCGGGTTCTTGTACGTCGAATCACGCGTTCCGGGCGGGACCGAGCCCCAGCCGTTCTTCTGCGCGACGAGCTCGATGTACTGCTTCGAGGTCGCCCACTCGACGAAGGTCTTGGCGGCGGCCTCCTTCTTGGTGGACTTGGGGATGGCGAGCGACCACGACCACAGCCAGTGGGAACCGTTGCTGGTGACCTGGTGCGGGGCGAAGGCGAAACCCACCTGGTCGGCAACCTTGGAGTTGGCGGGGTTGCTGAGGTAGCCGGCCGCGACGGTGGCATCGACCCACATGGCGCACTGGCCGTTGGCGAACAGCGTCTCGTTCTCGGTGAAGCCGTTGGAGGTGACGCCGGGAGGCCCGTAGTTGGTGACGAGGTCCTTGTAGAAGGTGGCGGCATTGGTCCATGCGTCGCTGGTGAGCTGCGGCTGCCAGTTCATGTCGAACCAGCGACCGCCGAAGGCGTTGACCATGGTGTCGAACACGGCCATGTTCTCGCCCCAGCCGGGAAGGCCGCGCAGGCAGATGCCGTAGGTGTTGTTGGCAGGGTCGTTGAGCTTGGTCGCGAAGCTCTTGATCTGGTCCCAGGTCGGCTTCTCGGGCATGGTGAGGCCGGCCTTCTGGAAGAGATCCTTGCGGTAGTACGTCATCGACGACTCGGCATAGAAGGGCACGGCGTAGAGCGTGCCGTCGTAGGAAAGGCCGTCTCGCACCGGCTTCAACAGGTCCTGTACGTCGTAGCTGGCGGGCAGGTCGTTGAAGGGCCGGAGCCAGCCGTTCTTGGCCCAGATGGGCACCTCATAGGTGCCGATCGTCAGGACGTCGTACGCCCCGGCGTTGGTCGCGATGTCGGTCGTCACCTTCTGCCGCAGCTCGTTCTCCGGCAACACCACCCAGTTGAGCTTGATGTCGGGGTGCGATTGCTCGAACTCCGGCGTGAGCTTCTGCATCACGACCATGTCCGGGTTGTTCACCGTCGCGATGGTGATGGTCGTCGCCGCCATCGCAGCGCTCGCGGCCGACAACAGGAGCGTCCACAGAATCAAACGTCGCATGCCGATCCTCCCCTTTCGATGTCCTCAACGCGGTACGGATGGATGGCCACGTGGCCATTTGTGCTTCTGTTCACAACACCTCCCAGCGCCTGCGCTGAAACGAGATCCGCCGTTCCTGACAGCGCCAACGGGGTCACGACGCCGCGCCTAGACCCCCAACAAGAAGAAATGGACTCGTGGCCATGACGATAGGGCATCGAGGGGCCGGCTGTCAAGTCCCGGGTGCTAGCATTGGACTCGTGGCCACGATCAAGGACGTCGCCCGCCGGGCGAACGTCTCCCCCACCACCGCGAAACGCGCGATCCGGGAGCCCGAGCTGCTGGCAGCAGACACGCTGGCCCGGGTTCGGCAGGCGATCGACGAGCTGGGCTACGTGCCGGACGCCGTGGCGGGGGCCCTGCGACGGGGACGCACCCAGACGATCGGACTGATCGTCGGGAACGTCCTCGAACCGTTCTTCACGCAGTTGACCCGCACCATCTCCAAGCAGCTCCACCACGCCGGCTACAGCCTCCTGGTCGCCGACAACGAGTACCGCACCGACCTCGAGCTCGATGCGCTCCAGATGCTTCACAGTCAGCGCGCGGCCGGCATCATCCTCCGGTCGGGCTACGGAGAGCCCAACCTCGGCTACCTGCAACGTCTCCGCGCGAACGGCACCGCGATCGTCGAAGTCGACTACCACTACCCCAACAGCCCGTTCAGCTGGGTCATGCTCGACAATGCCGGAGCCGTCGACCAAGGGGTGCGCCACCTGGCGTCGCTGGGACATCGACGGATCGCCGCGCTGGGCGCCTACGACCCCGAGCGGAATCCCGAGGACCGCTCCTTGAGCTTCGAGCGCGCCCTGGCGGACGTCGGGCTGCGGCCGCGACCGGCGTACCGCCGGGTCATCGCGCTCACCGAGGCGGAGGCGTACGACCTGACGCGCCACCTGCTCGCGCTGCCCGAGCCACCGACCGCCATCCTGGCTTTCACGGGCGGCCAGGGCGCAGGCGCCTTCCGAGCCGTCCGCGAGGCGGGGCTCGAGGTGCCGCGCGACGTCTCGCTCGTCACCTTCGACAACTACTCCTGGACGCAGCTCGTCGAACCCCAGGTCGACGTGATCGAGCAGCCGGTCGAGGCCATGGCGCTCGCCTGTGTCGAGATCCTGCTCGACCGCATCGACCGTGCCGACCCGCACGGGCCGCCGGCGCGTCGCGTATTCCAGGCCCGGCTCCTGGTGCGCGGCAGCTCGGCACCCCCTCCGCTCGACTGAACACGCCGCGCATCCGCCGCATCGACGCCGTTCTCGAGTCGCCGATCCCCTCGCCGTGAAGCGCCCCGCCGACTCGCGTGGTCGCGGCGGCGGGGCGTCGGCTCGTGGCGCCGGATTCGGCGCCGGCGAACGCTAGGGGGAGGTCAGGCGGTGGGCCGGCGGCGTTCGGGGAGGTGCACGGGGCGTTCGTTGATCGCGGCCCACAGCGAGGCCACGACGATCACCGCGCCCACGATCCAGGCGTCGAGCCGGGCGGCACGCTCCGAGAGGAAGCCGAGCGCCCACGGCGCGATGAACACCAGAGCGCCTAGGAACGCTCCGAAGACCTCGGGGTTCCGCGCCAGCCGTGCCGCCAGGGCCCACAGGGCCGTCAGGACCACTGCGGCGCCGAGGATGTACGAGCTCCAGGCCACCACCGCAACGCCCGTGTAGCCCAGGATCCACGGCGAAACGAAGAGCCATGCCCCCGCAACCAGGCTCACCCACACCTGCCATCGTCTCGTGAAGCGCATGGCCGTGCTCCCTTCGGTCCCCATGTGGAGACGGTAGGCCAGCGACGCGGTTGTGAGGGGGGACCTACATCCAATGTAAGGGGCGGCCCGCGTGGCGTCGTGGGCGCGCGACACAACCTGGCGCCCCGCCAGGACGGCCGCACGCCGCCCAAGGGCACGACGAACGAGACCCTCCGTGCCGGCTCACGCGCACGAAGGCCACGCCAGGTGCCACTAGGGCACCGCGAAGTAGAACGCCAGGCCCAGGACCAGGTAGACGGCCACGAGCAGCACACCCTCGAACCAGGTGGTCTCGCCGTCGCTCGCGATGGCATTGACGATGAAGCTGACGCCCGCGATGGCGACGAGCTCGAGCGGGTTCGCGAACACCAGGTCCATCGGCCGCCCCATCAGGAACGAGACCAGCACCAGCACGGGCGCCACCAGCAGGGCCACCTGGATGCTGGAACCGACGGTGATCGAGAGCACCAGGCCCATCCGATCCCGGCGCGCGAAGTAGGCGGCCGAGATGTACTCGGCGGCGTTGCCCACGACGGCGAGCACGGTGATGCCGAGGAAGAACGGGGTGAGGCCGAGCCCCGCCGCGGTGGCCCCGAGCGCTCCCGACACGAGCTCGGCTTCCAGCGCCGTCACCACCGTCGCGCCGAGCAGCACGACGAGGGCCTGCCCGAGCGACCATTCGGCGTCGACGCCGTCCTCGTGCAACGAGAAGACATCGCGGTGCGTCACCAGCGTGTAGACGAGGTTGCCCAGGTAGACGAGGATCAGCACGACCGCGACGCCCAGGCTCAGGCGCTCGTCGAGCGCGGCCACGTCGGGGGCCCCGACGCCCCGCTCGGTGACGTCGAACAGAGCGGGCACGAGCAGGCCGAGCACGGACATGACGAGGAGGCTCGAGAGCAGCCCGGCGCGGTCGCGGCTGAACGTCTGCCGGTCTCGGCCCCAGCTTCCCACGAGGACCGCCAGGCCGAAGCCCAGCAGGCAGTTCCCGATGATGGAGCCCGTGATCTGCGCCTTCACCACATCGGTGTGCCCGGCCTGCAACACGAACAGGGCGAGGACCAGCTCGGCGGTATTGCCGAACGTGACGTTGAGCAGGCCGCCGACGGCGGGGCCGGTGAGCCGAGCGAGCTGCTCGGTGGCGCGGCGGATCCACTCCGCCAACGGCACGATGGCGAGGATGCCGAGCAGGAAGACCCACGGGGCGGGCAGGTGGAGAAGGTAGCGAGCGGCGAGCGACGCCGGCACGAGGAGGAGCGCCCAGACGAAGGTCAACCCCAGGCTCCCCTCGCGAGCCGCCGCAGCGCCCGCCACCCGGTCACCGTCTCCGATCCCACGATCAAGGCGCCGCCAGCTCCTGCACCGTGCGCGCCGAGCCCGGCCGGGCGAGCGGGCCGCGCGACAAGCGGTCGAGCCAGGCCTGCAGGGCAGCCTTCGGAGCCGGCCCGACCGCGCTCAACGTGAACCGGCCCACCCGACGGCTGGCCAGGCGTTGGCCCGCGCCGGCCGGGAGCGCCGCCTGCCGGCGATAGACGAGCAGCACCAGCGCGTCGAGCCCGTCGAAGAAGGTGACGCGGAGGGCCGGGATGCCGGCCCGGCCGATCTTCGTCCGCGTGGCACCCACCGGCACGTACCCCGCCGGGACGTTGGCCGGGTCCAGGAGCCGCTGCAGGCGCTTGGCCTCCAGCGTCGCGCCGGGTGACGGCAGCGCTCGCGGCGTGGTCCGCGCCCGCACCGCCGTGACGCGGTCGTAACGGCCCTCGGCCACCACGTGTCCCGCGGAGTCGGTGACCCGGTAGGCGAGGCGCGCGCCGGTGACCCCGTCCACCCAGAAGGTCCAGTCGGGGACCAGGGGATCGAGGCCGTGCAGCTCCAACACCTGCACCCTGCGCCCGGCGACCTCCGTGGGCGCGCCGAGGCGGAGGCTGAAGGCTTTCGCCACCTGCTCCGGCGCGGCCGCCACGGGCAACACGAAGCGCTGGTGGGCGGGATCCGGCCGGACCCCGGGAAGGTCGATGCGCTCGGTGGTGGTGCCCACCACCTCGAGCGTTTGCGCGGCGGTGAGCATGCGCCGCAGAAGGGCCACCGCTGGACCCTGCTGGGACGCGCGCGCCGCCACGGGCGTGACCGCACCCTGCGCCACGGCGGCGCCCGCGAGCCCGGCAGCGAGCAGGGCCAGGCCGACGACGAGCGCGCGGGTCCGGCGCGGCGCCCACCACCGGCGGAGACGGCCGTCGCCGCCGCGGCGAGCGCGGCCGGCAGGGAGGTCGATGGCGGGGGCGGTCATGGCTGTCCTCCGCCGAGCTCATCCAGCGCAAGCGCATACTGCTCGGCCACCGCCTGGACGTGGACGCGCGGCTGGGTGGGCGCCAGCGGGCCGGCGGTGTACAGGGCCACGAGGGCCACCGCGGCCAGCGCGGCAGCGGCCGGAAGCCACCACCAGCGCATGGCCGACCGCCCAGCCCGGACGGACGGCCGGCGCAGGCGCTCCCGCACGGCCGCCCGGATGCCGTGGGCCGCTCGGACGTCGACATCCTCCACGCTCATGCCCTTGGAAACGCGCCGCATCTTCTCCAGGGCGGCGCGGAGAGCGTCATCGCGCTCCAGCTCTCGCTCGACGTCGGCAATCTCGGCCGCCGACAGCTCGCCGTCGAGGTAGGCGTTCAGGCGTTCCCAGGCCGACCGCGAGATCGAGCCCGTCATGGCCGCACCCCCCTACGCTCCAGCTCGTCCCTCATGAGCCCGCGCGCCCGCGCGATGCGGCTGCGCACCGTGCCCAACGGAACACCCGTCGCGGAGGCGATCTCCTCGTAGCTGAGGCCGGCGAACTCCCGCAGCGCCAGCGACTCGCGGTAGCGCAACGGTAGTGTCGCAAGGGCCGCTTCGATGCGCGCCCGCGTGTCGCTGGCCACCGCGTGCGCCTCGGGCCCGGGCTCGGGGCTCGCCTCGGCGGCGAGGGCATCGAACGGTGCGGCGGACCGGCGCCAGCGGGGGGCCACGCGCCGGCAACGGTTGACGACGATGCCGTGCAGGTAGGAGCCGAAGCTGGCTTCACCGCGGAAGCGACGCAGGCTCCGGAACGCGGCCAGCAGGCTGTCCTGAACGACATCACTGGCCAGGTCATTCCCCACCAGGCGGCGGGCGACGGCATGGAGCGCGGCCGCGTGCCCCGCCACCAGCCGGTCGAAGGCGTCGGGGTCGCCGTACATGGCGGCGGCCACCAACCGTGTCTCGAGATCCTCGCCGGACTGCGTCACGGCCGGCTCGGCCGGGCCGTCGAGCAGGCCCGCCAGCATCGACCTCAACGCCCACCGGGCACGTCGAAGCGCGAGCCCGTCCACGAGCCCCCGCGCCGCGGGCGGGAACGGAACCCGCCCGCGGGGGGCCGGAAGGGCGAGCGACAGAGCGTCCACCACGCAGCCTCAATCGCCGGCAGCCAGGTTCACGAGCACCGGCTGCAGCGTGAAGGTGTACGGTTCGTCGAAGCTCCCTGCGGTCTGGCTCATATCGATGGTGCGAGTGTAGTCGAGCGCGGTGATGAACGCCAGGTGGGTCCCCACCCGCGGCGACGAGCCCACCCACACGAAGCCGCTGTAGACGTCATCGCCGGCCACGGCGTCGGGCGGCACGCCGTTGTCGGCCAGCACGCCGTGCGGCGCCATGTAGCGGCCACGCGCCACCACCAGGAAGGCATCGACCGTGTCGGGCTCGCTGAGGGCCACAGTGACGACGTTGTCGCTGCGGCCGATCCGGAGCGGGTCGGGAGCGAAGCTCACGCTGCCGACGGAGGCCGCGTACGCGCCCTGGCTGAGCCCGTCGCTCGCCACATCGACGAGGCGCCAGCCGTCGGCCCCCTTGGCGAGATCGAGCGTCAGCGTGCCCTCGAGGTCGATGGGCTTGCTACCGAGCAGCGTCCTGGGGGAGCCGCTCGCCGGGTAGACCTGCCAGATCTGCGCCGTGCCGGTGATCTTGACCCAGACCTCGGCCTCGGCCTTCGTCGGGTCCGGCTGGGTGTCGAAGACCAGGCTCACGAGCCGGCGCTGGCGCCGCATGTCCGTGCGGCGCACGACCAGGAAGGGCTGTACCGACTGCGTCGTCGTCCCGGACACGGCGGAGGCGAGCACGGAGGCGGGCGCCAGGTCGGTGCCGTCGACGGCGGACGCGCCGGTGAACGCGTCGTCGACGGCGGACAGGGCGACCTGACCGGCCGTCGCCGAGGCGGCGGCAGACGGCGCGGTGGTGCTGCAGCCCGCCAGGACCATGGCGAGGGCGGCCGTGCCCAGCAGAGCGAGGGCGACGGGGAGCCTACGGGGGATGCGGTGGGAGTGATGCACGGTGGGCCTCCAAGGGGCTCGAGCCCGCGCTTGCGGGTCTCTACTTCGTTGGAGTCGCTCGCCCACCGAAAAGTTCCCGCGGCTGCGGAGGCCGCCTCCAGGGACTTGACCCTGACGTAACGGCAGGGTCTAGGCTACGGGCCGGACAGGAGGCCCGAAGCCGTGAGCCGCAGCTGCGAGAGCGACGCCCGAGCCGGGAGCCACGAAGCGGCCCGGGACGATCCGACGTCCACGGAAGACCGCGCCGACGAGGCCCGCTACGCGATCGGCGAGGTAGCGAGGCTGGCCCGCGTGAGCGTCCGGACGCTGCATCACTACGACGCCATCGGGCCGCTTCGCCCCGAGGAACGCCGCCAGAACGGCTACCGCCGCTACACGCCGGACGATCTTGAGCGGCTGCAACGGATCCTCGCCTATCGCGAGCTCGGCTTCGAACTCGCCACGATCCGCCGGCTCCTCGACGACCCCGCGACCGATCGTCTCGAGCATCTGCGGCGGCAGGAGGCGCTGCTCGAGGCTCGCATGGCGCGCTTGGACGCCATGCGCAGGACGCTTCGCAAGACGAAGGAGGCCTACCAGATGGGCATCGACCTGGACCCGAAGGAGATGTTGGAGGTGTTCGGCGACTTCGACCCGACCGAGTACGCCGCCGAGGCGGAGGAACGCTGGAGCGACACGGACACCTACCGGCAGAGCCGGGAGCGCACGAAGCGCTACCGCAAGGCGGACTGGCAGCAGATCCGGCGCGAGGCCGACGAGGTGGAAGGGCAGCTGGCGGACCTGATGCGCTCCGGGGTGCCGGCGACCGACCCGCGGGCCCTGGACGCCGCCGAGGCGCACCGACAGCACATCGGGCGCTGGTTCTACGATTGCGGGAAGGCGATGCACGCTTCCCTCGCCGACCTCTACGACGCGGACCCGCGCTTCCGCAAGCACTACGACGACCGCCTGCCGGGGCTGGCCGCCTACGTCGCCGCCGCCATCCGGGCCAACGCCGCGCGCGGCTGAGAGCGTCCGGCACGGTGCCCGTGGGGCGCGCGACCCCGGAGCGGTCGGTCGGCGCCGCCGACGGGCCCGCCCGGCCCCTGCGCCGAGACGCCGGGCAGCGGGAGACGACGCCGGCGGAACGGTGTCCACACCCGCGACGGCACCCGACATCCCTGGGGCCCGCCGTTCCCTACGCTGGAGGTGAGCCGCCGCGGGAACGGGCGGCCCTCTCCGGACGACCGGCGGAAGGGGGACGCGATGCCCGACGACGCCCGATCCATCAGCCCGGACCTGCTCTACCGCCCGAGCGACCTGAGCCAGATCCCCTTCGAGACCACCGACGACCTCGAGCCCTTCGAGGGCCTCCTCGGGCAGGAGCGGGCCCAGGAAGCGCTGGAGTTGGGCCTCGGCGTCGAAGGCGACGGCTACAACATCTTCGCGCACGGCCCCAGCGCCGGCGACAAGGGCGCGCAGGTGCGCAGGATGCTGAGCGAGCGCGCCGCCGCCCGGCCGCCGGCTTCGGACTGGTGCTACGTCTACAACTTCGAGAACGACAATCAGCCGCTCCACTTGCGCCTGCCCGCCGGGCGTGGCCAGCGGCTGCGCCAGGACCTCGACGCCTTCGTCGCCGAGCTGCAGGTCGCTCTCGGAGCGACCTTCGAGGGCGAGGAGTACCAGAGCAGACGGCAGGCGCTGGAGCAGCAGTCGGAGAGCGAGCAGCAGGAGGGCCTCGAGACGGTGCAGCAACAGGCCCAGGAGCATGGGCTGCGACTGATCCGCACGCCCATGGGCTTCGTGTTCGCGCCGGTGCGGGATGGCGAGGTGATGTCCCCGCAGCAGCTTCAGGAGCTCCCCGAAGAGGAGCAGGACCGCATCCGGGAAGCGGTCGAGACGCTCCAGGAGGAGCTCCAGCAGGTCCTGCGCCAGGAGCCCAGCCGGCAGCGCCGGCTCGGGCAGCAGGTGCGCGAGCTCGATCGCGAGTTCGCGGGGCTGGTCGTCCAGGACCTGATCGACGACCTCATGGAACGGTACCGCGGGGAGCCGGCGGTCCTCGCCCACCTGGACGCGATCCAGGGTGACGTGACCGAGAACGCACGCGCTCTGCCGGAGTCCGGCGACCAGGGGAACGCCCAGGCGCAGATGATGATGCGGCAGCAGCGCCACGGCCTGCTCGAGCGCTACCGCGTCAACGTGCTGGTGTCGTCCCAGGAGGGGGAC
Organism: uncultured bacterium; assembly: GCA_964536935.1. Lineage (GTDB taxonomy): Bacteria > Deinococcota > Deinococci > Deinococcales > Trueperaceae > JASBRS01. The sequence goes on along the minus strand of CAZIBD010000035.1, from coordinate 20,789 downwards.
GGCGCGCCCGTGGTGTACGAGGACAACCCGAACTACCAGAACCTCATCGGCCGGGTCGAGTACCAGTCGCAGTTCGGAACGCTCAGCACGAGCTTCTCCCTGATCCGCGGCGGCGCGCTCCACCGCGCCAACGGCGGCTACCTGGTGCTCGACGCACGCAAGCTCCTGTTGCAGCCCTACGCCTGGGAGGCGCTCAAGCGCGCGCTCTCGTCGCGCGAGCTGGTCATCGAATCGCCCGGACAGGCGCTGGGGCTCATCAGCACCGCGTCGCTCGAGCCCCAGCCCATCCCGCTGGACGTCAAGGTGGTGCTGCTCGGCGAGCGCCGCACCTACGCCCTCCTCGAGGCGCTCGACCCGGAGTTCCCGGAGCTGTTCAAGGTGCAGGCCGACTTCGGCGCGACGCCCGACCGTGAGCCCGAGCAGCAGGCGCTCTACGCCCGCCTGGTCGCCCATCTGGTGAAGCGCCAGGAGCTGCGTCCACTCGATCGTGACGCGGTGGCGCGCGTGTTGGAACACGGCGCCCGCCTCGTCGGCGATAGTCGCAAGCTGTCGTCGGAAACGCGCCTCATCGCGGACCTGTTGCGCGAGGCCGACCACCTGAGCAAGGACCGGGGCGACGGCCCCACCACCGCTGAGGACGTCCAGCGCGCCATCCGGGCACGCATCCACCGCGCGGATCTGCTTCGTGACGAGCTCCAGGAGCAGGTCCTGCGCGGCACCATGCGCATCGCCACCGAGGGCACGCGTGTCGGCCAGGTGAACGGGCTGGCGGTGATGCAGACCGCCGAGCTGGCGTTCGGTCGGCCCAGTCGGATCACCGCCCGCACGCGGCTCGGCGGTGGGGAGATCCTCGACATCGAGCGCGAGGTCGAGCTCGGTGGACCCCTCCACACCAAGGGCGTCATGATCCTGACCGGCTACGTGAAGTCGCACTACGCCACGGAGACCCCGCTGTCGCTCTCCGCCAGCCTGGTGTTCGAGCAGTCGTACGGCGCCGTCGACGGCGACAGCGCCTCCTCGGCCGAGTTGTACGCACTGCTCTCGGCCATCGCCGAAACCCCGCTGCGCCAGAGCCTGGCCGTCACGGGCTCCGTGAACCAGCTCGGCGAGATCCAGGCGATCGGCGGGGTGAACGAGAAGATCGAAGGGTTCTTCGACCTGTGCGACGCGCGCGGGCTGAGCGGCGAGCAGGGCGTCGTGATCCCCGCCGCCAACGTCCAGCACCTGATGCTCGACGCCCGCGTGGTGGACGCGTGCCGAGCGGGCCGCTTCCACGTCTGGGCCGTCGACACCGTCGAGGAGGGGATGGAGCTGCTCACCGGGTTGCCCATGGGCCGGCGCGACGACGAGGGGCTGTACCCGGAGGGAACGGTCAACGCTCGTGTGGAGGCGCGCCTACGACACCTCGCCGAGGTCCGGCGCTCGTTCCAGGCCAAGGAGGAGGAAGCGTCGTGAGCGACCGCGGGCCAGGCATCCGGCGGATCCTGGTGGCCCTCGATGCCTCGGCCGACAGCACCGCCGCGCTCGAGGCCGCCGTCGCCCTGGCCGCGCGGCTCGAGGCCGAACTGACCGGCCTGTTCGTCGAGGACATCGAGGTCGTGCACGCCGCAGGGCTTCCCTACGCGCGCGAGATCCGGGTCTTCCGGGCCGCGCCGCACTCGGTCAGCGCAGACGAGCTCGAGGCGCAGCTTCGGGCTCGGGCTCGCGCCATCGAGCGGGCTCTGGCGCGCTCGGCGGGCGCGGCCGACGTCCGCTTCCACTTCCGCAGCGTGCGTGGACGCGTGGACGTCGAGGTGCTGGCCGCCACCGGCGAGGCCGACCTGGTCGTGCTGGGGCGTGCCGGCCACTCGCCGCTGGCGCGGCGCCACCTCGGCTCGACGGCACGTGCGCTGCTGGACCGCGGCTCGCGGCCGGTGCTGCTGCTGGGTCGGCGGGTCCGGCTTCGCGAGCCGGTGTTCGCGATCTACGACGGCTCGGCGGCCGCGCGCCGGGCGCTGTCCCTGGCGGGGGAGCTCGCGCGCGGCGGCGGGGCGCCGCTGCAGGTGATGGTGGCGGCCGAGACCGGTGCACGCGCAGGCGCGCTGGAGGAGGAGGCTCGCCAGGCGCTCAGCGGCATTGGGGTGCGCGTCGAAGTGCGGCGCGCCTCCACGACCGACCTCGCCGGATTGGCACGCATGGCGTGCGAGGGCGGGGCGGGGGTGCTGGTCGCCGCTGCGGCGTTCCCGGGGGGCGTCGGGGGGATGCCCGAGGCGCTCGAGGAGGTGGGCTGTCCGCTGCTGCTGGTGCGCTGAGGGGGCGTCCAGGAGCCGTCACCGGTATCCTGACGGCAGCATCGAGACACGAACGGGGGCACCACGGTGGCCGAGCACGTTCTCGACGACAGCGTCGTTCACGCCTTCTGGGACAGGGACTACCCTCCCCGCCTCGAGATCGACTCGGGGGACACCGTCACGTTCAGCTGCCGGGACGCCAGCGACGCGCAGGTCACGCCGGACTCGGACGCCGAGGCCTACGCGACCTTCGACGCCTCCCGGGCCCACGCCTTGACCGGCCCCGTGGCCGTCCGCGGCGCCGAACCCGGCGACACGCTCGAGGTCGATATCCTCGAGCTGAAGCACCAGGGCTGGGGGTGGACGGCGTTCAAGCCACGCGGTATCGGACTCATCCCGGACGACTTCGACGCACCCTACCTGCAGCATTGGACGCTCGAGGGCGACACCTGCCGCTTCCGGGACTCCAACGAGGTGGCGGTCCCCTTCGAACCCTTCTGCGGCGTGATGGGGGTCGCTCCCGCCGAAGCCGGCCGCTTGAACACCGCACCGCCGCGCGCCAACGCCGGCAACATCGACATCCGCGGCCTCACGGTCGGAGCCACCGCCTACCTGCCGGTGCTCACGAGCAGCGCCCTCTTCTCCACCGGCGATTGCCACGCCGCCCAGGGTGATGGCGAGGTGTGCGGTACCGGGATCGAAGCGCCCATGATCGTGACGCTGCGCTTCCAGGTCCGGAAGGACCTGCACGTGCGCGAGGTGCAGTTCACCACCCCGAGCCCACTGACGCGGGCCGACCGCCACGGCTACTTCGCGACGACCGCGCACGGCCCCGACCTCTACGACAACGCCCGGCGCGCCGTCCGCGACATGGTCGCCTGGCTCCACCGAGAGCGAGGCCTGACCCGGCAGAAGGCGTACGTGCTCTGCAGCGTCGCGGCCGACCTCAAGATCAGCGAGGTCGTCGACGCACCCAACTGGATCGTGGCGTGCTACCTGCCGCTCGCCGTGCTCCGGTCCGAGCGGGGCTGAACGCAGGCTGCGGCCGGCGCCGTGCTCAGGCGAGGCGCCGCGGCCGCACCCTTGCCTGCTCGCGCCGTTCCAGCTCGAGCAGGTAGCGCTTGCGCCACAGCCCGCCGCCGTACCCCACCAGCGTGCCGTCGGCGCCGATGACCCGGTGACAGGGGATGAGGATGGCCAGGCGGTTGTCGCCGTTGGCCCGCGCCACGGCGCGCACGGCCCTGGGCGAGCCGATGCGACGCGCCTGCTCCCCGTAGCTTCGGGTGGCGCCGTAGGGGATGCTGCGAAGCTCCCGCCAGACACGCTCCTGGAAGTCCGTGCCGAGCGTGACCAAGGGGGTCTCGAAGGTCTCCAGGTCGCCGCGGAAGTATGCGTCCAGCTCGGCCTGCAGCTGCCGCCCCACGGCATTGGTGCCGGCCACGAACACACCGCCGAGCCTCCGCCTCAGGCGTCCGAGCTGCGTCTCGAGCATGGGGCGGTCGGTGAACTCGAGCAGGCACACGGCGTCGTCGGTGGTCCCGAGCAGCATCGGCCCGAGCGGGGTGGTCACGCGTGAGACGTGCACCACCACGGCGTCACGGCTGGCACTCGGGACGCGGCCCGTCGCGGCCCGGAGCGCTTCCTCGAACCCGCTGAGCGAGTCGTAGCCGTGGTCGAAGGCGGCGTCGGTGACGGGCGCGCCTTCGCCGAGCGCGTGGATCGCCTTCGCCAGGCGACGCCCCCGCTGGTAGGCGTGGAAGGTCATGCCGTGGTGCTTCTTGAACCAGCGACGCAAACGGTCGGGCTCGAGCCCTCGCTCCCGCAGGTCGCGATCGCGGATGCGACGGGCGGGATCGGCCTCCAGCTCGTCGAGCACCCTCCGGATGGCCTCGGGCGTGCGACCGGCCGGTTCGAGCGGGTGACAGCGGCGGCACGGACGGAAGCCGCTCGACAGCGCTTCCTTGGCGGAGCCGAAGAACACGACGTTCTCCGGCTTCGGCTTGCGGGCGGGGCACGACGGGCGACAGAAGATGCCGGTGGTCCGCACGGCGACGAAGAAGACGCCGTCGAAGGCGTCGTCACGCTCGCGCATGGCCCGCAGCATCGCAGCTCGGGGAGGGAGCTGCGGGCTTCGCCGGCCCGGGACCTCGGGAACGGGCAGGTCGAGCGTGGGCTGGGACATGGCCGCACTCTACTCGGGCGTGGCGGCGGCGGCTACCGGAGACTAGGCGCCAAACTCGCAGCCCCGTCCGACCGCCGATGGGTCGAGACCGGCGACGCCTCGCGCACACCATCCCCGCAGCGTCCATGCACCGCCACTCCAACGTCCGCGCCCTCTCCTTCCAGGTGCCGCGCCTCAACCGGCGGCAAGGGCCTCCATCACGCGCGTGGCCAGCGCCCGGGCGTCCTCGCTCGGATCGAGCCGCATCACCTCGGCGTCGAACGCTCCCGCCGGTGTGGCCACGTCCGTCAGCGCCAGGATCCGCCCTCCCCGGCGCCATCCCAGCACGCAAGCGTGCCCGCTGGCATCGCCGTGGCGGGTGAGGTCGACGCCCATGAGGTCGCGATCGGGCGCCGGCGCTCCCGCCGCCCGCAGCGCCTCGGCCAGCGGCAGCCAGGCGTCGTCGGTGACCTCCAGGAGCACGGTGGCCAGCGCCCACGGGTCGTCACGCTCGTCGACCCGCGCTCGCTTCGGCTCGATCGACCGTCCCGCGGCGCCGAGGATGGCAGGGTCGAGGACGACCGGCGCGGCCTCGACCTCCCCCGGTTGCGGTGACGGCGGGGGCGGGTAGACGGCCAGGGCGGGATCGTGCTCCACCACCTCGGGCACGACCTCCGCCGCCTCCAGCCCGGGAGCCAGCACGTCGAGTCCGCCGCCCGTGCCCGCCGCGGTGAGCAGGAGCCGGTCGCGTGCGCGGGTCAGGGCGACGTAGAGCACACGCCTGGCCTCCGCCTCCTCCCGCCGGCGTTGGTCGCGCCGCAGCAGCGTGTACAGAGCGGGGTCGGCCGTGCCGCCGTCCTCGTCCTGGAGCCGGAAGGCGACGCCCAGGTCACGGCGGAAGAGCATGCGGGGCCCCGCCTGGCGCGGGCCGCGCGCGAGGTCGGCCACCACCACGACCGGCCACTCCAATCCCTTGCTGCGATGGATGGTCAGCAGCGACACGGCGCCTTCGGCCTGGAGGGTGGGGCGCGGTACGTCGACGCCGGCGCGCAGCAGGCGCCGGAGCCGCCGCACCACGCTGAAGGCGTCGCCGAGGCCCCGCTCCAGCGTGCCCACGAACTCGAGCATCCCGGTCCAGTCCGCCAGCCGCCGCTCGGCACCGGGCAGGGCGCTCAGCACGGCGGTGTAGCCGGTGAGCGCGTCCGCCAGCCGGAGCCGCCGGCTGGGCGGCCAGGCGCTCGAGGTCCGCAGCTCCTGCAGCAGCGAGCGAGCGCGCTCCAACGCGCTCGGCAGCGCGGACGCCTCCTCCAGGGCGCTCCACCAGGGCGCGTAGGAGCGACGGCCACGGCCGGGAGGCCGCTGCGCGCCGACCTCCCCGTCCTCCCGATCGCCGCCACCCTCCGCGGCGACGCGGGGAAGCGCCTGCGCGAAGTGGTAGAGGGTCGGATCGTCGACGGCGCAGAACGGGCCGCGGAGCACCGCAGCAAGCGCCACGTCGTCGCGCGGGTCGGCCAGGAACCGCAGCAGCGCCGCCGCGTCCTTCGCCTCCCGCGTGTCGAGCAGGTTGCCGCCGCCGCTGTGGACGGCCGGAACGCCCAGCGCCGGGAGGATCTCGCCATAGACCGCGAGCGGCTGCCAGGTGCGGGTCAGCACCGCGATGTCGTCCGGGCGGAGCGGCCGTGGCCGCTGCAACTCCTTGTCCCACACCGGCATACCGGCATCCAGCAGCCTCTTGAGCGCCGTGCCGATGAGGCGGGCTTCACCGACCTGCAGCCGCGCCTTGCCGCCCTCGCCCCCGATCAGGTGAGCCGCGACGTAGGGGCCGTCCCGGGGCGTGTCGGCACGCTGTGCCCGCAGGGGCTGGTGCAGCTCACCGAGCACCGGGCCGAAGATGCGGTTGAGGGTTGTAGTGAGCGGGCCGTGGGCACGAAAGGTCGCGTCCATCGCGACCACGGCGTCCGCACCTTCCTCCTCGACGAGGCGGGCGCGGTACCGCCGGAACACCTCCACGTCGGCGCCGCGGAAGCCGTAGATGCTCTGCTGCTCGTCTCCCACCACCGTGACCGACATCCCCTCGGTGAGCAGGCCGAGCAGCCGCTCCTGCACCGGGTTGGTGTCCTGGAACTCGTCGACGAGGACGGCCCGCCAGCGCGCGGCGTAGTGGGCACGGACCTCCGGCCGCTGCAGCGCCCGGAGTGCGTGCACCTCGAGATCGGCGAAGTCGAGCACGCGCCGCCGCCGTTTCTCGGCGGCCAGCGCGTCGCGCACGGCTTCGAAGGCGCCCCGCAGGTGCGGCAGCAGAGCGGCCAGGCGCTCGTCGGAGGGCCCGAGGGCGAGCGCGATGGCACCTTCCCGGGACGCGGCGCGAACGCGGTCGCGCAGCAGCCGCAGCGCGTCCTTCACCTGCGCCAGGTCGCCCGCCGGCCATGCCGCCTTGCGGCCGCCTTGCAGGTTGACCCGCTCGAACGCGTCGAGTGCAGAGGCCACGGCTCCGCGCTCCAAGAGCTCGAGGCCCTCCTGCGCGGAGGCTCGGGCGACCTCGGCGCGGTCGCGCGCCTCACCCCTTGCGGAGCGGATCACCGACGCCGCCTCGCGCCATGCGGGGTCGGCGACGAGCTCGTCCGTGGCCTCGCGGCGCGCCCGGGCGACCCGTCCCGGCCAGTCCGCCGGGTCCTGCGCGAAGGCGGCGTCCGCCTCGACAGGGTCGTGCAGCAGGGTCGCGAGGGCGGCACGCACGTCGGCGTAGGGAAGCTCGGCGAAGACGTCGGCGGGCAGGGCGGCGAGAGCGTCGTCGAGTCGCTCGGCCAGCCACAGCTGTCCCTCGAGCTCGTCGAGCACCGAGAAGTCGGGGGGAACGCCGGCGGCCTCCGGATGGTCGCGGCACAGGCGGGCCGCGAGCGCGTGGAGGGTGCTGATCTGTGCCGCCTCGAGCGCCGCCGGAACCTCCGGACGGTCGGGCCAGGCCCGGCTCACCAGGGCACGGATGCGGGCACGGAGCTCCGCCGCCGCTCGCTCCGTGAAGGTCACCGCCACGATCTCGAGGGGCCCCAGCCCCTGCTCGAGGTGGAACAAGTAGCGGTGGGCGAGCATGTGGGTCTTGCCGGTGCCTGCGCCGGCCACCACCGCCACGCTGCCGGGATGGGTGGCGGCGCGCGCCTGCGCCGGAAGCAGTCCCTCGCCGGCCCGCATCATCCGTCCTCTGGCACGTCGTCCTGGGGCCGTGGCGTCGAGGTAGCGGCACTCCGCATCCGCTCCGTACGCGGACCCTTGCGGCACACCAGGTCGAACGCGCAGATGGCGCAGGCTTTCAGGTCGATGTCGGGCATGACCGGGTAGGCGCCCGCGGCGAGGCGGGCGCGGGCCCGCTCGACGAAGGCATCGATGGCACGGTCGAGGCCGCGGTCCAACCGAACGTCCTGGAGGACGTCGGCCTTGGTGAGCGAGTAGTACTGCGCGCCGGCCGGACGCTCGCCCGGGTAGAGCGCGGGCGCCGCCGCCTCCAGGTAGAGCGGGAGCTGCAGGTCGACGCGCGCCTTGCCGCGCTCGTCCTGGGCGCCCGCAGGCTTGCTGGAGCGCGTCTTGTAGTCGAGCAGCACGAGCCCTTCGGGTCGCCGGTCGATCCGGTCGACCTTGCCACGGACCGGGAAGCCCCGCCAGTCCACGGGCGGCTCGCCCCAGGCAGGGAACCAACGCTCCAGTGCCACGACCTCGGTCCCCTCCGGCAGGAAGCTCTCGGAGGCGAGCACCCGCTCGAGCTGGTCCAGGTGGTGGCCGCGCCGCAGCTCCCAGGCCGGTACGGCCGCAGCGCTCTCCTCGGCCTCCGCCCGTTCGAACGCCCCGTGCAACGCGGCCAGCGCCGCGTCGCGCACCGCGTGCGCGGTCGGCTCCGGGCCGGCCGCCACGCGGGCGGCCTGCAGCGCCAGCTCCAACGCGCGGTGATACAGGCGACCCCGCAGCAGCGGACTCACGTCGTCCTCGGCCTCCTCGAGCTCGCCGAGGCGGAGCGGCACCGCGCACAGCCAGCGGAAGGCGCACTGTCCGAGATCGAGGAGCTGGGTGGCGCTGAACACGTGGCGCTCCACCAGGTAGGGCTCGCCAACGACGCCGTCGTATGCGTCGGGCGCGGCCGCCTCCTCACGGCGCCGCTCCACCTCCCAGGCGTGCCGGGCGCCTGCGAGCACGGGATCGGGTCCGCCGGGCCGCCCCGCGTCCGCCCGGTCCTCCACGGCCGGCTGAAGGATGCGGCGTCGGCGGGTCTCCTCGGGACTGGCCGGCGGCATGGGTCCGGGCGGCGCCGGCACGAGCCCCAGCTCCGTGAAGACCGGGCTGGCGATCCCATGATCCTCGGCGTAGCTCAGGGTGAGGGACGCCCCGGGCACGTGCTCGTCGAGCGTCCACAGCACGGCCCGGAACGACAGCGCTTCGCGCCGCGCGGCCGCCAGGGCCCCCTCCAGGGCCAGGCCGGCCTCCACTGCGGCGCGGCGTTCCGCGAAGTCGAGCACCGGATCGTCGGCGACGCGTTGTGGAAGCACACCCTCGGAAGCTCCCAGCACGAACACGTGGGCGTACCGGGAGCCGTAGAGCGCGAGCGGAGTGTGGAGCTCCACGCCGCGTCGCCCAAGGTCGGTCGGGACGCTCAACAGCGTGAGGAGCCCATCGAGGTCGTGCAGGAAAGCTCCGAGCGCGACCTCCTGGTCGGCCGGCATGCCGAGCGCGGCAGCGGCCGTGCCGAGCCGCTGGAAGGCGAACGCATCGGCCAGCCGAGCCTCGGAACGCCGTGCCACGCCGAACGCCTCGAAGGCCCGTTGCAGGCGCGCCAGCAGATCCGCTCGCGTGCTTCGTCGGGGCCACACGAGGGCCTCCGCCCGACCGTCCAGGACCGACCATGCGGCCGGGCCCCGCGGGTGCTGTGAGCGCGCCGCGTCCCATACACCGGGCGGCAGGCCGTGGGTCAACGGGTGCGCGAGCAACCGAGCCACGGGCTCGAAGGGCAGGTCGTCGCGCACCGCCTCGACCAGGGTCGCCGTCCAGGCGCCGACCGGCGTGTCGCGCAGCGGCACCGTGTACGAGGTGACGACGGGCAGCCCGTACTCCCAGCCCACGGCCCGGAGCGTTGGCCCGTACGCTGCATCGTCGCGCGCGACCAGGGCGATCGACTCGGGCGCGGTGCCCGCAGCCAGCAGGCGCTTCACGTCGGTCAGCACCGCGCGCACCTCGGCGTCGCGTGAGGGCAGCCGCAAGGCACGAAGCGCGACGCCCGGCCGCGGGCCGCTGCCCCCCGGAGCCGCCCCCGGACGCTCCACCCGCCAGCCGCGCGCCTCGAGTGTTGCCGCCACCGACCGGTTGGCCTCGTAGAGAGCGTCGTCGTCCGCATCGGGCAGCTCGAGCACGCTCCCGGGAGCGCAGACGGCCGCCAGGAAGGCGGCCTCGGCGAGCCCGATCCGCGGGTAGCCGACGACGTGGAGGCGCCGGCGCTCAACAGGCGCCGAACCGTGGGCGCCGCCGCGAGCCACCCACCATAGGGCCTCGGCGGGGTCGACCAGGGCGCGCGCCAGGAGGTCGTCCCGGTACGCGAGCGCCAGCTCGACGACCCGCCGCAGGCGCTCGGAGGCGTGTGGGAGAGCGGACCCGTCGAGGCCCGCCCGCAAGACCTCGCGCACGGTGGCGGCCACGGCGCGCGCCGTTCCGTCGACGTCCTGCGGCGCCCAGCCCCGGCGCACCGCCTCCCGGAGCGCTCGCCAGCGCGTCAGCTCGGACGCCCGCTGCAGGCCCATGGGCCGCAGCAGATCGCGGGCGAGCCGCTCCAGCGAGACGGCCGGGACGCCGCGGGCGCGAGCCGCCCGGGGGTTGGGGGTGATGACGCGCGCGCCGGGGAGCACGGACCCGGGGTCATCCGCGAAGCCGGTAGGGGCGCCCAGCACGACCCTCGGCGCCCCGGCATCGTGCCCCGCCGAGGCCGTCGTGGCCTCGTTGGCCGGGCTCACCCGCCTCCTCCCGGCCGCCGCTGCAGCGCAAGCCCCATGCCTTACGGTACCGCGCCCCGAGGGCGCCGCCCTGCCCGCTGCCAAGCAGTGTCGCGGCGCAGAGCGCCCGGAGGCCCGGGTCGGGCACGGCGGAGGCCGGGGAGCCGCTCGTTGAGCGCGCCGTTAGAGCACGGTGAGCGCCACGCAATGCTCATGTTCACGTCGACCCCTTTCCAGGACGAGATGCGTCGCGCCGTCATCATGAAGGTTGTCAGCTGTACGCTGCTGGCTTGACACCTCCCAGACCCTCGCCTATGCTCCGGCTGGTAGTCGACGGCCGCACGCAACCGGCCGCGCCCACGAGATCGAACCTGAACCCACCGCGCTCCGGCGCGTCTTCGAACCGAGGTACCCCATGACAAGGCCTCCGAGCCTCCTCCCGCAGACCCCCGCGACGCCCCCGGCGCCGCTCGATCGGTGCCCGCCCAACGGCGCTCCGGCTCCGGCTCGCACCGTCTAGAGGACCCGAGCTCCCGACCCTGCGGCTCACCCCCGGTCGCCGAATGCCGCCCTCCGGCGGCTGTCACGGATTCGTGGCTCCGGTGCCGGCCCGCGCCCCCTACGGAGGTGCCCATGAAGCATCTCGAACGAGCTTCCCTCCCGTCCCCCAGTCTTCGCCGGTTGCGGCGGATCATCGGCGCCCGCGAGCACCCCTGGTTTCGCCGGCCCAGACCGGCACCTTCCGGCATCCATGCCCATCGGGACGAAAACGAACCCGCTGCGCCCCCGACGGCACGGCCCGACTTCGACCGCCTGGTCGCGCTGTACCGCAGATTGCTCGAGCTGCGCGACCGGTCGCTGGCCGAGACCCACGTCGGGGAGGATGCCCTCTCCGTGGGCGACGTGGTCAAGGCGGGCCAGCACTTCAACTACAGCGGGCACTACAGGCAGCGCGCCCACCAGCTCGAGCCCGTCATCCAGAACCAGCTCGAGAAGCTGGCTCGCGCCTACGACAACGGCAGTGACCTCGCGGCGGTAGCCCTGCGCGTGGCACGTGAACGGCTCTACGGCTCGGCCGACGTGCCCGGCCGGCCCGAGTTCCACTAGCGCCCACGCGGCCGGGCCCGGGCCCGGCAGGACTGCACCGGAAGGCCCGGGCTCCGTGCGGGCCGCGGCGGCGAGATCCGGCCCCTCGCCCGCACCACGTCGTACAGGCGTTCAAGCCGGGTCGAGCTCGGCCGGGTAGCGCCTCGGCGCGCTCGCCGCGACGCGGCTGGCGTAGCGTACGGCCCGCGCTACCGCCTCCGGCCACGAGCCTCCGCCCCGCACCACGACGAGCAGCGCAGCGTTGAAGGCGTCACCGCAGCCCACCGTGTCTGCGACGGCGAGATCCGGGGCCGGGGCGTTCCGCACGCGCCCCTGCTCCATCCAGCTCGCCCCGGCCGCCCCCCGCTTGACGACGGCCCGGCCTCCCGCCCGCTCCAGATGCCGGATCGCCTCCGGCAACGAGTCGGTCGCAGCCCACGCCAGCGCCTCGGCCTCGTTCGGGAGCACCACGTCGACGAAGGGGAGCAGCGCGTCCAGCTCCTCGCGGACGAGACCGTCGAACCCCTCGCTGGGCCACCCGCCGTCGAAGAGCAGCCGGTGCCCCGCCTCCCGTGTCCGGCGCATCAGGTCCCGTCCTCCGCCGTGCCGCAGGGCCGGCAGCAAGAAGTAGCCGCAGACCAGCGCCCATCCGGGCTCGGAGCGCTCCAGCTCCGCGGCGACGCCGGCCAGGTCGAGCTCCGCCAGATGACCCAGCTCGGTGAAGAAGGTCCGCTCGCCGTGAGGATGGGTCACGCCGACCGAGGTCCCCGTGTGGGCGTGGACCCGCTCCAACTGCCTTCCGGCCGGGCCCATCTCGTGCCGCACGACGTCGCCGAAGGCGTCGTCGCCGATGCGGGCGTGCAGCCGGAACGGCGTTCCGAGCGCCTGCAAGGCCATCGCCGCCACGCCCGCCGCGCCGCCGACACGCGCCTCCCGCCGCTCCACGATCCGCTCCGTCCCGGGCGTGGGCCAGGGCGTCACCGCGCCCAGGACGATGTCGAGGTTGACATTCCCGATCAGGTGGACCGGGCGGGGCGCGGCAGGTGCGCCCGCATCGGCAGCTGTGCCGTCACTCCTCACGCGTGATCTTCTCCGACCGGAGCGGCACGCCCGGCCGGATCCCACGCGCCTCGGCCAGGGCGACCGCCAGCCGCTGCGCCACCACCGCCAGCGGAAGCACCGCGCCGGCTTCCTCGGTGCCGGGAAGGCCGACGCTCACGACGGCACCGTCCGGCGGAGCCTCGCCTCCCGCATCGAGCAGGACGGTCGGGCTGCCGGCATGCGCCAGCTCATTCGCGAAGCGCCGCACCAGGCCCCCGGTGCTGCCCCGCGCCGTCAACGCCAGCACCGCCAGCCGCTCGCCGGCCGCCTCCAGCGGGCCGTGCCGGAACTGCGCCGATTCGAGCGCCGCGCACGGCAGGCGGGCGAGCTCCATCAATACGAGCGCCACGTACTCGGCCAGCCCGTGGAGCGGCCCCCGGCCCGTCACGAAGATCGCCTCGGCACGCTGCAGCCGGTCGAGGGCCGTATCGAGGTGGGCGAGTTCCCCCAGCGCAGGCTCCATGGACGGTGCGAGCTCCTCCAGCTCGATCCCGACCCCCAGACGGCTCGCCAGGGCGAACAGCGCGGCCACCGTGGTCGTGAACGAACGGGTGGCGGCGTAGGCGCGCTCAGGCCCACCCGGGATCACGGCGGCCCCGAAGCGCCCGAGGGGGCTGGCCGGGTCGAGCGTGAGGGCATGCACGCCTTCGCGCCCCCGCGCCAGCAGGCGCTCGATCTCCACCGATGCGCCCGACTGGCTCACCAGCAGAAGCGGCCGGACGGGCACCGCCTCGCCGTAGTGCAGCAGCTCCGAGGTCGCCAGCGCCCAGGCCCGGATCCCCTTCCGGCGCAGCACCTGGGTCACGATCTGTCCGGCGTGGAGCGAGGATCCCATCCCGGTGACGAGCAGCTCGCCCGATGCCCGCACGTCCGCGGCGAGCGCGTCGAGCTGCCACGCGAGCGCGGCGTCGCGAAGCGTCCTCGCCACCATCTCCCGCTGGCCTCCGATCTCCCGGCGCAGGGCGGCTCCCATCTCGAGCTCTCGTGCGGCATGGTCCATGCTCACCCCTTCACGCTACCTGCCGTGAGGCCGGCGATGAGGTAGCGCTGCAGCGCGAACGCCAGGATCAGCGGCGGTAGCGCGGCGATGATGCCGCCCGCGGCCATCAGGCCGTAGTCGACGGCGAAGCGCGAGGTGAACTCCGAGATCGCGACGGGCAGCGTCTTGGCGGCATCGGAGCTGGTGAAGATGAGCGCGTAGAGGAACTCGTCCCAGGCGAGGATGATGCCGAAGAGCACCGCCGTGATGACCCCCGGCAACGACAGCGGCAGGATCACCCGTACCATCGAGCCTACGCGCGAGGCGCCGTCGATACGGGCGGCCTCCTCCAGCTCCTCGGGAATGGCATCGAAGAAGCCCTTCAGGATCCAGGTCAGGAAGGGCGTGAGGAACGAGGTATAGACCAGCGCCAGACCGAGCACGTTGTTGAGCAGGCCGAGGCGGCTGAGGATCAGATAGAGCGGCAGCAAGATGGCCACGGGCGGCGTCATGTAGGTGGCCAACATCAGATAGAGCAGCCCGCTGCGGCCGCGGCTGGGGAAGCGCGACAGCGCGTAGGCTCCGAACATCCCCGCGACCAGACTGATGGTGGTGGCGGTGCCCGCCACGATCGCGCTGTTGCGCAGCGCGAACCGGAAGTCGCGCCCGTCGGCCCCGAAGAAGATGGCGCGGTAGCGGTCGAAGGAGGCGTGCGGCGGGATCCAGTGCAGCGGCCTCTGGATCAGGTCGGCCAGCGGCGCCAGGCTGGAGATGAGGAGCCACACGAACGGCGCCAGCAGGAACGTTGCCAGCAGCACCGCCCCTGCGTAGGTCAGCACCGCCTCGACCAGCGTCCTCCTGCGCCGGCGCGCGCTGGCGATGGCGCCCGCCCCGTTCATCCCGCCACTCCGCGCGACTGCAACAGGCGGATGTAGACGATCACGAAGACCATGATCAACGCCACCGTCAAGAAGGCATACGCGGCCGCACTGCCGAGGTGCAGGAAGCTGAAGGCCTCCTCATAGACCAGGAACGACAGCGTCTTGGTGGAGCTGGCCGGCCCGCCCCGGGTCATCACGTAGATGATGTCGAAGACCTTGAGCGCTTCCACCGTGCGCAGTACCAGCGCCACGAGCAGCGCCGGCCGGATGCCGGGCAGGGTGATGTAGCGCAGCCGCTGGAGGGCGCCCGCGCCGTCGACACGTGCCGCGTCGTGCAGCTCCACCGGGATGGTCTGCAGGGCTGCCAGCACCAGGAGCGCCACCAGCGTGAAGTTCTTCCACACGTCGGCCACGATGATCATGTTCATGGCGATGCCGGGCGCGCCCAGCCAGCTCCGGTAGCCGCCCAGGATGTGGGTCTGGGTCAACAGGGCGTTGAGCGCTCCGTACTCGGGGTTGTAGATCCAGCGCCACATCACCGCGTTGACCACCGTCGGCAGTGCCAGCGGCAGGATGAGCAGCGCCCTGAGGAAGCGCTGACCGACGAAGGCGCGGTTGAGGAACAACGCCACCGCCACGCCCAGGACCAGCTCCAGACCGATCGACCCCACGGTGAAGTACAGGGTGTGCCCCACCGCTGCGCGGAACTCCGGCCGCTCGAAGGCGTGGAGGTAGTTGCCGAGCCCCACGAAGGTCCGGGTCCTGCCGAGCAACGGAGCGCGGAAGAAGCCCAGGTAGAGCGTGCGCACGAAGGGGTAGCCGACGACCCCGCCCACCACGGCCAGCGCCGGCAGCAGCATGAGCCACGGCAACGCGGCACGGCGAACGCCGCGCGCCGAACGGCGCGGCGTTCGCCGTGGAAGACCGGACGGCTCGGGGACGTCGATCACGAAGGAACCTCAGCTGGAGCTCAGTCCAGCTTGTTCTGGACCACCTGCTTGGCCGTGTTGTCCAACGCGTCCTTGGGAGACGCCTGGTTGAGGAGCGCACGGTGGATGTCGGTCTGCAGCCAGGTGCTGAACTGCGGGTACTGGATGAGCAGCGGCCGCGGGAACATCACGCCCAGCGACTGCTTGGCAGCGGCGATCAGCGACTCCTGACCCTGCGCCACCGCAGGGTCGTCGTACGACGCCTTCCAGATCGGCAACGACAGCTTGGCGTACTTCTCCTGCACCGGACGGCTGGTCAGGTACTGGATGTACTGGTAGGCCTCGTCGGGGTGGGTGGACCCCGTGGTGATCCCCAACCCCATCGAGCCGTTGACGGCCGAGACCTGCGAGTGGGTCCCGTCACCAGGGGCCGGGACGACTTCGACCTGTCCCGCCACCTGCGACTCCTTGGGGTCGTTGGCCAGGTTGTACATGTAGGTCCAGTTCAACGCGAAGGCCGCCTGCCCGGACGAGAAGATGCGCCGCACATCCTCTTCCAGCGACTCGGTGGAGGCGGGGTTGCTGAGCCCCTGGTCGAGCGATTGCTTCATGAACTGCAGCGCTTCGAGCCCGCCGCCCTGGTTGAACATGGGCTGGCCGTTGTCGAAGAAGCTTCCGCCGAATGCCGACAGCAGGGTCGTGTAGTCGCAGATGATGGCCTCGGCCTGTCCCCAGCTCCACACGATGGGGTACTGGACGATGCCCGCGTCCTTGATCTTCTTGGACTGGTCGAGCAGCTCCTGCCAGGTCTTGGGCGGGGCCGCGATGCCCGCCTTCTGCAGCATGTCCTTGTTGTAGAAGAGGTACTTGGTATCGAGGATCCACGGGATGCCGTAGTAGTGACCGTCGTACATGACCGTGGTCCACGCACCCGGCACGACCTGATCGATCATGTCCTGCGGCAGCTTGCCGGTGATGTCCACCAGGACGTTGTTCTTGGCGAACTCGGCCGGCCAGATCACGTCGAAGAGCACCACGTCGTAGCCGCCGGCACCGGCCGCGGCCGCCGTGATGATCTTGTTGTGCAGGGCTTCGTAGGAGACGAACTCCACGTCCACCTTGATGCCCGGGTGCTGCTGCTCGAAGTCGGCGGTCATGCTGCGCACGTCGGAGTCGCTGTAGGCCGCCTGTTGCATGAAGAGCGCCCGGAGGGTGACGTCCTGGGCGAGGGCTAGACCGGCCATGCCGATCAGCCCGGCGAGCAGGAGCGTCATCACGAATCGGATGCGTACCATGCGGTTCTCCTTGCGAATCTCGCGGTGCGGCCGCCCCGGCGGCAACGCAGCCGGGCCGGCCTCCACGCGTCGGCGTCGAGGACCCCCCTTCGCCCTCGCCGTCCTCGGTGACAACCCAGCTCCGCCCCGCGCGACGCGCCTCCCAGGGCCGCACCGCTCGCGCAGGGACTGCCGTACGACGATCACCTCCTTCACACCCCTCGATGCTTCGAGTCTCCTCACAGATAGACCGCGCAGGGGCCTGTCTCCAAGGGACATTCGGCTGTCGCGCCGGGCTTCCGGCGTCCTCGACCCGCTCGGGGTTGGCACGCGCACCCACCCTCAAACGACGCCGCGGCCACGTAGGCCGCGGCGTCGTTCGCGACGAAGCCAAGGACTCCGGCCGGGGCTCAGGCCATGCCCGCCATGAGGCCCTCCTGCTGCGCCGGCGTCGGCTGCAGGCTGGTGGCCATGTGACGGACCAACATCCACTCGCCGCCGACCTTCCTGGCGACCCCCATGTAGAACCCCCGGTTGACCTCCTTGCCGTCGGAGGTGAGGGTGAAGCCACCGATCTCGACGGCCGTCTCGCCGAGCTCCATGCGCTCGTGCTTCACGATCTTGCTCTGGATCGTCCGGATGCCCAGGGCCCTGAGCATGTCGTCGTGTTCCTTCTGGCGTGCCTTCACGATCGCTTCGCGGCCCTCGTCGACCTTTCCGTCCGAGGTGTAGTAGCGGGCGTCCGTGGCGTAGAGCTCGCCGATCGCACTCAGGTCCCCTCTGTTGAAGGCTTCCTCCCAGATCTTGCGGAACTCTTCCAGGCTTGCCATACGTCTCCCACCTTCCGGCCCGATGCCTCCCCGGTCGCGACGGGCGCGCCGAGCGGCAGCGGACAGCAAGCTCCACGACGCACTGCACGACGGTTCTCGGAATCGATGAGGATCGGTTCCCTCACCTCCTTCCCGAGCGAACGACGTTGCGAGCAGGACGTCCTACGAGATGGGCTCCGCCGCCTGGGGCCTCGCGCTCCCGTGTGGAGGGAGCCGCGTTCCCCACGCAGCGCAGAGCAGCCCTCGCGGCCCGACGGGCCCAGCCAGGCGAGCAAGCGCAAAACGGAAGGGTTCGGGGGGCAGGTCGCCTGGTCGGCGGATCGCGCGTCGTCCCTCGCGTCCGCGCCGATCGGCTGGTGCCGCCCAGTATAGGAAGCCGTGTCCGGGTCCCCGGGACGGCGGTCACTGCGCGCAGCCACGCCGCTCCAGGCGGTCTACCTCGGCCCGCCCGAGAGCGCCTCTTCGCTCGGCGCACCGCGCCGGGGTTCGATCGAGGCGAGGCGACCGAGCGCCGCACGGTGGCGGCAGGGGCCTACGAGGATCCTACCCGCCGTCCCCCAGAAGCTCCACCACCGTGGCCTCCCCCTGACCGACGCCCACGCAGAGCGTCGCCAGCCCATAGCGCACGGGGGAGCCCGCTCGTTCGCGGCGCCGCATCTCGTGCAGCAGTGTGGTGAGGATGCGTGCGCCCGAGCAGCCGAGCGGGTGGCCCAGCGCGATGGCGCCTCCATTGACGTTGGTGACGTCTTCGCTCAGGCCGAGCTCGCGCATCACCGCCAGCGCCTGCACGGCGAAGGCCTCGTTGAGCTCCACCAGGTCGATGTCCTCCATCGCCAGGCCGGCACGCTCGAGCGCCTTGCGGGTCGCGCCCACGGGCCCCAGCCCCATCACGCGCGGATCGATACCGGCGGCGCCGGACGCGACCCATCGCGCCATGGGTCGAAGCCCCAGGGCTTCGGCCCTGTCGGCAGCCACCAGCACCAGCGCGGCGGCGCCGTCGTTGAGCCCGCTGGCGTTGCCCGCGGTCACCGTCCCGCCCTGCCGAAACGCGGGGCCGAGCCTGCCGAGCGCCTGCAGGTCGGTATCGACCACGTAGCGCTCCCCCTCCAGGCGGTAGCGCGGGTGCTCGTCGACATCCACGACCACCGGAACGCCGCGGCGCCGAGGAACCGTGACCGGCACGATCTCGTCGGCGAAGCGACCGCTGTTGATGGCGTCGACGGCGCGGACATGGCTCTGCAGGGCGAAGCGATCCTGCTCCTCGCGCGTGATCACGCCGCCCGCCACGACGCCGTCACGGCTCCGCTCGTAGATGTTCTCGGCCGTCTCCCCCATCGCCTCCAGCGGGTAGAGCGCCTCGAGCGCGGGATTGGGGTAGCGCCACCCCAGGGTCGTGTCCCAGGCGGTCGCGTTGCCCGAGGGTCCGAAGGGACGCGCGTTCTTGGGTAGGGAATACGGCGCGCGCGTCATGCTCTCCACGCCGCCGGCCACGAACACGTCGCCCTCGCCCAGGGCGATGGCCCTGGCCGCCTGGTTGACGGCGTTCAGGCCGCTGGCGCAGAGCCGGTTGACCGTCACGCCGGCCACGGTCTCGGGCAGCCCCGCCAGCAGCAACGCCATGCGCGCCACGTTGCGGTTGTCCTCGCCCGCCTGGTTGGCGCAACCGAGGTACACCTCCTCGATCTGCTCGGGCGGAACGCCGGCGCGCGCCACGGCCTCCTTCACTGCGAGGGCCGCGAGATCGTCGGGCCGCACCTCGGAGAGCGCCCCGCGGATGCGCCCGATGGGCGTGCGCACGGCACTGACGATCACCACCTCGCGGGCGCGCCTCACCCGGTCTCTCGAGCCGCTCATGCGAACCTCCGCTCCGAAACGGTGTCCCGGGCGCCTACTGCCCCAGCACCAGCGCGAACATCAGCGGCGCGACGATGGTGGCGTCGGACTCGACGATGTACCTCGGGGTCTCGACCGACAGCTTTCCCCAGGTGATCTTCTCGTTGGGGACGGCACCGGAGTAGGAGCCGTAGCTCGTGGTCGAGTCGCTGATCTGGCAGAAGTAACCCCACATCGGTACGCCCTCCCGCTGGAGGTCCTGGTGGAGCATGGGCACCACGCAGATCGGGAAGTCGCCGGCGATGCCGCCGCCGATCTGGAAGAAGCCGACGCTGCGGTCCTGTGCCGTGCGCGTGTACCAGTCGGCCAGCGAAGCCATGGCCTCGATGCCGCCCCTGACGACGTTCGCGTCCCGGATCTCACCGGTCATGGTGTGGGCCGCGAACATGTTGCCGGTGGTGGAGTCCTCCCAGCCGGGCGTCACGATCGGAAGGTCCTTCTCGGCGGCGGCGAGCAGCCAGGAGTCCTTCGGATCGATCTGGTAGTGCTCTTCGAGCACGCCGCTGCGGAGGATGCGGTAGAGGAACTCGTGCGGGAACAGCCGCTCGCCCGCCCGCTCCGCCCGGAGCCACTCGTCCAGGAGGGCACCCTCCAGTCGGCGCATGGCCTCCTCCTCGGGGATGCAGGTGTCGGTGACGCGGTTCATGTGCCGCTCGAGCAGGCCCTGCTCCTCCACCGGCGTGAGGTCCCGGTAGTGCGGAACCCTCTCGTAGAAGTCGTGGGCGATGAGGTTGAAGACGTCCTCCTCGAGGTTGGCGCCGGTCGTGCTGAGGATGTGCACCTTGTCCTGGCGGATCATCTCCGCCAGCGACAGCCCCAGCTCCCCGGTGCTCATGGCGCCGGCGAGCGTGACCATCATGGCGCCACCTCCCTCGAGGTGACGGACGTAGGCGTCGGCCGCATCGATGAGCGTGGCGGCGTTGAAGTGGCGGTAGTGGTGCCGGAGGTACGTGCTCACCGGACCGCCGTTGCCGACGGGGGAGTTGCGGGGGGCGGGGTTGCGGGCGCTCTGACGGCTCACGTTCATGATGGCCCCATGGTATGCGCTGAACCGTGGACGCTGGGTCCAGGAGCGCCGGGGACGGAGCGAGCGATCGCGTCGGCTCGAGACGCCGGCCCTCGCTAGGCCCCGTCCTCGCCGGTCCCCGCCATCTGCCGCTGGTAGAACAGCGGCGGCGTGATGCCGAGCATGCGCAGGTAGACGTAGCCCTGCCCGCGGTGGTGGACCTCGTTGTCGACGAGGTAGAGCAGCGTCGTGATGACGGGCGCCGTCCACAGACCGAACGCATTCGCTTCCTCGAAGAAGCGCTCGGGTGGGATGTTCGGCCAGGACTCCGCCAGCAATTGGTCCGCCGCGTCCCAGGCCTCGAGCAGCTCGTCCTTGGTGGCGGGCCCGGCCGCGCCGTAGCCGCCCGCCTCCCA